>NZ_JAXBMC010000017.1:0-66428 GCF_033963865.1 Cytobacillus sp. IB215316 | reverse complement strand
TTCAGTTGTCAAATTAACCGTTGCAGCTTCAATACCGTCCATTTTATTTACCACTTTTTCAATCCGCGTGGAGCAGGCAGCACATGTCATGCCGTATATATCAAGGTCTACCTTCTCAGTCTGTACACCGTAGCCAAGTTTATTAATTTTTGACACTACCTCTTCTGGCTTCACTGTATCACTATTATACTTAACCGTTGCAGCTTCCATCGCCAAATTCACATTCGCTTCCACACCGTCCATTTTGTTTAAGACCTTTTCAATTCGTGTGGAACACGCGGCACAAGTCATCCCTGTTATCCCCAATTTCATCTGGTTTTGGGTCGGGTTTTGTACTAATTGACTCTGCTCGCTCATATTGATCATCTCCATATTTATGATTTAGAGAACTGTTTAATTACTTTCATTAACTCTTCAATTGCTTCATCACCTGAGCCTTCTTTTATAGCGTCTGATACACAGTGATGTGCATGTCGTTCTAATAATTGAAACCCTACATTTTTCAAAGCTGAATTGATCGCAGAGACTTGGATAAGAATATCTACACAATAACGATCATCTTCAACCATTTTTTGAATACCTCGAACCTGTCCTTCTACTCTTTTTAAACGCTTTATTAACTGATCCTTTTCTTTATCACTTCGGGGCGTCGCAAGCATTTTCCCCTCATCATTAACATGACAATCATTATCCATTGTGATCACCTCTTAGTTATATAGTATACCCCTGTAAGGTATCTGTCAAGCGGATAATTATCTTTTTTCGAGACCTTCTTCGACCTCCTGCAATAATTGATTAAACCCTACCCGATCTATAAATTTCGCAAAGTGCTCTCTCTTCTTGCCTTGTTGTTGATAAGCTGCTAGTATATCGTCTATTGTTGTAAATAAATCTTCTGGACTAAGTTGGGATTTAAAAAGCTTTGCTATTTTTGCATCAACGCCTTTTGCTTTGCCACCAATGTAAAGATCATAGTGATCTTTATTTTTTATAACCCCAATATCGTTCATTAATGGTTCACCACAAGCATTTTGACACCCTGTATATGCTGGACGAACTGGAAATGGCACTTCTCTCCCAGCAATGCGTTTATTCAGTTCGATAGCTACAGGCATTCCTTCTTCTTCAGCGCCCTTACAAAAATTACATGTTCGTAGACTTTTTACGTACATACCGACTGGATAACACGAAAATCCATTGTTCTCTAAATCTGCGACAACTGTATCGACTTTACTTTCTGGAACGTCTATATAGAGTTGTTGAAAGGTCGTGAGCTCTACCTCACTATCTTCCCCAATATGTTTAGCAAGGACCATTAATTGTTTGGAGGTAAGTTTTGCCCCGAAGCCTACACCGCCGTTGACAGCTAATGTGATTAATTTCCCTTTTGTCATATTTCAGTATCTCTCCAATCTTTCATTATGTTAAAGTATCAAGCTTACACTTATAATACTATACCCCCCTACAGTAACTGTCAATGCTTTTATTATTGTTATTTTCGAAAACGATGTAACCACTCTTACAACATTAGAACAGCTAAGTAGATTAATACGCGTCATCGTTGTTCATAATAAAACGTAGCCTTTTGCAGGCAGGGGTTAAGAAAAGAGCCATATAAAGAGCGAAAAAAAAGACCTCTGAGAGGTCATTTTGCAACTTCATTTGACAACATATCTACTTGATCCCGCTCTTCTTTTTTCTGTTTTTTCTTGTATACAATTTTCGAAAGTATTATGCTACATTCATATAAAAATAGTAACGGAATTGTAACTAAGAAGTCAGAAATAAAATCAGGTGGTGAAATAGTAACTGAAATAATAACTAGAACGAAATAGGCGTATTTTCGTACCTTTTGCAAAACATATGGATTGATGATACCTATACTCGTCAAAAACATAACCACAACTGGTAACTCAAACAAGATCGCAAATGGTATCGTCATCGTTAAGACGAATTGAAAATACTTTTCTGCCGTGAACATCGTATCAAACATTTCTTCACCAAGGTTTGTTAAAAAGCCGAAAACAACGTCAAGTATAACAAAATAGCCAAAACACAAACCTAGAATAAATAAAATAAATAAAGCAGGAATATAAGAAAGTGTTATTTTACGCTCAATTGGCTTTAACGCTGGCTTAACGAATAGCCATATTTGTAGTGCCAATATCGGAATTGTGCAAGCAATCGCTAATATTCCAGCAATTGTAAAATAGACCCATAATACTTCACTTGGACCTAATATAACTAACGTAATACTATATGGGTCTAGACCCATTACAAGCCAATTATATATATCTTTAACAAAGATAAATGCAAAAATAAAAAAAATGATAAAAGCCACCATTGTAATAAGTAGTCGTTTTCTTAGCTCATCTAAGTGGTCTACCAATTTCATCTCTTGATCTTCCATCTCCAAACACCCGCCTCTGTTTCATCATCCACATTTCAAGAGGGTGACCCCTGAAGAATCTTCTCTCACAATCCTTTATATGTTGTATATAGGTATCGTCACCTGGAAGGTTATACAATATATAGAGGCTACGAAATCTAATCCTTTCACTATGAGCCACCCTCTTGGGGTCTTTATCATTACCTTTGTTGCTGCTCGTGCTATTTTGAACAGCTAGAAGAGGTTTATGCGATTGTCACCAAATTTATAGAAGAAACATGAATTACGAATAAATCATCCGTAAATAACCTTAATTAATGAAGAATAGAATAAATGTATGGATTTTTAGGTCGCTTTCTTCTTTTTATCTTCTTCTAATTCGTCAATCACATCGCTAGTCAATTCTTTAGTAGATGTTTTAAATTCTTTCAGCGTTTGTCCAAAAGATCTCCCAATTTCAGGAAGTTTTTTAGGGCCAAATATAACTAAAGCAATTACTAATATAAGGATAAGGCCCGGAACCCCAATGTTTGTAAGCATGTTCATCATCCCCCCTGTTTCCTATTTCATGAAAAGCTTAGTTAAATTATATTATTATTTCCAACAAAAATGGATGATGGACGGAGATTATTCACAAGAAGTTCATATTTTCTTAAATTCACAACATCTTCTTGTTAACAGAAAAGTAATCTGTTAAATAAACAAATGAAAAAGATTGCTGTCCTTTTTCACTTCTTGATATGCAAAACCTTTTTTGTTCATACGTTCTATTAATGGTTTATAGTCATTTTTGTGCTTTAATTCAATGCCTACTAATGCAGGTCCATTTTCTCTATTATTTTTTTTCGTATATTCAAATCTTGAAATATCGTCAGTAGGACCTAACACTTCATCTAGAAATTCTCTTAACGCCCCAGCTCTCTGAGGGAAATTAACAATAAAATAGTGTTGCAAGCCTTCATACATCATAGACCGTTCTTTAATCTCTTGCATTCTTCCTATATCATTATTACCACCACTTATGACACAAACAACAGTTTTCCCACGTAATTGGTCTTTATAAAAATCTAATGCTGCAATCGGTAATGCGCCTGCAGGTTCAGCAACAATAGCATTCTCATTATATAATTCAAGGATTGTCGTACAAGCTTTCCCTTCTGGAACTAACAGTACATCATCTACAACAGCGTTACTTATGTTAAACGTCGTATCACCAACTTTTTTCACAGCAGCTCCATCAACAAATTTATCAATTGTATCAAGAGTGGTCACTTCCCCCTTCTTTCGAGATACATCCATGGCAGGAGCTCCCTCAGGTTCAACACCAATGACCTTTGTTTGTGGTGAAATGCTCTTTACATAAGTACCAATGCCCGAAATGAGACCACCACCACCAATACTAGCAAAAATATAGTCGATTGGTTCATCACAATCATTTAGTAGTTCTACTGCCACAGTACCTTGACCAGCAATAACGTTCATATCGTCAAATGGATGGATAAATGGTCTATTCTCTAATTTACTGCATGTCATTGCTTGCTCGTAAGCATCGTCAAATGTATCACCTGTTAAGATAATTTCAACGTTCTCTTTGCCAAACAGCTCTACTTGCGATACCTTTTGTCTTGGAGTTGTTGTTGGCATAAATATCTTGCCATGAATTCCAAGATGTCTACAAGAATATGCAACTCCTTGAGCATGATTGCCTGCGCTTGCACACACTATTCCAGATTCCAACTCTTGCTTTGATAAATGTTTGATGCAATTATATGCTCCGCGAATTTTGAAAGAACGGACAACCTGTAGATCCTCTCTCTTTATATATAAATTACAGTCAAATCTTTCTGATAAGACTTCATTGCGCTGTAAAGGGGTATGAGTTACTACATCTTTCAATGTTTGATGGGCAATCATTATATCCTCGAGTTGAACACGCTTTACTTGTTGTTTAACTTGTTGGCTCATTATACAAACCCTTTCTGTAAGTAGTAATTACTTTAATACGTTAATGTTGTGATTGGAACATTATATCATGAAATATTTAAAATGAAATATATTTTCAGAAAATATTTTAAATTTCTCACCAACAATAAAAACATGCAATTATACTTGTGTTTGTTATAATGATTATCGGAAATAACATCATTAATCGCACCTGTTCAATACATTAGATGCAGTAAAATTTCTTATGCACTTGTTACCTCTTCACTTCTCCTACGTTCATAAGTTAAGAAATAATAGTCTATATTGTTATCTTCATCCTTCAAACCTTTTGTCTTTGATTTTAAAAGCCAGTCATCAGCAGAAATCATAAAAGGAAAATACGTATCCCCTGCATATGTAGCAACAACAAACGTAACATATAGCTTATCGACATATTGAAATAGTTGCTTATAAAGTGTTTCACCACCGAAAATAAATACTTCCTCGTTGTTAGCTTGTTCTTCAATACGAAAGATGTCATCGATTGTATGAATCAGTTGAACGCCTTCTATTTCAATATTTTGATCTCTCGTTAAAACCACATTTTTTCTATCTGGTAACGGTCTTCCTATCGAATCAAATGTTTTTCTCCCCATAACTACAGTGTGACCCATCGTTATGCGTTTAACGTGTGCTAAATCATTAGGTAGATGCCATGGAATGCTGTTGTTTTTTCCAATCGTACGGTTTTTATCAAATGCAACAATGATTGATAACATCTATTTTCCTCATTTCATTAATGATAAGCTGCGTATATATTTCGCTGTTAAGGGGGCATTTTCCGCAAGAAGTTCTCTCGTTTCGTTACTTGTATAGTACATAGCAAAAGCTTCTGCAAAAAATTCCTCTGGATAATCATTAAAATATGGTTGATTTGGAAAGATGGTCGACACTTCAGTATTCCAAGCTGCCAAAAACTCCATACTATGTCTAATGTTATCAAAAACAATCGCATCAATCGAATGCGCTAACTCGTGCAATTCAAGGTTGTGAGAACCGTGACCTTGCCCTTTTTCACTATGTCCTATTTTTACAAGGACGACGTAGTTTCCTCCCATTCCAGGAACACTATCCCACTTCATGTCAGTATCCACATAACCTCTCGGTCTTACACCTGCTAAGTGGTTAGCAAATGGTTCATTAATGATAGAACCATTAAACAATTTTACATATACTTTGTTATTAACTAATTTCTGCATTATTGCAGAATCAATTCGGTTAAGCGATTGTATTATATTAAGAACTGATCGTTCGTCAAATTCCTCATTTGGAAGTAGTAGCATCTCTTTAATATATTCATAGTTTGATAGTTGTTGAACAACTGTCATTTCATTTATTGGATGATAGTTTTTTAGAAGTACCCCATATTGATTAGCAGAGGAAGGGATCGTAAGGAAAGGGACAAATATACATAATAATAGCGTCATTTTTTTCATCACATTCAATGTGTGCCTCCCCCCAACTTGGAAATCTAGTGTAATATATATGTAATATTAGTGTAACATATATCTCACAGTGGAGGGTGTGCTCAAACTCTATTAAATTATGGAAAAGAGAAGGTGAGACTTTTTATAAAAAAATAGCCAACCTAATAATTAGGTTGGCTATTTTGGTTTATGCAGTTTTAGCATTACTTGCTTCATGCTTTTCTTCTGATTTAGCGATAAACTTCGCACATGCAGCGTCACCAGTAATATTAACTGCTGTTCTTGTCATATCAAGTAACCTATCAACACCAAGAACGAGTGCAATTGCCTCTAAGCTTAATCCAACTGATGTTAGTACCATCGTTAACATAATGATTCCCACACCAGGAACACCTGCAGTTCCGATACTAGCTAATGTAGCTGTTAATACGATAGTAGCTAGATCGGCCATTGAAAGATCTACACCGTATAGCTGAGCAATAAATACTGTAGCAACCCCTTGCATGATCGCTGTGCCGTCCATATTGATTGTAGCACCTAATGGCTGAACGAAACCACTAATACTCTTAGGTATTTTTAAATTCTTTTGAGCTGTCTCCATTGATACTGGTAAAGTAGCTGAACTACTTGATGTACTAAAAGCGACAGCAATTGCTGGTAAGAAGTTTTTAATGAAAGTAATCGGATTCATTTTACCAAGGACTAATATAACTGAACCATATGTTATTGACAAATGTATGAATAAAGCTAAAAGTACAGCAAAGAAATATTTACCCATTGCAGCAATCGCATCAAATCCTTGTCCACCTATCGCAACTGCTATAAGTGCGAATGCACCGATAGGAGCTAGCTTCATAACAACATCTACCAAGAACATTAATATGCTATTTGATTCTTCAATAATCTTTTTAATAGAAGGTACTTTTCCTTCAAGCTGTGTAATAGCAAAACCAATTAATATAGAGAAAAAGATAATTTGCAACATGTTTCCTTCAACCATTGCTTCAAAAGCATTAGTTGGAATGATATCGATTAATGTTTCCATAACCGGTGGTGCTTCTTTAGCTTCTACTTCTGTATCTTCTCCTATAGTTAATCCTTCTACTAGACCCGGTTGTAGGATATTACCTACCGATAATGCAATTACTAGTGCAATAGAAGTAGTAATTAAGAAAAAGATAACTGTCTTGATACCAATTCGTCCTAATTTTTTCGGATCACTTATTCCCGCAGTTCCTAAAATTAGTGAGATAATAACAATAGGTACTACTAATAGCTTAATTAAGCCAATGAAGATTTTACCGAGTGGAGTTAAAATGTAAGTTTCTGCTGCGTCAAACCATTGAGGAATTCCGATATTGAAAACTAACCCGACTAAAATACCTAGACCCATACCAATTAATATTTTTTTTGTTAATGACATAACTTCACCTCTTTAATACTTTGTTGTGTTAAAAACTATAGGGTAATAATACTTATGAAGATGAGGATACCAAAGTCTTCATGCTGCTTTTTTATTTTAATACATGTGAACGATTGTTGTCAATTATCAAAATATTATGATCTAAAAAATAATATTTTGTCGAAATCACGATCCATATTGTTACAATCAACCTACTTTGTTACTTAAATATAATAAACTACAGAATAAATCAACTTCTAGAATGCATATCTATCCATTAAGAAAGTCGTTTTTCATTTGAATCATTTTTAATACTAGTTTCTAAAATAGTTTTTTAATATAGCAAAATAAACAAAAAAATACGTTGCTTTTTCAAAAGCAACGTAAAAATCAGCCTCAGGTTTTCCACCGTGGTGGGGTATTTTTGTCCCAATATATACTTCCTAAATCGTTGTGTGCTTGGAATGTATCTAGATACGTATGGTAGTGAAAATTGAACCAATATCCCTCCAAAGGTGGGTGATCCCTTCTGACATGAAAACGAACAAGGTCCTTATTTTTCTCATTATCATATATGTTAAATATTTTTTCTCCATAGCCACCAGATGGACTTTCTGTGATGGATAAGTTATGCAATTTATAATCTGGGTATTGATTAGTTAGATCTAGTATTACTTCTTCTATTTTGGGTAATACAGCTAGACGGAATTCATCCTCGATAACAGGACCAATTTTTTGTCCAAATTTCTCAAACGACTTATCTTCAACAGCAGTCATCGTCGTTTCGATAAATTGTTGCCTATTCTGCTCATCTTCTTCAACCTCTAACTGGAATAGGTGCTCATCATCTTCAGCCGTCAGATCAGGGTTAACTAAATCTTGCTTCGATGTGTCATTGGATTTAGAAACTGGGACTGTTAAAGATGGTGGTGGAGATATTAACCCAAATGTACTTATTGTGATTAAGATGACAAGTGTTTTTCTCATCCACAGTGGCATTGTAATTCTTCCTTCCTTTTTAAATAAATCTACTTCTATGTAAATGTTTTCATTCTATTATTCTACATGATGATCATAATATATTAATACGAGTTTAGTAGCATAAATATTTAAATTTTAAGTTCGATGTATTAATAAATATTATAGCACAAATAATATGTGGAGAGGAGGTTTCAAGTATGGAAAATGATATTGTATATTTTGTATTATCCATTATCACATTGGGGTTTTTAACTTATTTAAACATAACTGACTAACTTTGTGATAATACGATAAAAACACCCTTCATATACTAAAAATCAACTGCAAGTTCAACTTTAACTTATTCACTAAAAAATCTTATAGCAGTAAAGAAATAACCGGTAAACAAACTAACATAGAGGCAGCTGATGTTAATAGAGTTTTGGGTCGACTCAAATGTATGACGAGTCGACCCAACTTCGCTTATGATTGTTTATTTTTCTTTCGAGCTGAACTTTTCTGATAGTTTCCAGTTTCAGCTGAAGTAGTCCCTTGCCCCTCTACATCAGGAGAGCTTAAACCGATCGTTGCAGGGTTTTTCTTACGTTTTTTAGACACTAATATCACCTCCATCTGTATACTTTAACCTACTTAACTTATTTCATTCGAACAGCAATTTATTTAATCAAACCTCTTTTTATATTGTTTGATTTTAACTAAAGGCTGTTTGCACCTTTAGTGTTGTTTATCGTACAAAGACATAAAACATAAGATACAATTTATAACGCGATTGATAAGAATAATCAAATTGTAAACATCAAATAGCGGCATGAAGATAGCCAAAGTGAAATTTAGCTGTTTTTCGTTTTTCTACAATAAAATTAAACTTGTCAAACGTGTTACTTTGATAATGATCCTTCAACACTATTCTTCGTTTTGCTACGCGCTTTGCTTCAGATAACACTTCCGCTGTGATTTCTGAATAAACTGCTAAATGTTTTAAGCTATTAATACCGTTTGATTCGGTTATCGTTTTTTCAAACATTGGATCAAAATATACGACATCAAAATAATCACTCGGACAATTTTTTAAATATAGTAAATGATCGTAATGAACAATTTCAATCCATTTCATAGCATTGGTCATCTCTAATAACTGAGAATTCCATTCATGTAGCCCTCTCTTAACCAAATATGCTAAATAACGATTTCCTTCAACTCCTACAACTTTTCCACTCCTACCAACTACATAACTCGCCAAAATACTATCAGAAGCTAGTCCAACAGTGCAATCTAAAAAAGTCATACCTTCTGAAAGTTGTACAGCTCTAAGAAACGGGTCATCAAGTCCTAACATTATACGTTTTAAACGGAACATAGCTGAATTAGGATGAAAAAACACCGGTTCATTTGCAGTGATAGGATGTATTTCTAGTCTATTTCTACCTATCATTAGCACATCTTGGTTATAGTGGTGTTTCAATTCCTTTAAAGACGATTTTCTTCTATCAACATAAGGGATTTTTAAATCCCTCGCTACTTCTTTTGCAAGTAGAATACCATTTTCATCTGTTCGACCACCGGTTGTTGCAATCAATGTCATCACCTATTTTTAATTCTTCTGTAAAATCTCATAAATAGTTGTAAGCTTTAATTAACAAATAATATTAAGTGTGCTTTCACGTAATATATAGAAAGAGGACGTCATATAGACATCCTCTTAACATGATTTATTAAAAGCAGATTGTAAGTTCTCCATAATCTGTTCCATCGCATGACCTTCAATTTCATGACGGGGAATAAAATGTACCACTTCTTTTCCTTTCAGTAGAGCCATTGATGGTGATGATGGCTCAAGGTCGACAAAATACTCCCTCATCTTAGAAGTAGCCTCTTTATCTTGACCTGCAAACACTGTAACAAGCTGATCAGGTTTTTTGTCATTATTTAATACAGCCTGCGTTGCAGCTGGTCTAGCTAGCCCTGCTGCACATCCACATACCGAGTTAACTACAACTAGGGTAGTGCCTTGTGCTTCATCTAAAAATTCTTCAACTGATTCAGCTGTCAATAGTTCAGTAAAGCCTGCGTTGACTAATTCTTGACGCATCGGCTTAACCATTTGTTTCATATATTCTTCATAAGCCATCGACATATACAATTCCCTCCAATAACATTCCGATGCTTAAAGAATACTGTACATATCATAGAAAATCAACTAATAACAACTTAATAAAGATCTGTGACCGCACCTTTTGAAGCACAAGAGACTTGATGAGCGAATTTTCCTAGCACACCTCTTGAATGTAACTTAGGTGCTACCCAGCTAGCTCGACGTTCTTCTAGCTCTACTTCTGAGAGATCAACGGCTAGTGACTGTAACTCACTATTGATGGTTACGATATCACCAGTTTTCAACAACCCAATTGGGCCACCTACTTGTGCTTCTGGGGCAATGTGGCCAACAACAAGTCCGTGTGTGCCTCCTGAGAAGCGGCCATCAGTTAATAATGCTACACTCTCTCCTAATCCTTTACCAACTAAGATAGCTGATATTGATAACATCTCAGGCATACCAGGACCTCCTTTAGGTCCTTCATACCGAATAACAAGTACATCTCCAGCTTTGATATCATCATTTAGTACTGCTTGTGTTGCTTCATCCTCTGAATTAAATACTTTAGCTGGTCCAGTTAGGTGCTTTGTTTTCAAGCCTGATACTTTTGCAACTGCACCATCTGGAGCTAAATTACCTTTTAAAATAACTAAAGGACCCGTTGCTTTTAACGGTTGTGAAAATGGCATGATGACTTTTTGACCTTCTACTAAAGGTGGTGCCTCCGCTAAGTTTTCGGCTAATGTTTTCCCTGTTACAGTAAGGCAATGTCCGTGTAAAAGACCTTCATCAAGCAATACTTTCATAACGGCTTGGACCCCACCTGCTTCATGAAGATCTTGCATCACATATTGACCACTTGGTTTTAAATCCGCAATATGAGGCACTTTCTTTTGCAATCTATCAAAGTCTTCCAATGACAAATCGACATCAACTGAATGAGCAATTGATAATAAATGAAGAATTGCATTTGTTGATCCTCCAAGTGCTAATACAACAGTAAAAGCATTCTCAAAAGCTTCTTTTGTCATAATATCCTTTGGATAAATTCCTTTTTCTAATAAATGATAAACTGCTTCTCCTGCTTTCAAACAGTCTTCGCCTTTAAAGGAAGACTCTGCAGGATTCGATGAACTTCCTGGTAAACTCATTCCCATTGCTTCTATTGCAGAAGCCATCGTGTTAGCAGTATACATTCCCCCGCATGAACCAGCTCCAGGGCATGCATGACACTCAATTTGATGGAGCTCTTCACGATCAATATCACCTTTATTATATTGTCCCACTCCTTCAAATGCTGAGACAATGTCAATATCTTTGTCATTATGTCTACCAGGTTTTATTGTACCACCGTAAACAAATACTGCTGGCACATTAGAACGCCCAATAGCGATCATACATCCAGGCATGTTTTTGTCACATCCACCGATAGCAACAAAAGCATCCAAATTTTCTCCACCAACAACGGTTTCAATAGAATCAGCAATAACTTCCCGACTAGGTAATGAAAACCTCATACCTGCTGTTCCCATTGAAATACCATCTGAAACAGTAATTGTATTAAATATTAACGGTGCGCCACCGGCATTTTTAGCACCTTCTTTTGCCTTGATAGCTAGCTCATCAATATGAATATTACATGGCGTTACCTCGCTCCATGTACTTGCAATACCAATCATCGGTTTTTTAAAATCTTCATCACTAAAACCGACAGCACGCAGCATTGCTCGATTCGGTGCTCGTTTTACATCATCACTAAGCGCTTTACTTCGGATACGTAAATCCTTGGACATATTATCAACCTCTCTTTGAGTATATATTTTAACAATATAGTTTGTTTTCATTTGTTTTGCAATAGTTTTTTTGTGAATTTTTTTAAAATACTGTAAATAAGTTTATGACTGGTCAAAATTTACAAAATGAACATAGAAAAAGGGTAAGGTTCCAAAAAATTCAATTGCTTATTTTATTGGATCAACCGCCAATAAAATAGCCAACTTATTAGAACATACCCTATTTAAGTCTGCTTTATTTATCTATTAAATTCTGAATGTTATCGCATTGATTGTTGTTTTTCCTACTAAGAAATAAAAACGGATAAACCAAGCGGTCGTGGTAACTTTCCTCATATTAATAAGGTCACTTGGCATAGATTTATTTTTTCCTGTCCTCTATTATTTTCAATAACCACAAAGTTTACGAAAAGAGCCTTTCCTTAAAATAATTGATAAAAACGGATTGTGAACTCCCTTTTACGTAAATAAAATCAATGCTTATATTCATTCTAATTGGTGGTGTTAATTCAACTCGAACGAGCTGCTCCTTTTGAAGCTCCTTTTTTACACAATGTTCAGGTAAAAAGCTAATCCCCATACCTTGTATGACTAAATTTTTTGCTGTTTCCATATTGTCAACTTCCAAAGAAATATTCGGTGAAATACTATTCGTCGAAAAAATTCTATGAATATAAAGCCAGTCCATCGAGCCATAATCAAAAAAAATGAGTGGCCACTTTGCAACTTGCTCTAACGTTTTCGTTTCCTGCTTCAGCAAAACATGGTCGTTCGAAACAAACAGGCTTATAGGATCATCGTATAAATGAATCGATTCAATTTCTGGATGAGTTTCTCTTCTTATAATTCCAAAATCAACTTCTTGATTAATTACTTTTTGTAAAACGTCTTTTGAATGCCCAGTTATTATCTTCATTCGTACATTGTTAAATTCTGCTTTAAAATCAGGTAGCATAGATGGTAAGACATTATTAGCTATAGATAATGCACAGCCGATTTTTAATTCGTTCGGAAGCAGTTCTTGCTGGAGTCTATACTTTGCTTCTTGATAAGATTGCAATATTTTTTGCGCATGGGGAAAAAAATATTCACCTTTATCAGTTAGCGATACTTTATTTCCTTGACGAAAAAATAGCTTAATATTCATTTCACGTTCTAGAGATTGAATTCGTGCAGAAACAGAAGGCTGAGTCAAAAATAACGCTTCTGCTGCTTTATTAAAGCTCCCAAGTTGACAAACATATATGAAAGCTTCAATATTATCAATATTCATACTCCCCACCCTTTTGTTTTCTCACTCTTCTAACTTATCACTCTACTAAGTTATACGCTTGCTTTATACAGAAAGTAACTCATTATTCATATTTGTTGCTATGTGTACGACCTTTTTTGCAATAATTTCAGTTGGGTCTACCACAATCAATTGTTTTGTTGATTGAAGCACAAGTGGTATTTCGGTACAACCTGCAATAATTGCATCAGCACCAAGTTCCTTCAACTCTTTAGCGATAGCTGATAAGTAAAATAATCCCGTTTCTAGTTTACCACCTTTTATAGAATATATCCCTTTCATAACATATGCTTGCATGTCTTTGTTTGAATTGATAAGGGCAATGTCATATTTATTTAAACAATGCTGATACAAGTTAGATTGTAAAGTACCATCAGTAGCTAATAAACCGACTCTCTTGAATTTGTGCTCTTGTAAATATTTCGCAGTTTCAATTGGCATATGGATCACCGGTATCTCAACTGAGTGTATAACAGCCCTGTAGAAAAAGTGTGCAGTATTACACGCAATCATTAATAAATCTGCACCAGCCTTTTGTAGCCGTTGTGCAGATGCTACAATTGATGGTGTCGGATCTAAGCCTTCACCAATAATTGCTGAAGTGCGATCAGGAATTTGTGAGTTGCTATCCACAATGAGGTGAAGATGGTCTTGATCATGTTTGGCTGGCGTATTATTAATTATTTTATTCATTAAATCTACTGTTGCCTTCGGGCCCATACCACCTATTATGCCTACTTTTTTGCTCTCCATCATTATCACAACCTTAAAATAATCATTAAGTATGAAGTAAATTATAGTTTTATTTTGCTTCATTGACTTATAGAAAAGTTCTATTTAATGATAGAAACATTTAATGATCCGTATAATCATTACCAACAAAAAACCAGGTGTAATAAACTCTACACCTGATTTGAATATATACATCTTATATATTAATCTTTGTTATTCCTACTATCCGTCATCTGTTTCCAAACAGACCCTTTCGCTTCCTCCCCTTCTTTAATTCGTTCAATTGCTAGTTTCATTTGCATACTTACTTCAAATTCCGGATCATTTTGAGCTTCAATTAAAGCAGGCAATGCTGAATCGTCTCCAACTTCATATAAAAACATCGCTGCTCTCCACCTTACTAATTTACTCGGATCTTGTAAAGCTTTAATCATTGCCCCAATCGCACTTGGATCTCCAATATCTGATAAGCAATCCCCAGCCGTTCTTCTAACTGTTATACTCTTATCAGTCAACGCTTTATATAAATATGGTAACACAACTGGTTTTTCTATCATGCCTAAGTACACGGTAGCGAGCCGTCGTATCGAAGCTTTATCATCATTTAATGCTTGTGCTAAAACTGGAATATCTTCCTCAGTTGGCTCCATTTGTTCTAGTGCCGCATACCGTTTAGTCCAATCAGCATTTTCTAGCATTTCAGCTGTTACTTTGTAGCTGTTTTTTAACAAATGACTTGCTGCGGTATGATCTTTTTTCTTTGCTGCATCAACTAGTCTATTTAAGCGGTCTTCATCATAAACAGCTATTAATTCCTCAACCACCTCTGAACCAACATCTTCAATATCACCATAACGAGTTCCATATTCCTGCCATTGTCTATCACTAACGACATTATTTACGGATGATTGCATTGTTAATACTGCTTCTTTAAATCGCTCTGGTAAGCCATACCGTTTTTCAGTTTGTCCATCTAGTAATTTTACTTGCATTGGAATAAATTGGATCATTTGCACAAATACTTTTACATCTCCAAATGTATCAGCAACTTCTTGACGTGTATCGCTAGATTCTTCAATATCTTCCCCAAAAGCCTCCCTTACTTTTGGTAAGATCTCTTGCCAATCATACTTGGCATTACGTTCTACAGCTAAAAAATCAGCAACATGGTATACTCCTTTCACACCATCAATCGACAAAATGTCTTGAATGATTTGTGGTGCACTTTCGCTATTCTCTCTCTTATAATTATTACTTTTTCCAGAGGGTAATTCTTTGTTTAAGATAATTTTCATTGTATTTGGACTAGGTGTTGGTTCAATTGTATTGATCTTCAAACTAATCTCCCCTTTTTTACTACAAGTATAGTAAAAATAATTTTAACATACGTACGTCCTTCCATCCATTACACTCACTCTTAAAAAGTTGTCCGATATATTTCTACAAAAGATGAGCAAATTTACTGTTAATTTGTCATAATCAATCTTATTCACAAATATTAATGTTATAAATCATTCCCCTTTTACTAAGCTCAGGTAATTTTACTTATTTAAAATGACACTTTATTGGAATGGAGGTCAAACATGAAGTTATCAACAGGAACAAAGTATAACTTTGTTTTATCATCAGTTGCCGCCACTGTTGTATTAAGTACGTCATTGCCAATAAACACATCTGTAAATTCCGATATTTTAAGTGTGCGGGAACTAAAGAAAGAACAATTACGTTATGGACATACTGGGCAAGCAGTAAAAACACTTCAACTAAAGCTTAAAAACCTGGCAATGTATCATAGTCATATTGACGGGGTTTATGGTAAGAAAACGAAGGAAGCTGTACAATTATTTCAAAGTAAAACACAGTTAGCTACAGATGGCATTACCGATCAAAAGACGTTAACTAAATTAGCTAAGTTTGATACACTCCACAAGCAAAAAGTTTTGTCATACGGCGCAACAGGTGAAGAGGTAGTAAAATTACAACACCAATTACAAAACCTAGGTTATTACGAAGGACATGTTGATGGAATATTCGGTCCACTTACATTAGCAGCAGTAAAAACATATCAGCAACGTAATAAGTTGACAATTGATGGCATAGCTGGACGACAAACATTGCAACACCTTGAAACAAATAAGAATAAGGTTGGTAAAACAATATATATCAAACCAGCAAAACAAACGACAGTGAACTCTGTTGATACATCCTTGATCACAATTGCGCAAAAATACATCGGAAGCCCATATGTTTGGGGTGGAACTTCACCTAGCGGCTTTGATTGCAGTGGCTTTTTAACTTTTGTATTTGATCAAAAAAGCATCAAAATCCCTAGAACAGTCAGTGACATATGGAATTTTACTGTTGACGTCCAAAATCCAAGCATCGGTGATATTGTTTTTTTTGAAACGTATAAGCCAGGGCCTTCTCATGCTGGAATTTACATTGGGAATAACCAATTTATTCATACTGATTCATCAGTTGGCGTTACAGTTAGTCATCTTAGTAACTCCTACTGGAACTCTCGATATTTGGGAGCAAAGCGAGTTGTCCAATACTAAGAAACCTTCTACAGTGTGTATGTCTACTAAACTAGGAATAGATATATTATTTCTATCAACAATGATTAAGCCATACAAAAAGTCCAACTGTAAAAGTTGAACTTTCAAATGACATGAGAATGTGAATGGCACTGTAAACTAACAACCGAAGGTGTAGGTCTTTAACAAAGGATGTTTTCGCATTAAATATTGCCTTTCGTAATAAATGCGTACACAATTAGATTTCGTGGCACCTTTTTCTTCTGTACAACAATGACTAACCATGTAAAACTACTTTCTTTGGTAATAATTTGGCTTTTAATAGCAACGATGAGAAGAGCCTTAAAAAGTTATACCGAATTATGTTTTTTAGCTGGTGACTTATATCAAATCAAAGTTAATTATTCGGCAGTTGTTCTCAAACAAACGGGATCCATGTTCAGTTTAGTGCATCCATAATTGACAAACATTAATACAACAATTCAGCTCCATAACATAGAGTTTCATTTAGTTGCTTCTATGATTTCAGATAATTCTTCCCAACGTTCCATCAACTGTTCTAATTGTTTTGTAGTATCCTCATGTTCCTTCATTAGTGATTGAGCAGTTTCAAAATCACTTCCTGTTTGTTCAATTTGTTGCGTCAGGTGTTCACAAGTTTGTTCCATTTCTGCGATCCGATCTTCAATTGTTTCCCACTCTTTTTGTTCCTTGTAAGTTAGCTTGCGGATTTGCTTCTTTTCTTTTTTCGGAACTTCTTTGTCTTTTTGTAATTCTTTCACTATCGTCTTTTCAGAACGCTGTTCAATAAAAGCTGTGTATGAACCAAAGTGTGTTTTCACATGTCCATCACCTTGAAAAACGAGAATTTGTTCCGCTATTTTGTCCAAAAAGTATCGGTCGTGTGATACAGTGATTACAACACCTGGGAACTCATCTAAATAATCTTCTAATATTGTCAAAGTTCTAGTATCAAGGTCATTTGTTGGTTCATCGAGTAATAAAACATTTGGTGCATCCATTAATATTTTTAATAAAAATAGTCGTTTTCTCTCTCCACCAGAAAGTTTACGAATCGGTGTACCGTGAGTATGCATCGGAAATAAGAATCGCTCTAGCATTTGAGCAGCAGAAATTGTGTGACCATCTATCGTTTCTATAACTTCTCTTGACTCCTTCACATATTCAATGATCCGTTGATTTTCATTCATATGAAAGGTTTCTTGAGTATAGTATCCAATTTTAACAGTTGGACCGACTGAGAATTTTCCATCGTCAGGCGTTATTTTTCCTGCTATTAAATTTAGCAATGTAGATTTCCCAGATCCATTCTCCCCAACGATACCGATGCGGTCTCCCCGCTTTATTAACAGGTTAAAATCTACTAAAATGGTTTTGTCCCCGTAAGATTTGGTGACATTTTCTAATTCAACTACCTTCTTCCCTAGACGGCTAGATTGTAATGATATATCCAACTTGCTTTCATTTGTTGTAAATTTACTATTTTCTAATTCCTCAAAGCGCTTTATTCTCGCCTTTTGTTTCGTTGTTCTTGCTTTTGCGCCTCTTTTTATCCAAGCGAGTTCATAACGGTATAGATTCTGACGTTTTTCCTCACTAGCCTGTGCTTGTTCTTCTCTTAACGCTTTTCCTTCTAAATAAGATGAATACCCGCCTGCATAACTATATAAGTTACCATTATCCAACTCCAAGATGCGATTTGTAACTCGATCTAAAAAATACCGATCGTGTGTTACGAGCAATATAGCCCCATTAAACTTAGCTAAATAATCTTCTAACCACATGATTGTCTCATAATCTAAATGGTTCGTTGGCTCATCTAAAATTAATAAATCAGGTTCTGCTATCAATGCCTGTGCTAATGACACTCTCTTTTTTTGTCCTCCTGATAGCTCGCCAATTTGTTGTGAATAATCTTTGATACCGAGCTTAGTTAGTATTGCTTTTGCATTTGAATTCGCTTCCCAAGCATTCATAGCATCCATACGTTGCTGTGTAGTAAACAACGCTTGTTGGATTTTTTCATTTGTCGGTTCATCTGCTAGTTTTAATAAAATGTGCTCGTACTCTTTTAATAAGTTAATAAGTGGCGTATCACCATGAAAAACTTGATCAAGCACTGAATGGTTTTCTTTAAATACTGGTTGCTGAGCTAAATAGCTTATTGTATAGCCTTTTGAACACATCATTTGACCTTCATCAGGAGTTTCTTCTCCAGCAATAAGCTTTAACAAAGTTGATTTCCCTGTTCCGTTTACACCTATGACCCCAATTCGATCACCGGACGTTATACTGAAAGATATGTTTTCAAACAACGTCCTTTCTGTATAGCTTTTTGTGAAATTTTCTACTGTTAGTAATTTCATAGCTGACCATTCCATTCCTCAAAAAATTGTAATAAGTACTTTTCTATAAAAACATGCCTTTGTTGCGCTATCTTCTTTCCTTCTTCCGTGTTCATTTTATCTGAAAGGCGTAATAATTTCTCATAAAAGTGGTTAATTGTTGTACTTTGCTCATATCGATATTGCTCATACGTCATGCTTTCCCTTAACGGTATATCAGGGTCATAAAGTACATGTCCCTTTATGCCACCATATGTAAATGCACGAGCTATACCGATCGCACCTAATGCGTCTAATCTATCTGCATCTTGAACAACTCGACCTTCAAGGGATTTCATTGGAACTCCATTTCCTCCTTTAAACGAAAGTGAGGTAATGATATCCATTATATGTTCAGTATCGACAGATTTTACTCCGTTTGAATGCAGAAAGCTTGTTACGAGTTTAATTGCACCTTTTGGATCATCCATAATTTTGTCATCTATCGTATCGTGTAACAACGCAGCCATTTCAACTATAAAAAGATTTGACCTTTCAATTTTACCTATATGTAATGCCAAGTTTCTTACGCGATGTATATGAAAATAGTCATGACCAGTTCGGTCATCAACTAATATTGATTTTACAAATTGTTCAGTAATTTTTATCATTTCTGCATTCATTAATATCACCTGTTTAAATTATTGGACGTTTTACACTATATATCTTGTCCGTTGTAACAGCAAACAAAGAACATCCACTCTTTTAAAATACTATATAACCGACAATTTAATAATGCAGCATTTTTCGTAAAGTTTGAAGCTTTTGAGGCTAATATTGGATAGCACCAAATAAATTTTTGCAATTGACACCATTTAAAATGAGATAGTATGCCAAAGTTGTATTCGTCTATATTTAAGAGTTCAAAAAAACTTTCAATGCGAAAAAAGCCACTTTTAAAAAAAACAGACATAAGCCTATTGCTTTCTCAACACATTGTAACATGACGGAAGGATTATTGTGGAATCATTTTAAGTAGGGACATTTGACTAACAACATGCATATAATGATGAAGATTTAATATTAAAGCAACTAAATATCAAGGTTCTCTTGTCATACTTGTTGCTTTTAAACTAAGCATTAAGAATATGTCTTATATTCATAGTATTTAATGGGTAAAGGTCCTTTTCGTAAACTTTGTTGCGATAGTTCGTAAAATAGCATATAAAAACATCGTTTTATAGGGATGCCCCGAAACTTATTTATATACGTTTGTTATTTGTTGGAACGATAAACAACTTTCAATACGAAAACAGACTTGTTAATTAAGCTATTTAATGAACATGCACTAACCAGGTTGTCCCCAAAATAGGCTGGAGCTCATACACCAATTAATGCTTCTTGTTTAGACTTTGTTAGTTTACAGGTAGGAATAGAGAAAAATTGAAAGGATCTGGTTCACATAAATAATAATAGTTGCTTTCACCAACATCCTCCCCAAACGCAAGCCACAATTGGTACAGCTTGGTATGGACGCCATGTAATTATGATTGTCTGTAATCCTACAACAAACCAATTCGTTTCATTATACTCAAGCTTACATGCTCCTATAGAGCCTACCAATCCAAATTGTGCAGAAACTATAGCTCAATTATTGAGTATAGGCTATAAAATTGAGGCAAGCGTACCACTTTCTACTCATTTAGTGCAATATATACTAGTGTTGTAGGTTCATTTTCACACATGTAACCTTTAAAACAACACTATAACGATATGTAGTTACCTTTCATAATTATTTTCGCATTGAGTGTTGCTTTGCATACAAATAAATTAACACAGACACAACAATAGTTTCATGGCATTTATTCTATTGTGATAACATATGAGACTTCATGTTATTATCGTAATTTTGTATGAAAAAACAACAAAGTTAGAGCCTAATTATTAAACCAGCTAATTCCAATTGTGTCTTCACCTGTATGTACACCGAGAGAAGTAGAAAATGGGTACGTAAGTACATTCAACGAAGGAAACAAACTTTCTATTTTTTGTTTTAGTACCTGTGCTTTATCACTGCGTAATCCATATAATAAATACACTTCTGAGATTGTTGAATGTTGGACTTCTTCTTTCAATATAGTAAGGAAGCGATGTAAGGCCTTACGTTCTGATCGCACTTTGTCATAGATTGCTAATGTACCATTGTTAAAAGTGATGATTGGTTTAATTTTCAACAAACTACCAACCACAAATTGGATACTATTTAACCTTCCACTCGCATATAGCTGCTCAAGACTACCAACTATTACATACATTTTATTTTTGTCTACTAATTTTTGTATAGAAGATACGACATCTTTAATTTCTGTGCCTGCTCCGTTAAGTCGAATACCTTCAGAAATTAAAGCTGTCATTGGATATGAGGTAACTTTCGAATCAATTACATAAATTGGTTTTTGAATTTGTTGTGCTGCTTGAAAGCTTGAAGAATAAGTGCCGCTTAATTTCGAAGAAACATGTATTGAAATAATGTAATCATAACTGTATTGTAACTTTTCATACAATGCTTGAAATTGACCAACCGATGGTTGGGAAGTTTTCGGTTTGGAGATTGAAGATTTTAATTTACTGTATAACTCATAAGGCGTTAGATCCACACCATCCCGATATTCTTGATTATCAAAGATTATCGTAATTGGTACAACGTATACATCAGGGTGATGCTGTAATTCCTCATTAATGCAAGCTGAGCTATCCGTTACCCACGCTATTTTTAGCACATTTCTTCAATCCCTTCTTTTCATTGAACATTATAGCTATTCACATTCATTAGATACTTTTCTAAGTAGTATTTATGGAAGTATTGTTACTTTTTTTAAAAACTCATGAATCTTAGTTCTTTTCGTAAACTTTGTTTTATACCAAATTAGTACCATTTATATGTTAGCCATCGTTGTAAACAAGAAAGGATGCCAAGAACTCTTGTGGTGTGCGTGTTTATTTCTTTATACGAAAAAAACAATCCATGCGAAAACAGCTTTCGTCAAGTTTGTTACGATTGTTTTCAATTAGCAACGTAAGAAGGAATTTAATAGATTAATATTATCGTTTTACTTAAGAAAAGATGCCAAGAACAACAGTTGTGTAGGTGTTTATTGTTTAACTCATTATGATCACACCTACATATTTATAATAGATCATTGTGTTACTACTCTTCACGAATCATCATTTCTAACCTACCTTACTTAAATATATAAAAACTGCACCTTCATAAATATCTACGGCTATTTTGAAGGTGCAGCTTTTTATGACGATAGTTGTATAACAATTGATAGCTCAATTAGTTTAGCAACTGCTCAATATTTTCTTTCATTGCAGATGGTTCTACTTTAGGAGCAAATCTCGATACGGGTTTGCCATTTTTATCAATTAGAAATTTAGTGAAATTCCATTTAATTCCTTTCGAACCTAAAATTCCAGGTGCTTCTTCTTTTAAGTATGTAAATAACGGATGAGCATCCTCACCATTCACATCAACTTTCGAAAACATCGGAAATGTTACACCGTAATTAATTTCGCAAAAGCTCTCAATTTCTTCATCATCACCCGGTTCTTGATTTCCAAATTGATCACAAGGAAACCCTAATACTACAAGTCCTTTATCTTTATATGTTTTATATAACTCTTCAAGTTGTTTATATTGTGGAGTAAAACCGCATTTACTAGCTGTGTTAACAACCATTACGACCTGCCCTTCGTAATCATGTAAAGATTTAGCTTCACCCTTAATTGTTGATGCTGAAAATTCGTATATAGACATCTTTATCCCTCCTGTTTACTATTGTAAAAGTTGTTTTAAGGTATATCAAATGATTACACCTATAAAATTAGTTTAATTTCATAATTGTTGAAGGGTGCAAAGTATAAAATCAACCATTTCAATCAAATCATCAATATTTTCTTCATACATAAAACGGTCAAATATAATGTCCGTATGATGAGTGTATAAGGTTGGTTGTTCACTCGGGTTATGTGATATTGTTTGCTGATAAATATACTCTTGCCCCCACACACTTTTGACGATTTTTAATGCATGTTCCGGTATACCCTCAACTGACTTTAAATATTGCATAAACCCTACACTTATACTACAACCTGGTTTTTGCCCTGGTGTTTGTAATAATTCCTTACTAAGATTAGCAACATCCATAGATAGCTTCATGTATGCAGCTGGTGATCCTTGTCTATCTTTTAGTCGAAAGTTTATCTTATAAGATCTTGACATCGTTGCAAGGTTAACTAAATCATCCCGATTGATAATTTCAATTGTGCCACCTAAATCAAGATCATATATCTCTCCTTCAAGGACAACCTTTAGATTCTCAAAAACGGTAGGGTCGAATATAGTTCCATTTTCCATAATACTAGAATAAGCCCACCGCATTACCATCTTCATCTACATCCATATTTAATGCAGCTGGGTTTGTTGGTAACCCCGGCATAGTCATCATATTTCCTGTTAAAGCTACGATGAATCCTGCTCCGATTGATGGTTTTAGTTCTCTCACTGTAATTGTAAAATCTTTCGGTCTGCCAGCCTTTGTCGGATCATCTGATAAAGAATATTGCGTTTTAGCTATACAAACAGGTAGTTGATCCCAACCCAGCTGTTCAAATTGAGCAATTTGCTTTTTAGCTTTAGAGGTAAATTCCACCTTTTCCGCACCGTAAACTTGTGTGGCAATTGTATTAATTTTTTCAGCAATTGACTCATTTAGGTCATATAACGGTGAGAATTGATTGTTAGTAGATTCCATGACATCTAATAATTTTCCAGCTAAATCCACACCACCTTGACCACCTTTTTCCCATACTTCAGTTAAGGAAACAGGATAATTTTGGTCATTACACCAAGCGATCAAAGAGTTGATTTCTTCATCAGAGTCTGTGACAAATTTATTTACTGATACAACAAACGGTAACCCAAACGCTTTGACAGTTTCAATATGTTTCTGAAGATTTTCTAACCCAGCATTTAACGCAGACACGTTTTCTTCTTTTAAATTATTTTTATTTACTCCTCCATGCATTTTTAACGCACGGATCGTAGCAACAATAACTACAGCAGCAGGGTCAATTCCTGCTGTTCTCGCTTTTATATTCAGGAATTTTTCTGCTCCCAAATCTGCGCCAAAACCAGCTTCAGTTATAACATAATCCCCAAGCTTAGAAGCCATTTTCGTAGCGATAACACTGTTGCACCCATGTGCAATATTAGCAAAAGGACCACCATGTATAAGCGCAGGAGTGTGCTCAAGTGTTTGTACTAAATTAGGTTTAAGTGCATCCTTAAGAAGTAAGGTCAACGCTCCTTCTACACCTAAATCTCTAACTGTTACAGGCTGCTTATCAAAATTATATGCTACAACAATATTTGAAAGCCTATTTTTGAGATCATGTATATCTGTTGCTAGACAAAAAATAGCCATAATTTCGGACGCAACCGTAATATCAAAACCATCTTCACGTGGGACTCCTTGAATAGGTCCACCCAATCCGATAACGACCTGACGTAAAGCGCGATCGTTTAAATCGACAGCACGTTTCCAATTGATTCTTCGTTGATCGATTTTCAGTTTATTCCCATGATGAATGTGGTTATCGATGATAGCTGCGAGCGTATTATTTGCTGTAGTAATCGCATGTAAATCTCCAGTAAAATGTAAATTTATATCTTCCATAGGAATAACTTGTGAGTAGCCACCACCTGACGCTCCGCCTTTGATCCCCATAGTTGGTCCTAAAGAAGGCTCTCTCATTGCAATAATTGCTTTTTTCCCTAATTTAGTAAATGCTTGACCTAATCCAACTGTAACTGTAGACTTACCCTCACCAGCTGCAGTAGGGTTAATAGCCGTTACTAAAATGACTTTACCATCTTGCTTCGTTTTCAAACGATCCATAGCATTCAAAGAAATCTTAGCTTTATAATGACCATATGGCTCCACTTCTTCTCGTGTCAGATCAAGTTGGCTAGCTATTTCTGAAATCGGTTTCATTTCTGCTTTTTGAGCTATTTCAATATCTGATTTAATTGTCATTTTTGTGCTCATATGTATCCCCCATATTCATTCTTTTTATGAGTCATTTTACAAATTTATTGTACCACTTCTCAATAATTCAAGTAGAGAGAAAAATGAATTATATATAAATTATTATTGAATTTACATTGATGATAAATACTCGTTGTAATAATACTAGAATATATAGTATCGTTCCTTCTAAAGGTAAAGACAATAAAAATCCTATTCGCTATTGTTTTTTAAACAACTAGTTCGTTTTACAACTAAACTAATGACGTTATTTCTTTTTAATAATCGATGACAATCGTATAAAACATAAGATTACAGGCGCAATTTAGTAAATTTAGCAACAAAACATACCCAATAAGCCTATTATTCGCAAAACAGCAACAATGTTGCGATAAAAATCCTGAATAAGTGAATACAATTTTTCATTGAATAATTTATTAATAGTTTATATAATATGAATATTTACATAAAGGAGTTGAACCAGATGCCAATTAATATTCCTCATAACTTACCAGCTAAAGAAATACTGGAGAAGGAAAATATCTTTGTAATGGATGAGTTAAGGGCATATTCACAAGATATTCGCCCTCTAAATATTGTGATCTTAAATATTATGCCCGAAAAAGAAAAAACAGAAACAAGGTTGCTAAGGTTGTTAGGAAATTCCCCTTTACAAGTTAATATTACTTTATTAAGACCAACAACACATGAATCTAAGACAACAAAAAAATCACATCTCGACCAGTTTTATAGAACTTTTGATGAGGTAAGAGATAAAAAGTTCGATGGCATGATTATTACAGGTGCTCCTGTTGAACAACTTTCTTTTACTGAGGTAAATTATTGGGACGAATTAAAGGAAATCATGGATTGGACTACTACAAATGTCACATCAACACTTCATATTTGTTGGGGTGCTCAAGCAGGACTATTTCATCATTATGGTGTAAATAAATATCCCCTCCAAAAGAAATGCTCTGGCATTTTTCAACATCGACGCCTTTATAAAAACATTACTCTTTTACGTGGTTTTGACGATATATTTAACGTACCTGTTTCTAGATATACGACCGTAAAACAAGAAGAGATTGAGGAGAATACTAATTTAACTATTTTATCTACATCTGATGAAGCTGGTGTTTGTCTCGTTACCTCAAACGATGGAAAAAGGATATTTCTTACTGGACATTTAGAATATGATGAATACACGTTGAAAGAAGAATATGAACGAGATACTTCAAAAGGAATCTCTATTCATGTGCCAAATCATTATTTTCCAAATAATGATCCTTCAAAACAACCTATTCATTCTTGGCGTTCACACGCTAATTTATTATTTGTAAATTGGCTTAATTATTATGTATATCAAGAAACACCATATATTTGGGAATAAACAAGTCCTGTTAATAGGAGTGGATGCCAATGAATCAACAATGCTTCATTGAGTTAGCTGGTGGTGTATATACACACCATAAATTTTATAGCTCCTTATCAAGAAATAACAAGTTTGATCTTTTTTGGTCATTTTTCACTAGTGATTATAGCTATGTTAAATCAGTGTACGCAGGGGTCGAGATTGACATTTTACAAAAAACTAGCAAACATAGCATCGAACATATCTTCCCTCAAAGTACTATGAAAAAGTATTTAGCCATGAAAAAAGCTAATGTCAATGTAATTAAAGGTGCAACAGTAAACCCACTTAACTTTGCTGCTGCACATAAAAAAGTCAACTCACACAGAGGACACCTACCATTTGATATAGAAAATGATAAAGTTATACACCGCTTAAAATTGAGCGTACCACATAACTACACTGATTTTGGTATTGACTATGAAAACGAATGGATTATTCCGCATGTAAGTAGAGGAAATATAGCTAGAACGATGTTATATATGATGTTAGTTTATAATATTCAAGAGTTGCATATGGATCATTTACATACTTATCGATACTGGGCAAAATGTGATCCCCCTGAAGTATGGGAAATTGAGTATAACTCTTGGGTGTTAGAAAAACACCATATCTCTAATTTATTTGTTACTGATGACATTAAACAAATGGTGAAATTACTAGATGATGATCATTTATTTCAAAATATCCTATGTAACAGATGATCTTCAATCATAAGCGTTTCGGACCGACACCACGATTTAAGCTGTATCGACTTTCGACCTATTTTAGCAAACTAACTTTTTACTTGAAGAAGTTCAACAAATCAAATATGTAAAAAAACGGACTGTCTCATTTCTGTCGAGAACGTCCGTTTTTGTAGTTTTCTGAATTTTATTAATTATTTTACTTTTTGTGCCTTTTTACCTTTTTACCTTTTTTCATTAATCAACAATCTTCCTGTTGAATATATAAATCATGTCGTAATAAAAAAGAAAGGAAGATCGAGAAATGTCTATATTGAAATTATTTACACTTTTTAAAATGACTCCTGAAGAAAGAGTAAGGCATGAGGTTATAAAAAAGAATATAGAAGAAATGAAGCAGAAACAATTAGCATACTGGCGTTGGCATATTTAATTTTCATAAGGCTCAATTGCATTTCTAAATGCAATTGAGCCTGTTAATAGTCATCCTGTAATTCTTATCGTCATATACTTAAAGGCTTTATAAATCCGCCACAGGTGTTTGTTGATTCATCCAACTCCATTCTGTATCAACCAAAAAGCGGTTAGGCCACCCTTCTTTTATCGTGGGCCAATCTGCAAATTGCTCTATACTTTTACAAAAAAGCTCGGCATTTTTACTGCTTGGGGAAGACAGTAAATCGTTTGTTAATTCCATAAAATCTGTAGGTTTGTTGTCAAGTTCACTTAACACTTTCATGAACCATTTATGATAAGGATACAGTACTTTGTTCTGAGCCAATATTAACCTCCCACCAAATAGGACGAGTGATGAAACGATGTGCATCATCAAATATTTGTCATTCCTCTTCTCAGCTTCTGCAACATACCATCTAGCTGCTTCAAATTGCACATAAAATTTTTCTATCTTCTGTTGTTGTTCGTTTACTGGATATGTTGTAATTTGTTGTAATATCATGTCTAATTGAGGTATTTTTGAAAAGCCAATGATGGCATCTTGAAATGCAAATCTTGCTGGCTCACTTCCATGACGTGCAACATCTTCTAAAAATTGCAAATTTACTATTTTGCCATCTACATAGCCACCTTCATAATCACATTCATCACCAGACCAGTAAAATAAGTCATGCTGCTCCTTACGTCTTTCAAATTCTTCATCTGTAGCTATTAAAATTATATCCACATCCGAACTTTCACTAGCGTAACCTTTGGCAACTGAGCCACCTATTAACAGTGCCCGAACTTTAGGGTCATCTTTAAATTGTTCACTTAGTACTTGTACTGCTCTTTTATGATGTTCGTACATTAGTCCCACTCCTCTATCAATAGATCGTTTTTTATAGCTGTTTGTTCCAACTTTGATTCTCATAATATTACTCAAAGAAATACACGCTCTTTAGTTGTATATGCTTATATTTCTTAAGATGAAAAACAACAATCAATCCCTAACAGCCATTTGGTTACAAGATAAAACAACAAGTAATAATCATATGCCTTGTGTATTAGACAACAAAACCACCTAACTTTTACAAAAATATAAGGTCATTTTAACCATTATAATGATAGCTATCAATAGAATTAAACGATCACATTTGGACAAATCCGACTTAAATGATATGTTGCGCTTAAATATTGAGTGAACTAATTTTTAACACCAATAAAAACAGGCCACAATCATGTGGCCTGAATAAATGACAACTTATAACATTCGAATCGCAAAAGGAATATGATACTCTTCTCCTTGGTATGCTTTTATAGCTCCTACAACTGTAAAAATAAAAATGTAAATTCCGACCAACCATATAGTTATAAATCCTATTAAGATTAGCATTAGTAGCATACTTATTATACTATAAATGGTGTATGATATGAAAAAGTTAAAATACATCCTTCCATGATAATCAACAAAAGATGATTCATCCTTTTTAATTAACCATATAACCAACGGACCTAAAAACACTGTAAAAAAACTAATAACGTATATAACTGCTGCTAACATGCGATCTTCACTTGATGGCAAGATGTCACCTCCAAAATATTATTCAATATTACATACGTATGAATATTCAATTGGTTACAAAAATATGATTTTTAATTATGATTGATTCAAGTAATTATGACCATATAGCAAGCTTATTCATCTGTAAATTAATCATGCCCTTTTTATAAGCTTTGTTGCTTTCTTTAACTTGCATCGAGTAACTGATGTGTATGTTATGTTTTTATAGCCTTTAAGAGAAAAGATCCATAAAGCTATATGACGAAAAGCAACCATGTATAGGAGAAACAGCCCTGAAAAAAATAGGAACAGCTCACCAATTTGAACTTTTGAGATTAAATAGGAATAATACACAGGCAATTTAACACTGCATGAATATGTTAATGTTGATGAGGGATTGGAATCCATCCTCATAAGATTACATTTAAGGAGTGATAACATGGTTGATGGTGTTCGTTCAGGAGGAATATTTGCATTAGTCATTGTCTTATTCGTACTGTTAATAATCATTGGCGTCGCTTGTGGCGGTGGGCTTGGTTACGGGTATTAATCATATTCCAAGAAAAGTGAGAAGGTATGGGCAAGTTACAACAGGTGGATAGTAATTTCCAGCCACCTGTTTTTTTATTACCTTTGTTATCGGATAGGTTAAATCTATACAGAACAGCGGTTGTACAAACTCGTTTAACAAGCCATTATTTATCACTTTTATTTATTAGCATTGATACCCACATGAAAGTCAAGGCTTGCTTTAACTCTTTCGGTAAGCTGTTAATTAGTTCGGCTTGAACCTCCTTCTTATATACCCCATGACCATCTACAATGTCCCAATCATGTGACTTTGCTAAGTTCTCAAATTCCCAAGGCATCATCGTGTTACATATGACTCTTTCTCCAAATAGTCTAGGATAGCTATGTTGTCTAGGCGCAGCAGTAGGGCCTAATATACCTGCACAAAAAAAGCCATTAGGTTTTAAGACACGCTGAAATTCTAATAACACATGCTTTGGGTCTTCAGTCCATTCCAGACAATTAATTGCGATAATTGCATCTATTGAGCTAGTTGTAAAAGGAAGTTCTCTAGCGTCAGCCTGTATAAATGTTAACTTATCCTCATCATTAAAAAGGTTTGCTTTCTCAATCATCTCTTTCGATAAATCAATACCAACCACTTGATAATTTTCTTTCGCTAGCTTCTGTGATCCATAACCGTCTCCACAGCCAATATCTGCAACTACCCCACCCAATTTAAAGTACTTCTTAATAAATGGAATAATTGTTTTGCGGCTACCATCTTCCCACATTTGTTCACTTCTGTTATTCCAAAATTCGGCTTTTTTATCCCATTCTTCACCAGATCGGTGATGCCAATTAAAATCCTCCACTACATAAACCTCCTATAATTACTGTTATATTATTATTCGCCAATTTAATGATAATTCCTTGATTAATAAAGGTTTGGCTGTACAAACTAAATTTGTAAGAGATAAATGATGGATAACATCAACTAATTGACACAATCATAGTAAGAAAGAAGCTGATATGATGACTAAAAAAATGAATTACGGGAGCAAGAATCAAAATTCACCAACTAATGGTGAAGTACGTGGTAAAATAGTAGCCGGTGATAATAGCAAGGGTAATAAACGAAATAAAGACCAACGAGATAAATCTGATTTGTACGAATAACAATAGCTAATATGATCGAATGAGAGCTTGAGCATCGTTATCAAGCTCTTTCTTTTATGCTTTTTTTGCAATAATGATGGTTTTTTGTATTAAAATATAAACCGTACCCAACTAAAGTTCGTGGCATCCTTTCTTCTGCACAACGATGAATAACAAATAATACTCTTTTTGAGTACTTAATTGATTACAATCGCAACAAAGTTTACAAAAAAAGCTTTTTTTATCAATGTTCTGCTCTGATGTCGTTTATTCATGATTAAAGTCAAGCTTTTTCTAATATTCAAAATACATGTAACTATATATCATCCTCTATATATACATGATAATAGCTTAAAACCTTGTTAACCGATAGTTATTTTTTCACATCCTCTATGTTCAACATATCCATTCTCATAATCTACTGTTATAATCATAGAGCGAACAAAATTAAGGAGAAGATATATGAAAGTAGTTATAGCCGAAAAACCAGACCAAGCGATTAAATTAGCTGCTCCTTTTTCCTTTACTAAAAATGATGGTTATTTAATGGTGAAGCCAAATACTACATTCCCCAATGGAGCAGTTATCACTTGGGCGATTGGTCATCTTTGTGAATTAAAATCACCTGAGGAGTATCATTCAACATGGAAAAAATGGGATAAGCATACACTCCCAATGGTACCTAATAGATTTGAGTATAAAGTAACTAGATCAAAATTAAAACAGTTTAATATTATTAAAAACTTATTGAAGCGTGCTGAAGTTCAAGAAATCATTATCGCTGGAGATGCCGGACGTGAAGGTGAATTAATTATACGTACAATCATCAAACAATGCGGAGTAAGTATACCAATGAAGCGTCTTTGGATTTCTTCTCTTACTCAAGCTTCAGTCATGAAGGGTTTTTCCTCTTTACTTACAGAAGAAGATACGCGACATATTTATTTTGAAGCTTTAAGTCGTGCATGCGCTGATTGGCTGATTGGTATAAATTCCTCAAGAATTTATACGATTCTACTAAAAGAAAGAGGAATCCAGGATGTTTTTTCTATCGGGAGAGTTCAAACACCTACCCTCGCGTTAATAGTCAAAAGAGAGCATGAAATAGCTAATTTTAAACCTGAAGATTTTTGGGAGGTCGAAGCTCAGTTTGATTTTTTTGGACAGTCAATTAAAGCTAAGTGGCATAAAAAAAACGAAACTAGAATTTTTAATGAAAAACAAGCGAACGCTGTAGCTGAATTTTGTAAAGATAAAAATAGTATCATTTCAGATGTCAAAAAAGAAAGAAAAGAGTATCAGCCTCCATTTCTATTCAATCTTTCAGCACTTCAAGCAACAGCAAATAAAACGCTTAAGCTTTCACCACAAAAAACATTAGATGTATTACAAAAGCTATATTTGAAAGGAAATATATCGTATCCACGATCAGATTCACAGTACCTAACAATAGAAGAAGCTACAGTTTTACCAACTGTACTATCTCGTTTAAAAGATATAGATAAATATGAAAATTTATTACCCCCACCAAATGCGTCGATAATTAATAATAAAAGGTATGTAAATGAAAAGAAAGTAACAGATCATCATGCCATCATTCCTACCGAACAAATACCTGATCTTACTAAGTTAAGTTCAGAAGAGACTAAAATTTACGATTTAATCGTAAGACAAGTGATCAGCGCTTTTTATAACAATGCTATTTTTAATTATACTACTATACATATATTAGTAGACAGTCGTGCTACTTTCATCGCAAAAGGTAAAGAACAAATCGAAGAAGGTTGGAAAAAAGTTATAAACAATCCACATAGCCAGTCGGATGGTGGAGATCAAATTCTCCCGATCATTGAAAAGAATACAAAAGGCACTGTTACAAAAGTAAATTTAAAAAAAGGACAAACTAAGCCACCAAAAAGATATACTGAAGGTAACTTGATCACTTTAATGAAAACAGCTGGGAAGCATTTAGATGATACTGAGCTAGAGAATGTATTAGCAAAAACCGAGGGACTAGGTACCGAGGCAACACGAGCTGGAATTATAAACCTATTAAAGAATCGTAATTATATAAACATTAACAAAAACCAAACGATAGCTACCGCAAAGGGCATGCTACTAATAGAAGCTTTAGGAGATAGTATATTGGCCTCCCCAAGCATGACAGCAAAATGGGAGCAAAGACTTTCTGAAATAGGTGAAGGTTCTGCTTCACCCCGAAATTTTATTGAACAAGTGAAAAAATTATCACAGAATATAGTAGAGAATGCTCAGCAGCTAAGTAACAGTTGGTCATTTACAAACATTCCTATTGAGACGGTCGGATCGAAGCAGAAAAAAAGTAAATTTAGTAAGAAAAAAATATCTTTGGGTAAATGTAAAATGTGCAATGGTAGTATTCTAGACTTCGGAACGTTCTACGGCTGTACAAACTATAAAAAATCTGACTGTAAGTTTACAATTTCTAAAAAAATCTTAGGCAAAACGATTTCTCAAGCAAACATAAAAAAGCTATTAAAAACTGGCGAAACTAACGTTATAAAAAACTTCAAAAAAGATGATAAAACGTTTGATGCAATAGTTTTATGGAGTGATCGGGACAAGAAGATCGCTTTTAAATATATGAAATAGGACTTGATATGGTTACAGGTATACTCCCTGCCAATTCAAGTCCTTTAAATTATAATAGTTTTTACGAATAATTCTTTTTCCTTACTTAGATCAATCATTTCATTTTGCACTTGCACTAGTGGATTTACTGGATCAAAACGATTAATCATAATTATTTTCGCCTGACGACCATCTGTTAGATAACAACCCTGTCCGACTGTTGTATCCATCATGTGAAATAGAAAAACAAATAAAATATTCGGATCAAACTTACCAAATATATGATCATTCATTTCCTTAATCACTTTATAGAACGGGGATGCAACACGATAAATACGATTGGATGACATCGCATGAAAAACATCAGCAACAGCAACAATTTTGGAAAAATAATCGATTTTATTTCCTGATATCCCATACGGATAGCCTTCACCATTTTCACGTTCATGGTGCTGAAGAGCAACTAAACTGATTTGCTCATCAATACCTTTAGTATTGATTAACATGTCATAGCCGTATATACAATGATTTTTTATCTCTTCATATTCATCATCGGTAAGTTTATCAGGCTTTTGAAGTATGTCTAATGGGATTTTCGTTTTACCAATATCATGTAACGTTGCTGCAAGTGTAAGACGATGTAACTCCTGTTCATTTATATTCAGCCACTTTCCGAGTAATGTTGCAATCACTCCAACACCAATATTGTGTCGATATGTATAGTCATCCTTTTTATGCAATTCATTAAATAGATAGAAAAGATTAGGGATTTCTGCAGCCTGCTGTATCGTTGGAATGATATCTCTTTTAATTTCATAAAGAGGAATCTTATGTGAATTTCTTACCTCTGTAAAAATATCCTTTACTTGGTCTACCACTTCATCAATTTCACGGGAAACAGCTGTGATTTTTTTGTCATAAATCGAGTCAGCTGGAAGTTTAGTAGCATGTGATTGTGTATTTTTTAAATTGCTGAGCATCTCATCAATTTCTTGAACTGTTAGTGGTGTCAGCCTATTCTTTTTTTGCACAAATGAACTCATATTAACACCTCTCTATATTTGATTGTATCATAATTTCCAAACCCTTCCTATCATTAACATAACCGAAGAACTATTTTTTACTTTATTTACAATATAAGATACTTATGTAAAGTTTTCATTTTTCTGTTATTTCTGTCTATTTATATTGACTCAATAATATCATTGGTGTATATTTAAGACATCATTTAGCAGAATGTAAGATTTCATCATCTTAGACAGCTATTGATATTACAAAGCTTCAGCTTAATATATTCCGTTATTTGATAATAAATTATTTTGTAGCACTTTTGTGCAGGAAGTATTAGGAGGAAATCGTACTATGCAAAACGGTAAAGTAAAATGGTTTAATAATGAAAAAGGTTATGGATTTATTGAAGTTGAAGGTGGAGATGACGTATTCGTTCACTTCACAGCTATTCAAGGTGATGGATATAAATCATTGGAAGAAGGTCAAGAAGTTTCCTTTGAAATTGTTGATGGAAACCGAGGGGCTCAAGCAGCCAATGTTGTAAAACTATAAATTAAGCCATTCATTCACATAAAATTTGTTAAAAAAAGACTGTATGATACAGTCTTTTTTGTTTTGTAAAACCTATTTCCTATGGCCCTCACACGTTATGAACAGGTTGATCTTTTTTAACTATAGTATGATTGCGCAAGCTACTATTCGTAGCATCCTTTCAAACATAATACAATGCCGGTCCATAAAATTATTATGATAATCTAAGTACTGTGGCATCAACGTTTGCAACATGACCTTATAAAAAATATTCAATTATAGTGAATAATCGTCTACCCTCCGACTAACTATATAGTCAGGAGGTGTATGTATTGACTAATGAAGAAAATGAAGTATACACAGGATATAATGATATACAAGATCTTAATATGTCAATTCAAAGTGCACAAAAAATAGTAGGACGTGCCACGATGAGTATGGATGAAGAACAACTAGAGGGAGCTACTCAGGCTGTTTCAGAAGCACGTTCTAAGCTTGTAGATGCAAATGCAAACTCAACTGGTTTTGATAATGAATTTTTACAACAATCAGAGAAATTATTATCACAATGTGAAGAGCAGCTCAATGAAGCAAAGCAGTAATACAAATCATTCTAATTAGAGTATTCACTTCATCTGTATTAAAAGAATTTACATTACAAGCTGGGATATTCACCGATTAACATAAAACCGCAATTATGCGGTTTTTTCCTCGTAGGCTTATTTGCCATCATCTCCAAAATGATTAAGCTAGTAATCCCTATCAAGAATTGGCATATTACGTTCAAGTCCTTCATTATTTTCTTTCCCACTTGGATATAATTGACCATGTGACAAATTCTCTCCATATTTCTTTAATAAGTTACCTACTGTACAAGTATGAATACAAAATGATTGTGCATACGTTTTCCCGTATTCTTTTCTAAAATTACTTTTTACAAAACAATCTTGGCAGTACGTATCGAGGATTTCACTTATCTGTTCAATAATTAGTTTTCTTTCCAAAGTATCCACCCTCCTTGTCATGACTACAATACATATATATGTTATGATAAGTTTTAAATTTCTACATTACTGTGAATGACTATCCCTTCCAACGCTTGGCTTGCAAGCTGATCAGCCTCACCATTTTGCTTTCTTGAAATTGGGTCGTAATGAGGATGAATACCTAATTGCCGTATCTTATCCTCTATTTTATCTAACCATGTATTATATACCTCATCAAAGCATGGCCAATCACCTGAAAGCTGTTTGAGTACTACATGTGAATCTCCACGAAATGTAACAGAGATATGGTGAATACCTAACTCTTCTACTTGCCCCAGTAAGTACCAAAGCGCTGCATATTCAGCTTCATTATTTGTTTCAATTTCTGAAAATAACGCATTGGACCTTAAACGATATTTTTTGTTGTTTTGACTGTAATAAATAACTGCACCAAGCCCTGCTTGTTTGTTATTGTTATCATAACCACCATCAAAATATACAATTATATCGTTTGGTTCAGTTTCTAGTTCTTTAGAAAGCCTAATTAGTTCCTTCTTCGTCCATTTGTTATCTTTTTCATCATAAAATAATAACTCGTTTGTTCGTCCAGTACGTTCGAAATCTTCACTGATTGAAAGAGCAGCTTCCACGCTAATTTCCTCAGATGTTAACGTTATAACTTGCTTATTGATTGTTTTATAAGTCCATTCAATTCTAACTTTCATTTTTTCACCTTTCACCTCCGTTTTGTTCAAATGGTGAAATAATTTTTCGTAAGGCTCTTTTCGTAAAGTTTGTTGCTATTTTCACTAAAATTTCGACAGTATGATGAGTTTTATGAGAGCTCAATAATCGCATAAGTAACAAAGATGCCCGACGCCAGGTGTATACGTGCCAATACCTTTGAACGAAAAGTAACAAGCAATGCGAATGCAGCCTTTATTAAATAATGGTCAATTTAGATGAGAGGCTTTTCTGAACTGCATTAAAGATACATCGAACATGAGATGTTTACGTATTTTTATCAAACAGCAATCAACAGAAAAATAACCAAACATAAACACCAGTTTTGTATTCACTATTTTGTAGTATGTATGATACACTACAATTTAGCTTTTTATTTAGATCGAGAAAGGAAGATAGAAATATTGAGAAAGTCCGTCGTTGCAGATGGTGCTCTATTACTTATAGCTTTCGTATGGGGTACCACTTTTGTTCTCGTGCAAAATGCTATTTCTTTTTTACATCCATTTTCCTTCAATGGTATTCGTTTTTTTATAGCTGGAATATTTTTATTGTGCTGGCTTATTATGTTTAATAAACAACAATTAAAACAGCTAAATGCAACAATGTTCATGTCTGGAGTAATATTAGGCATTTGGCTATTTCTTGGTTATGCATTTCAAACATTTGGATTATTGTACACAACTTCATCTAAAGCTGGATTCATTACTGGTCTAAGTGTTGTACTCGTTCCTATATTCGCGGTTTTTTTATTAAAAAATAGCATGACACGTAATGGCATAGCTGGTGCTATGCTAGCTACGATAGGTCTTTATATGCTAACGATGGGTGACGAAGTTTCAATTAATCGGGGTGATGTTCTTGTACTATTTTGTGCCGTATCATTTGCGATGCATATTATATTAACAGGTAAATACACGAAGCGTTTCCCGAGTTTAATTCTAACTGTCACGCAAATCTTAACGGTGGCTTTTTTATCATTATTACTAGCGTTTCTTTTTGAAGATTGGAGAAATCAATTACAAATAAACATTTTACTTCAGAAGGAAGTATTTATTGCTTTAGTAGTTACTTCAATCTTTGCAACAGCCTTAGCATTTTTAGGACAAACTTTTTTTCAAAAGTCCACTACTCCTACTCGAGTTGCGTTAATATTTGCAACTGAACCAGTATTTGCTTCTTTAGCCGGATTTCTTTGGGCGAATGAGCAATTAAGCCACATTGCAATTATAGGCTGTATTTGCATTTTTAGTGGCATGGTGCTATCAGAATTACCTGAAAGGAAAAATAAAGAAGTGAAATGTAGTACAGGAGTCGATTAGAAACGCTCCTGTTTTCTTTATGTATTAATTTTTAGCCTATAAGAAATTACATAAGGTTTTTAATGTAGGCAAATTGTACAGCTTCTTCGCGAGTTTTAATGTTGTTCTCTTGGAAAGATTCTAGTAAAGAGACAAAAAAACTTCCATCAAACTCCTTTTGTACCTTTAAAGTTATTTCTATCGCTGAATTAACTAGTTCATCTGTTGATTTTGTGTATTGCTGACCGAATGTAATAAATCCTAGCGCATCTTCTCGGAAATGAAAGCCTTTATTAGTTAAGTATTGAATGTATTCTTCGACTGTAAAAGCCTTATGTTTTATCATTATGCCTCAACCCTATCTTAATTTCGTTCGAATCCACAAAAAGTTTGGATAACACATTCCTTATATTAACGTAAATTCCTTAAAATATCTATTCGTTTTTTCAACGTTATGCGCTAACAATGTTATGGACATGATGATGCGCTAACAATGAGAGGACATAATAGAACTATATTAATGAAAGGCTCTTTTCATCTTTGTTGCTATCGTGCCTAAACTAGAAGATTAAGATTTCGTTTTACGTAATAGTGATGCTTTACAGAAGAATAGATGCCCATAACACTAAATGTATAGGTGTTTACATCTTAGATCGTAGAGCTTCAATCAAAGAGAAAATAGCCTGATGAAAGACTCTTTTCGTAAACTTTGTTGCTTTTTCACTAAAAATGGGCTGTATGATGAGTTTTATTAAGCATTGTAAAAGCATAAAAAAGCCATGAACGCTATGGTTTTACGTGCTTCTGTATTAGAACGAGAAGCAACAATTAAAGGGAAAAAAGACTATTGAAAAGAGACTAATCTAAGTTATTTAATGAGAGGTCAATTCATAATAAATGATGAAATGGATAAAATATTAGATGGAGGTGAGGTTGTTGACTAAACAAAGTAAAACGAGAGGGCGAGTTAGTTCAGGAGTAAATCCACAAGGTTATGGACAAGGATCTGCTGCAAACAATTCTCCAAAAAGCAAGCTAGAGAATGTTGCAAAGATGAAAAATACAAAATAACAGCATGATCATAGATCATAAACATACGGTATGCTATTACAATTGCTACTATAATAATAAAGGCATGTAAAACCCCAACAGTCAGCATTTTATGTATCAATTACAAATGGATGACTTTGGGGTCAATAAACTTTTACATTTACTCTTCTTTTTTACGGTTTTTCATTTTGTTTGATTCAACTTCTGCATATGACGCAAATTCATTGTTATAGTCATTTTTCTGTTTAGCGTTATTATTTCTTTGTGCATTTGCATTACCTGCTTTTGTTCTTCCCATTTTATCGTACTCCTTTACGGCTATTTAGGAGGTCGATCAAACCTCCAAGCTTAGTATAGGAAATTTGTACGAACATATACTTATTAAATTTTTACAATTTCATTATCATCATACGATATCCAATCACTCCAGCTGCCCACATAGAGTTTAATATTATTATAGCCAGCTTCTTTTAAAGACAAATAATTAGGGCATGCAGTAACGCCAGATCCACAATAGACGATTATATTTTCATCCTTATCGAGTTGTAAGAACCTGCTAATCTGCTCATCACTCGTTTTCCACATACCATTGGAATGTAGACTATCTTTCCAATAGTAATTAATAGATGATGGAATATGTCCAGCAAGCTGATCAATAGGTTCTTCAATTCCTGCATATCTACTATTTTCTCTCGAATCAATAATAACAGCGTCATTACGTTGGCTATGCATTTTAACTTCTTCCATAGTTACCAACATATCATGCTGAATACGCGGAGTAAAAAAACTTCTTGTTACTGTTGGTATATCCGCTGTTATTGGCATGTGCCTTTCTTTCCATGCGGCATATCCACCATTCAAAATTTGTACATGCTTTAATCCAACATATAATAACATCCAGCAAAAACGTGATGCAAAGGCTCCTCCTTGATCGTCATAAGCTACTACCCTAGTATGTTGATTAATTCCTGCTGCATATAATTTTTCACAGAATTCTTCAATGTTTGGCAGTGGATGACGGCCTCCGTTCTTTTCAATAGGGCCTGATAGGTCCTTATCTAAATCAAAATACGATGCACCTGGGATATGCCCTTGTAAATAGCTATTTAATCCTGCCGCAGGGTCTTCTAAGTGAAATCTACAATCAATGATTCGAACATTTGAAATATGTTTGTGTAACCAATCGACTTCAACAATATGTTCCATGTCCCCTCTCCTTTCCATTTATATAAACTTGGCATAGAAGCTAATGGGTAAAACAAGTAAAAATATATACTCCTTTAGCTCTCTTCTTCAAAAAGGAAATTAGTTAATGAACTTAAACATCTGTCAATTACATAGGTAATTGTTTAGCTCGTACTTTTTCTACGTTAAAACAATTTGCATTGATTAAACTTGTACTCATAGCTCATGGTTAATAAAAGTAGGTAAGCGCTTTACTTATCAAAACTCATTTCATCTATAAGAAAAACTTATTATTAACCACCTTTAAAATTGGCATTTCCGTAGGCTCTTTTTCAAATTAGTACTATAAAAAGTGGTTGCTGTACAGAAGAAAAGATGCCACGAACTCTATTTGTGTACGTGTTTTCTTCTTAATACGAAAAACAACAATCAATGCGAAAACAGCTTTTCCATAACAACAACGTATTACTGACCCAATTTATTTACAACAAGCTTTTGTGCGTACTCTTTAACCATCATGTTAGTAACATATTTCCTAGTAGGACTAACTCCCTTACTAGCTAGTGCATTTATTTGACTTGTTATTTCGTTAATGCCATCAACAGAATAAGGTTGATTCGCTTTACACAATTCAAGAGCCTCTTCAATTAATGCTTCTCTTTGATTGTCCAATTGTACAAAAATCTGAATATGGCGATGCTGATTTTGTGAATGACTCGTAATTGCTTTGTGTACTTCTGACATGAGAGTTCCTCCTAAATATCCATATAACTCACTATAGATTGGCGTATTTCCTGTAACAAGGATACATCTACATTATCTGATAATGCAAGAATTATTCCTTCATAATAATCTTCATTTTCGTTTAATAACTTTTGCAGAGATGCTTGTACATATTGGTCGAAATTATACTGGTAATGGCTTGTCACTTGAGTTTTCATAGCTTTTAAAAAGCTATGTATAGGCTCCTCTAATTGCTTAACTATTTCATCACTCATCTTTTGTTTGCCGTTTTTTTCGAAGAAAGTTTTTGCGTTTTTATACATCCCTATTACTTTATTTTTATTGACTTGATCTCCAATAAAAGGATAGTGAAAAGCTGGTGTAGGAAACTCAAACTCACTATTTATATTAAATTGTAAATGATCGTTTATTCCCACAACACGTGTATTTATATCTTCTAATATTTCAGCAACTTGTTTTCGTAAAAATGCTTCAACACGTAGACTAGTTGCCCGTATTTCCTGTTCTAAATCGAACGATATTGCCGACAGAAATTCCTCTAATGCACCTTCCAATTTCACTTGAATATTTTTACCATCTTCACGTAAGGTCGAAGGGTTAAAACTTTCTTTAAATAAATCTGAAAAACGTAAAAAGTTCCGTTGTTGAATATAATAGACTAATTCTGTTATTTCTTGATCAATTGACCGCTTTTGACTGTCGATCTGGTAAGTGCTTATGATAGATCGAATGCTTTCTCGTTCATCTGTGGCTGCTAACAGCTTGCTATTTTTTTCGTCATTGCTGGTAGTTGCTGTTTTGATATAGTCATCTAACATATTGTTTACTTTCTCTATATCCGTGTAAGCAGAGCTTATCGTGATCTCTGCCAGTTCTTCGATGATAAATGTTTTAAAATCTCGTTCAAAACGTAAGATTCCTGAATAGTCTCCCATCTCAACATCAGCATCATTAGAATCATTTTGTTTTGCTGTTAGCGCCTTATGACTAGAGATTGGATAAAGACGTGGGTCTCTTATACCGTAAGAGACAAGTTGCTCGTCAACAAAGTTCATAACTGAACCGAGTTCCTCTTCTGAATGAGCCAAATCAGATGCGTTAACTACAAAGAACATTTTATCCATACTAAAAGTATCTTTCACTCTTCCGAGCTGAATAATAAATTCTCTATCTGCTTTGGAAAACGCATGGTTATAGTAAGTGACAAATAGAATGGCATCTGCATTTTTAATATAATCGAATGCTACATCTGTATGTCGAGCGTTCACTGAGTCCGCACCTGGAGTGTCAACTAATGATATACCTTGGCGTGTTAACTCACTATCAAAGGCTAGTTCAATCCATTCAACGAAGCACGCTTTTTCTTCTACAGATACATAGTCGGAAAAGGCAGCAAGGCTAGTGGTGATGATAGAGCCTAAGTTTTTGGACATTGTAGCATATCCACTACAAACAGCATGTAGAAAAGAATAATGTGATTGATCTCGACTATCAATAACCTGCTGACGATATGTACCTTGCTTTAATAACTTAATCGCATCTTCCAAAGTGCTAGCTTTCAAATTAAATATTTTTAACGATTGTTGCACATCTTCAAATATTTGTTGCTGTGTCTTTAATTTAACTTTTACCGTCCCATGTGGAAATTCCTCAGATGGTGGAATAATTTTGTTAATTGTTGCTGTTGTCGGATTAGGTGAAACTGGTAATACCTTATCTCCTAGGAGCGCATTTGCAAACGATGATTTACCTGCACTAAAAGCTCCAAATAATGCGACTGTAAAGTTTCTATTTTCAAGCCTTTCAGACTTTTCACGTAGCTCCTTAACAACCGTTGCAAAACCAGGTGTTGCTGATATTTGATTGCAAACATGGTTTAAGTATTTAATCGTTTCGTTAACGCGCCCCCCTTGATTACGATTGTTACGTAGTGTCAAGTTTGTATTATCTAAACTGCTATGAATCACTTGACTATCAGTTACTTCATTATCTTGATTTGCATCTTCCATTGAAGTAAAAACAATATGTTCTTCCAATAAAGCTTTTAACTCTTCATTATCCTGAGGAAGTTCATTTTGTCTATGAAGAAGATTATTTAGAGATTTTCTATGTCTCTCCTCCATCGATACCAATTGATCAAGCCCTGATTTAGCATCCATCAAATTGTTCTGCTGCTTAAGAATATTTTGTAACATATCAATTTGTGTACTCGTATGCTTGTTCAACTCAATGATTATTTTATTAATAATTTCATTTGTTTCATCACGACACATCCTCTTAATCATTTGAACTACATCATTCGTATATGTCAGGACATAATCACCCGTTAGTCTTGCTCCTTTTTTTAATATGTTTTCCAGCATAGAAGATTCAAGTGTAATGGAGAAAGTTTGAATGTCTCTAGTCAATTCATCTTCAAGAATAGCCTGTTTTTTACAGAATTCTAAAAAATAATCCTTAATATGCCATTCCAGTTGTGAAGAAATCTTATCCTTTATATCTTCACACAGTACATCTAAGCGATCTTCTCGTTCCTTTGCAATTTTCTTTTTGGAGCTGAATAATCCTATTTTGAAATCAGCTTGACTAGCTTCAATAAATGCTCTTGCATGTTCTCTAGTAGAATATGGCATAAGATATGCATTGTCTAAAATAGCCTGTATGTCTTTTTTGCAATTTAACTCTGCGCTTTCCAATGCTTGTTGTTTCTCATCGATTTCTTGTTGTACATTATTTATGTTTGATAGAAGTTCTTCTCGTTCATTTACAGGTAAATGAGAAAGAGTTTTTTCAAATATATTTTGCTGATCTAATGTTTTGTTTACATAATATTGAAAATGTTCATTTAGTAATTTTTCAGCCGCTAATAAGCTAGTTTTTATGAGGAGGCTATCCTTTTCGTTGATTTTTTTCTGCAACAATTTTTTGACGCTAGCTAATTCATTTAATGGATGATCCTTTTTCTTTAAAGATGTGTAAAATATACCATCTGCTTCAACTTTCCAATTTAAAAAAGAATTTTTAACACCGTTTGCAAAATCAAAAAAACTAACTTCCTGTTCCTGGTGCTTATCAATTTGATTAATGATTAAATATACTTCTTTTCCACGATCCTTTAATTCCTTTGCAAATAGAAAATTTTCTTCTGATTGTACATGGTTATAATCCATTACAAAAAATATCGTGTCTGCGATGTGAAGAGCCGATTCGGTCGCCAAACGATGCGCATCATCAGTAGAGTCGATCCCAGGAGTATCCATAATTGAAACCCCTAACGGAATGGAAGTTGTTTCTACACTAAGTTCAATAGATGCGACTGAATCACCATCTTTACAAAGAGATTTCACAAGTTCATAATTATACGGACCTTCATATTGCACCACTTCACCACTATGAAAGTAAACGCGTGCATACTTGTTTCCCCTCTTTACTTTAACAAGGTTGGCACTTGTCGGAATTGGACTAGTAGGCAATAGCCGTTCACCTATTAATTCATTGATCATACTTGACTTCCCTGCCGAAAAATGGCCACAAAAACCAATGGTAAATTCCTCACTTTGAAGTTTTTTCATTAATTGAACAATTTTCGACGCGGTTTGGCTATCACCTTCATCATTAATTTTATGATAAATATCGAACAATCCACTCGTAATATTTTGAGTTGTGTACTTTTTAACCCCTGTTTGCCCCATATACAATACCCCTTAACATTCTGACTGATTAGTTATTTTCTTATTTTACAATATTAAATATGATGTTTCATAGTAAAACTATAAATTATTAAGAAAAACCCTAGTATCATGAATATTTTGAAATTGAGCAACAAAGCCCTATCACTTTCCTATCTCTAATCAGGCTCCATACGAAATAGGCAAAGAAATTATTTTCTTTCCCAAAGGACATACATTGTAGTCATTTTTAGGACGCTCTACGTAATCATTGATTTCAATATTAACCTAGTTGACGATTTATAAGCTTGACTCCTAAGATTCAATAACTAATTTTCTTTCTTAGCTTAGTTTCGTGGCATCTTTTTTTCAATATCATAATGAAAACCAAATAAGACTTCTATAGTAATTTTGTATAAAAAGCAGCATAGTTTGCGAAGATTCTCAAATAACAAGCACCTTGAGCATTACATATCTAGTTATTTAAAAAACACAAACATGTAAGGTCTGAAAAAACAGATAAACATCGTTCATAATTTGTTGCTATTTTTACAAAAATACAACATATAAAGGAAGGCATTGGACAAAATCAACGGATTGTTCTATCAAGCTATGTAACTCTAATTAAATGTGAGTATAACGATAACTTTAAATAAAACGGAAGACCATTGTGAAGAGTTTCAAATAAAAAGGACTTCCCCTGTTTGGAGAAGTCGAACGTTTTAAAGGAGTTGTTGTTGTGCATTATTATTATAAATCTAATAATCATTACGTTCAGCACACAATTATTGGAATTGCACTATTAAATCTATTAAATCTATTAAATCTATTAAATCTATTAAATTCATTACACAAAACAATATTATGAGGTAAAATAGTAATGGGTATATTTTACCCAATTACAATCCCTGAAATAAAGATGGAGGTGAATTCAGTTTGGCCACATTAAGTTCAAAAGTAACAGGTGTTTTAAACAGCACTATTCATGTAGTTAAAACCGTAGTACCAATAGATGTAACAATTGATAAACCAGCGTTATTCACTCAACCGTTACTGCAATCCTCAATGGGCGTGTTAATTGGTATAACTGGGGATATAAGAGGAAGGTTAATAATAGAGGGAAACCCAACTGTATTTGGTGGAGTTGGTGAAATCATGTTCGGTATGCCTCTTGAGGGAGAAATGCTTGAATCATTTACAGGAGAGTTTGGTAATATGATTGCAGGTAATTTGTCTACACAACTTTCTCAACAAGGGATCAATATTGATATTACACCTCCTACAGTGTTAGTTGGTCAAACAAAAATCTACGGCTTTGAAAAAGCCTTTAGAGTTCCCATTCAAGTGGAAGCAATGGGAGAAATGCAAATCATTTTAATGATTGAAATGTAATCAAATACACAACCAAGCAAAACAATCGACAATTAGTCGGTTGTTTTCTGCTTTTAATTGCTTGTTTTCGTATTAATTGGTGTTATTCGTTCTAAGATATAAGCACATATAAATCAGTTGTGATGGCACCTTTACTATTTTATCATTGCTGAACTTTAATAAAACTCATCCCTCTGTCCATTTTTAGTAAAAGTAGGAACAAAGTATACGAAGAGAGCATTTTAATGTCACTTCCAGACCTGTAACTATGACCTTATGACAAAAGTCACAAGCATACAACTCAAATCTATTTAACTATTTCACATTTTTTTCACAAATTGTTTTTATTTTTTGTGATATTTATCACTGATAAATTAATTTATCACTATTATCATAGTGTTTATATTACATATGAACAATTTGTGAAAACCTAATAACTGTATGGATTTTACACATTAGTCTAGTAAGATAATAGTGTAATAATAGGAAATTTGTTCAATAGCGAAGGGAGTGAGAGAGATGCCGAAAACTGAGCTTCAAAATCAAAAAACTAAAATAGAAAGTGAGCCTTCATTAAAAGGAGCGTTAGCTTCAGTAATGTTGTTGGGTTTCTTTCTAATCATTACTTGGTTGGGAGTTTATTTTTTATTTGTAGACCGCTTATAGAAGGAGGGGAATTAGTCGATGCACATGCACAAGTTTGAAAAAATATGGTTGTTATTTGGAGTTGGAACTCTACTTGTCTTCTTAACTGTTATAGGTATTAGCGCATTTTATTTAGGAAACCAACCTCCTAGTTGTTTAACAACAATTGATCCAGAAAAGGTTGACCAAACAGCACCATTTGATAATCCAGGGTTAGTACAAATCGGTGACAATGAATATCAATTAACATTTGTTGCTTCTGCATTTAGTTACTCTCCAACAAAAGTACAAGTACCAAAGGGTGCGAAAGTAAAAATCGTTGCTACAACGAAAGATGTTATTCACGGCTTTGAAATAGCAGGTACAAATGCAAATATGATGCTTGAACCTGGGTACATAAGCGAAGTAACAACTACGTTTGATGAAGTTGGAGAGTATTTAGTTTTATGTAATGAATATTGTGGAATAGGTCATACAAGTATGACTGCAACAATCGAGGTGGTTGAATAATGAGTATTGTTGAAGCGAAAGTTGATCGACGCGATGGAAAATTGGCAATGGCACATATTTATGTCGCATTTATTGCACTAGCACTCGGAGGATTAGCAGGATTATTACAAACACTTGTTCGTTCAGGGAAATTTACTCTCCCTTCATGGCTTGGCTATTATCAAATTTTAACTGTACACGGCGTATTACTTGGTCTTGTTTTAACTACATTCTTCATTATCGGCTTTCAATTTGCCAGCCTAAGTAGAACAGCAGGTGCATTATCCAATAAGGTTCGCTTGACTGGTTGGATCGGGTTTTGGATGATGACCATTGGTACGGCAATTGCCGCAGTATTTATTTTATTGAATGAAGCATCAGTACTTTATACATTCTACGCTCCTTTAAAAGCACATCCAGGTTTTTACATAGGCTTAACTTTGGTTGTTGTTGGTAGCTGGGTAGCTGGATTTGCTATGTTTGCACATTACAGAAAGTGGCGTAAACAACATCCAGGTGAGATTAGTCCACTATTAAGCTTTATGTCTATCGTTAATATGATATTGTGGTTAGTAGCAACACTAGGCTTAGCTGCTACTGTCCTAGTTCAATTTATTCCATGGTCATTAGGTATTGTTGAAACGATTGATGTGTTAGTTAGTCGTACATTATTCTGGTATTTTGGTCATCCACTTGTATATTTCTGGCTGTTACCAGCATACATGATTTGGTATGTTGTTATTCCTAAAGTATTGGGGACTAAAATATTCTCAGATGCTCTAGCTAGAATGTCATTTATTTTATTCTTACTATTCTCTATCCCTGTTGGATTTCACCATCAATTAACAGAGCCAGGAATTGATCCAGCGTGGAAGTTTTTACAAGTCATTTTAACTTTCTTAGTTGTTATACCATCTTTAATGACGGCTTTCTCAATGTTTGCAACGTTCGAATTGTATGGTCGCTCAAAAGGTGCAACTGGGTTATTCGGCTGGGTTAAGAAGCTACCTTGGAAAGATGCACGCTTTTTTGCACCGTTTATAGGAATGTTATTCTTCATTCCAGCTGGTGCAGGTGGTTTAATTAACGCAAGTAACCAATTAAATCAAGTTGTCCATAACACCATTTGGGTAACAGGTCATTTCCATTTAACATTAGCAACAACTGTTTTACTTACGTTCTTTGGTGCAGCCTATTGGTTAATCCCACACATTACAGGGCGTGTAATGACGAAGGCTATGAACAAACTAGCAATCATTCAAACTATTGTATGGGCTATCGGGATGACATTTATGTCAGGAGCAATGCATGCTGCTGGGCTACTAGGTGCTCCACGTCGTTCCGATTATTCAACATACGGCGGCTCAGAACAAGCACTGGAATGGATTCCTTATCAAATCGCGCAAGCAATTGGCGGTTCTATCTTATTCATCGGTATCATCTTAGTACTAATTATTATTACTAATTTAGCATTTTTTGCACCAAAAGGTGAAACTGAATTCCCAGTTGCAGAGGTTACAGAGCATGCCGAAAAAACACCTATGGTTCTTGAAAACTGGAAACTATGGATTGGAATTACTATTTTGTTAATATTATTTGCATATACAATTCCGTTCATAGACATGATTCAAAATGCACCAGTCGGTTCAAAAGGTTATAGATTATGGTAAAAATGTAACAACAAGCGCCTTGTGAAGTCGTGTTAATATACTTCACAAGGCGCTTATTATATGTCTTTTATTTATTACAAAAGCCTCCTTTGTAAAATGACAAAGGAGGCTTTGCTATCTTTCATTTGCTAAACTAACATTAGCTGTTAATTTGATAGACTCTACGGTACTTCTCTTCTAAATACTCGATCAAATGATTTGCATTTAATCCTTCACCTGTTACATCTTGTAGGATTTCAAGTGGTTTTTTAAGTTTACCAAATTGATGTACATGCTCTGTGAGCCATTCGCGAACTGGCTCTAATTCCCCTTTTTCCATTAACTCATCAAAATTCGGAATATCTACAAGCATCGCTTTATTTAGTTGGGCTGCATACATATACCCTAATGCGTATGAAGGAAAATATCCAAACATTCCACCTGCCCAATGCACATCCTGTAGCACTCCTTCTGCATCATTCGAAGGGCGTACACCTAAATATTCCTCATATTTATTATTCCAAACTTCTGGTAAGTCTTTCACTTCAATTTCTCCGTTAAATAATCCTTTTTCAATCTCATATCGAATCATAATATGTAACGGATAAGTTAATTCGTCTGCTTCGATTCGGATTAATGAAGGCTTTGATTCATTAATAGCTTTATAGAAATCTTCTAACTCTATAGAATCAAACTGACCATTTGTATGATCTTTTAATAAATCATAATTCTTTTTCCAGTAAGAATAATTGCGTCCTACAAAATTTTCGTAAAACAGTGATTGTGATTCATGAATGCCCATTGATGTTCCTGAACATAAAGGAGTGCCTGTTAAGTCAGTTGAAATATTTTGCTCATATAATGCATGACCACACTCGTGGATTGTTCCAAAAACCGCAGTTCGGAAATCCTTTTCATCATACTTTGTCGTGATGCGTACATCTCCTGGGTTTAAGCCTGTCGCAAATGGGTGTACTGTTTCATCTAATCTACCAGCTTCAAAATCATAGCCCAATTGCTCTAGAATTGCTAAACTAAATTCACGTTGTTTACCTTTAGGAAAGTGTTCAAACAGGAAGCTCGTTTCAGGCTGTTCTGCTCCAGCAATTTCTTTTACTAATGGGACAATTCGCTCACGGGCTTCATGAAAGACCTTATCTAAAATGTCCACAGTCATACCTGGCTCATAATCGTCAAGTAGAACATCATATTTGTTATCTTTATAACCCCAGTATTCAATAAACCGCTTGTTAAAGTCGACTAATTTTTCTAGGTAAGGCTGGAACATTGAAAAGTCTGATGCTGCCTTTGCTTCCTCCCACACAGATTCAGCTTTTGATTGAAGAATGACAAATTCCTTATACTCTTCTGCAGGAATTTTTTTATTCTTATCATAATGTTTTTTACATTCTTTAAGAGTTTTGATCGTTTTTTCAGATAGCTGCTCTTTAACACCTTGTGACGAGAGCTTCGCAATATAGGAAGCCATTTCTTCAGAAGTAGTCATTGCAAAGATTTCAGATGATAAAGTTCCAATTACCTCAGAACGTTGGGCCACACCTTTTTTCGGAGCGCCTGTGCGTAGGTCCCAATGCATTAATCCAACAGCTTCATTATAGCCAATTATTTTTTTTACATAATCTAAAAATTGTTGTTCTAATTTTAATATATCTTGATTCATGTTGTTCCTCCTTAAACAGTTTTCATTTACTATAATTCTATACAATTATAATAAATCCTTCTAAATCTTACATTTAAATATTCTTAAGATTTTGTAACATTTGTAGGAAGATTTGTTTCTACCTTTGTGATTAATTCTTTATCAATATCACTTGTACAAAAAATTGTCACAACACCCTTATCATGATGAGAACGAACTAAACGTCCAACCCCTTGACGTAGTCGAAGCATCATATAAGGAACATCAATTGACCAAAACGGATCCGCAGATGCTTTACGTTTTGCATTAAATACAGGGTCATTTGGTGGATATGGCAAAGACCAAATAATAAGATTAGACAAAGCTGGGCCAGGTATATCTAAACCTTCCCAAAGATGCTGCGCACAAAGTATAGTATGTTCTTCATTTTGGAATATTGAAACTAGTTCACTAATCTCTCTATCTCCCTCAAATAAAAATGAAAATTCCGTTTGCTCACTACAGTGTTCTTTGAATAACTGTAAATCATGTTTACTATTAAATAATAATAACGCTCTTCCATTCGTTTTCTGTAATTCTTTCAGTGTATACGTAAACTTCTGCTGAAATAAGTTGTCATTAGCTGTTAGGATTGGCATCTTTATCTTCATTTGTTCATCGTAATCAAATGGCGATTCCACTGAAAACGATAAATAATCACGAATACCTAAGCTAGCTGTAACATACTCAAAAGATTGGTTATTTGAAAGTGTTGCAGAGCTAAACACAAACGGAATGTTGTTTGAGAAAACTTTTTCCTCTAGTACATTCTCTACCGATTTTGGCATAATCACAACAGTTGTTTCATCATCGTTTGCTTCAATCCATGTTATAGCCTCATCATTTTCAACCATTAGCTGCAAAGAATATTGCACTTGATCAATATATTCATCAACAATATTCAATTGATACTCTTCAATCGTATATGTTTCACTTTCGAAAACTAGTGCATCTCCAATGGCAATTAACTTTTCGTTTAATTGTTTAGCATAATTAATAATAGAGCCGGATAAAGCAAGGTTCATTCGATGAGACCCTTGTACTTGAACAGCTTGCTCCACTATTGAATCAAAAAATAACTGATTTGTTTCAATCGTCTCTTCTATTAACAATGCAAGCTCTTCTCTTATCTCATTTTCAAGCAGTCGAGTTAATAATCCTTCTAATAATGTTGCTTTTATTTTATAGGTCAACGCCTTTTGTGCCGCAATTTCTAACAGATGCCCTTCGTCAAAAACTACGCTGCTATATTCAGGGAGTAACGGCAATTGCCCTTCTCTCTTACGTGATTCTTTCGTCCAGACATGTTCCATATAAAAGTCATGTGAACAAATAATTAAATCTGTAGCCTTGCGATAATGATCTCTAGACAAAATTTGTCCACATCGATGTCGCTTCTCACAACTTGAGCAATCTTGAAATACATCCCATGAAATCATGTTCCATTCCTCATCAGACAACAGAGGATATTGTTTTCGATCCCCATAAGGTGTAAATTGTTGTAAGGCTGCATGATTATTCACGAATTTCGGTAGAGAATCATAAACATCATTAATATTGTCATGTTCTGAAAAAGTCATTGCATCATCTAGTTTGTTCAAACACAAATATTGATCAGGGGATTTTGCCAGTCTGACATCAATATTCATATTTAATAGTTTTCGAAGTTTTGCAATGTCTCCTTCCTTTTTAACAAGCTGTTCAATTAATGACTCATCAGCACAGCTAATAATTGCGGGTTTACCTGTATACCTTGCGTAACACAATGCATATAATAAATATACAATTGTCTTTCCTGTTCCAACCCCAGCCTCAGCTAATATTATCTTCTTTTCCTTAAATGCACGTTCAAGCTGAAATGCCATGAAAATCTGTTCATCTCTAAGCTCTAAACCTGCTTCGGGTAGTATGTCATAAAACACATCGCCAATCCATTCATTTAATTTATCAAAAAAGTTATCATTCGTTAATACTTGAAAAGGTAGTCGTTCACGAATCATTAATTATATTCCTCCGATATTAAATGTTACAACGATAATGATATTTTAATGAATAATATGCACCGGGTAATGATGCACGTAAAAATTACTCACCTATCATCACCATTTATAGATTTTTCATCTTTTCTCATAGAAGGAGAACACTGTCATTCGTTATTATTTTCTTGGAGATTTAGTTCCCCAATATTGATAATAGTCAGTTCTAATAAAACCGTTAAATAATTTTCTCTTTTTAGTAGCTTTCTTCCCGTATAATTTTTCAAAGTCCGGATGGGAAGTAACGATATACTTTGACCAAGTATCGAGGTCACCAAATACTTTGCCCATGTCTTTGTACATTTGCTCCACTGCTTGTTTTTCACCTATCCGCTCACCATAGGGTGGGTTACCAACGATAACACCATATTGATCCTTAGTCGTAAAATCTCTCACCTGCATTTGTTTAAATGTTATAAGGTCCCCAAGTCCAGCTTCTTCAGCATTTTCATTAGATATAGTAATCATTCTATGATCTATATCATGACCAAATATTTGCAGTGGTTGGTCGTAATTTGCCCTGTCCTCTACCTCTTGACGTGCATCATTCCAAGTGCTTTTACCAATCCAACCCCATTGCTCAGAAACAAAGTCTCTATTGAAACCAGGAGCGATATTTTGCCCGATCAATGCAGCCTCTATCGGTATAGTACCTGAGCCACAAACTGGGTCTACAAACGGTTTATTAGGCTCCCAGTTCGTAAGCAGCACTAACGCGGCTGCTAAAGTTTCTTTCAACGGAGCATCACCTTGTCCAACGCGATATCCACGTTTATGTAATCCAGAACCACTCGTGTCAATTGTTAGCGTTGCGATATCTTTGTGAATAGCAATTTCAACTTTATATAACGGTCCAGTTTCTGCTAACCAGCCAGCAGATCGATAATGTTCCTTCAAGTTTTCAACTATGGCTTTTTTCACGATACTTTGACAATCAGAAACACTAAACAACTTTGATTTAACAGATTTCCCACTTACAGGAAACTCACCATCTTCAGGTATAAAGTTGCTCCACTTTAAAGCTTTAGTCCCTTCAAATAAGTCTTCAAAAGATGTCGCTTTGAACTCACCAACTTTTATTTTAATTCTATCAGCGGTACGTAGCCATAAGTTTGATCTACATATAGCCTTTTCGTCACCTTGAAAAATGACTTTACCGTTTTCTACTGTACATTCGTAGCCAAGACTGCGTACTTCCTTTGCAACGATAGCTTCTAAACCCATTGCAGCGGTTGCAATAAGTGTATAAGTATTGTTCATGTCATCACCCTATTTTCTAGAATTACTCGCTTAGTTCAATTTAAAATCAATTTATCACTTAGCCCTTCCAACAGCTAAGTTATTTACGATGGTATAATCAACCTACTGGATGAACAGTTTTTAAATAACTCTTATTGATCATATCCAAATTTCCTCATTATCATAACATCTACTTAAGCTCTATACGCAAACTTTGTTGCTATTTTTTTAAAATTTATCGTACTATGAAATACTCAATGCTGGTATACATTAATTATATTTTTTTGATCAGCAACAGCATACGGACATACTTTTTCTTTAAGGTCATCCACATAACAAAAGCTCTCCATGTTAGGAGAGCTGTTAAGTCTAATCTAATTAACTCAGTTCATTAATAACGTTCTGTAAGCCATGTTTTGTTCCTTGTACTACAAACGGCCAACGCCTCGTACCAAGGTGGTAATCATCTATCTACAGGTAATTACCTGTCCTTCTTCTCGTTCATTTTCTCAAAGAAGGTGCCCCTACCATAATTTGGGTTTCTCGCTCGTGGGGTTTACCTCGTTCCACTCTTGCAATTTCTTGCAAGATTTCGTCACTGTGGCACTTTAAAGGTATTCTAACCATATCTAAGAAGACTTAGGTTATTTCCCTGCCGTTAGTTAGTATTACACTAACTACCCTAGCTTATTTATTCACTAGGCACGAACACTACGAGCATCTCAGCTCGTGCGAGCATGGACTTTCCTCTACACATGAACATGTGCAGCGATTACCCGAACGTTATTAACGCGTAACATTAATTATAGTAAATAACATAGTAAATAGCAATAGTTTTTATATGGTAATCATTTACTCGTATAATTTACTACCGAACACATGCTTTTCAAGACTCGATAATCTTTGTAAAATATCAAAATTTGTATTTCCAGTCGGTACACTTTGTTTTTTAGATGTATCATCTACTTGACGCTTCAAGCGCAAATTTTCTTGTTGTAGTTCTTCAATAATTTGATGAAATGATTCATAATCTTTAATGATGAAGTCTAAAAATTTATCTACGTCTTCTTGTTTATAGCCTCTCATCGCTGTTTTAAATTCTTTTTCCAAAATTTCTTTAGCATTTAGTTTAATTCGTTCTAACATCGTTTTCACCTCTACATAATTCCCCATTCTTCCACTTCTATTTTTTCAAATGAAAGAGCAATTGTCAATTTGTCTTTTGCATATGTTGTTTCGTATTAGTATTTTTTTGTCCTAATAAATTAACACGGACCTCAATTAGCATTCTACCCCTAAAATTCCTCATTCCAAGGATTATTCATTAATGATTCTTCTTCAGCAACTAAGTGAAGATCATCAAAATTTATAATAATTATATCATAATTGTCCGTATCTCTTCTATTTTTTGCAACATTAAGCAAATATGTAGGACTTCCTTGCTTATCTTCATCAAATACAGCGAGTAATGCATCACTTTTATTTACCAAAAAAAGGTTTTTCTGACGGAATTGGCTTGGATTTTCATATGATCGGTTCGAAATACTTTCAACAAAGTCCGCTTGAGATAAAATTAATTCGTAATATTCTTTATTTGCTTCATTCCAATTCACTTCTTGCTCAAGAAATGGTGTAAGAATTGCAAGCTTAAGGTGTGGATAGTCTTCCTGCAAAGCATACACTGTCTCTGCAGCCCATAGTTCAACACCGAGCTGACCACTGATTAATACCCATTCAAGTCCATTATCAAGAAGTGAAACTAAACGACTTTTAAGTGCTTTCTTTATAAAATTTACCGCAGGATGATCATTAGAAAAAATCCCAATTTCATAGGGCTTATATCCTGAAACGACTAAGACTTTGATCAAAATTCATTCTCCTTTAGGAAAAACATCATTTCTATGATCACTTAATAATGAGACTAGGAATGACGGCCTGCTAAAATAGCCCCATATTGCTATGGCTCTAAAAAGCTGCTGTTAGGCTTTTATTCAAACTTTAATTTTATTCATACAATATTGACAACAAAACGACGCTATTAGCATATGTATCGTGTTATAGAAAAAGATACAACGAGTTATATAGTATTTATTTTTACGTAGGACTATGAGCAGATAATGATCTAACATCATCGACCTTTAAAAATAGGGACGGTATAGCACCGTCCCTATAATTTACTCTATTCAAATTCTTATCTTCCACAATTAAATTGTTGATTAGAAACTTCATTGACTACAGACTCTGTTTGTGGATAATAATGTTGATGCTGATACAATACATGATTTACATGCTGTACGTGACTAGGATGAATGTGCGGGACAATAAATGTGCAATAGTGATGTTGGACACAGCATTTTGTTGGATGAACAATCGGTGGCTGTACAATTGGTCTAGGTTGCATCTCCTTATCTCCTTTCATATGCATATGTTACAATAACAGCCTATGAAAAAATGGGTAAACATGTACTAATGAATACACCTAATTTAACCACTATATTTTAAAAAGATTTAACTTTCTAAAACGCCCACATTACACATGATCATATGCTTTTGGTATATGTATATCCTTCTTTAGCCAAAATTAGCAGTAAGTCACAGTAGACTTGTTTTAAAATTGCTCATAATAATGACTGTTAAGCATATTACAACAAAAAATAAATAAACGATTTTCTTATACATGATCCATATTCTCTCCATTATGTATTTTAAAGCTCTATGTTGTCTTTAGGCTCAGCTCTATTCAAACTTTATTGCCATATGAAACAGCTTCATCAGTTGCAGTGTTGCTTGTTAACAATTATAAGTGAATAGAGCATAGAGCGTGTAGTTTTATTAATGAATATTTTATCATGTTTTAATATGAACACAACAGTCTTAAGTAAGGTGAGTATTTCCCTAGATCAATAGCTACGACACAATTTATTATACAATGAATTTGTTGTCGATTTGTTTTATTTATAATGCCGAATAAACTCTCTTTTTGCGCTTTCCACGGAAATAAATAGGGTCGTTATTTCCCCTTCTTTTCCAGCCTGCTAATACGCTTTAGTAATTCAGCTTTCTTGTTTTTTTTATACTCGTCCTTGTCACTAGTGATGTTATATGCAAGCCTCGCATATTCTAATGCAATGTCAATTTCTTTAAATTGATGCTCATACACTTTTGCTAATTCAACAGCAGCTTGTATTAGTAACGACATATCATTTGATTCGACTAGCTGTTTCCACAAGTCGATTGCTTTTTTTACATTCTTTTCTCTTTTATATATCATGGCTAAATTGAACTTAGCTTTATCAGAATGCTCATCTTCACTAGTAGCAATGGCTTTATATTTATGACTAGCGCTTTGCTTTTCCCCAAGAGTATCTAACCAACGGGCAATTTCAAACTGTTCGTTGGGGTTTTTCAAATTGTAATTAGCTAATAATTTTTTTGAGAGGTGTATATATAATGAGATTAAAGAAAGGACATCTGTTTCATTATGGCGTAGCACAGAGAAAATCCCTGTTGGGTTTTTATTTTGCAAAAAATCAAAGTACAGCAAAGGTGCTAAATATCCGGGAGTATCTTTCCCTCTGTTAATCACAAGCTTTTCTTTTTCCACTGTAGTTAACCTTACATTCTCCAATTCATTCTTCCACAACCTTCGAGATGCATGAAATAAATCAAAATGGCCGAACTCTGGTAATTTAGGAACAGACTCCTTAATTAATGTATGTCGTGTCTTCACCTGTGGCCAATCAAACGCTTTACCGTTATATGTTACTAATGTAGTATAATCTACATTTGTAAGAAAGCTTTGATAAAGAGCTACTTCATTTCCAGGAGCAGGCAAAAAATGTTGTCTTATTTTTACCTCGTCCTGAAACACTCTAGCATATCCTAACAAAAATATCGTATTTCCTACTCCACCACCTAATCCAGTTGTTTCAGTATCAAAAAAGAACAAATCATGTGGTTGCTTATTTTTTGCTGAAAGAGGGTGTTGAATGTGATGACTTTGCCACATCTCAATTACCTCATGGAGCTCAGCAAACGAGTGTTGACCATGTTTATACCCTATTGGATATGAAACTTCTCTGATAAGACAGTGTTGATCATCAAAAAAATATGGATTTGCCGCAAAAGAAGTCCATTGTTCAAGAAATGGTATAGTATGATCGTCTGTCTTTGAACTTTGGCTATTCTTCTCACTTTCGTTGACAAGGTGTTTCTTATATAAATTAAGTTTGTTTTTAATAGACATAAATAATACTACTTGTAACAACGTAAACAAATGAATGACCATTTGATTTATGTTATCACCGTATGTTCACCTGCCTCATATCTAATACGAACATAGCCATGAATGCTCTAGAAGTCACATGACAAATAAATAGCTTAAGCTGTTTTGGCATTGATTGTCGCTGTTCGTTCTAAGCATTAGCACGTTTTCACCTCGTGTTCGTGGGAGCTTTTCTACTATTACGATTATTGAGCTCTATTAAAGCTCATTTAACAGTCATAGTAACATAGCAATAAAGTTTACGTAAGAGTAATAGGTTAAAATTGTTCTAGCATGTTAAGCACCGCTCTCTTGCGGTCGTTACCCCCTATTTCGATACCAATACAGGATGGACAACCTTCCTCACAAGGACAACGTAATATTAGGTTTCTCGATGCTTTAATGATTAAGTCCTGACTTTTATAGACCTCTTCTGCTAATCCTATTCCCCCTGGGTAATGATCACAAATAAAGATTGTTGGTTTTCCTGTATGTGTGGCTTTAATTTGTGATACTACATGGAGATCATTACGATCACACATGACGTGGATAGGTATAATATGGCTAAATACATTTCTAATCCCAAGTAAAATTTGCTCCAACGCTTTTTCATCTTCGTTATTTTCAACTTTTTGGATTTCAAGCCATGTAGCACTCGTATGTAATTCTTCTTCGGGTAAATGAATTGGGCCAGAGCCTACATTCTCAAATGAAGACAATTTAATTTTCTTAAATATCGTTGGTCGAGCATTAATTGTTACATCTCCATAATTCATTGTAGTTGTTTTTCTATTCTTTGTTTGATCTATTTCCAATACTTTTAATTGTATAGCTAAATTAGCGTCAGTGTAATATTCTACATCCACTTTCTTTACGTACGCTTTCTTATGTTCCCAGTCTAGTTTTTCTACCTGATGTTGGATCCCTTCATGTATATAAATCGCTTCGTCATGTAAAAGAGTCATAGCGCTAAAACGATCCATTTCGCCAATGATTTTAACATCGGCAATATTTGATTGATCGATAATAACGACATTCTCTTGTGATGCCGACCTCAGACTAATATTGCTTGCTGGAAAGGATTGATTCGCCCAATAAAATTTCTCACCATTACGATACAACACGCTTTCATCGACTAAATATTCCATTATTTCCACCACATCTTGTTTCCCAAATTGTTCATTCTCTCTAAAGGGTAATTCATAAGCTGCACATTTTAGATGGTCAACTAGTATAATTAAATTTTCTGGATTGATTCTTGCAGATTCTGGTGATTTTTCAAAGAAGTAGTTTGGGTTGTTCACAATATATTGATCAATTGGAGTAGAGTTAGCTACCATAATAATAAGTGCTTCACTGTGACGGCGACCTGCACGTCCAGCTTGCTGCCACGTACTTGCAATACTTCCAGGATATCCTGTCATGACACACACTTGTAACTGCCCAATATCGACCCCCAATTCCAAAGCATTCGTACTCACTACACCCATTATATTCCCATTGCGTAGACCTTGCTCAATTTCTCTTCGTTGCTTCGGTAAATAACCGCCTCTATATCCTCTAATAGATCTTGAACCGAGTTCTTTTTTTACTAGTTGTTGGATATGACTTAATAAAATCTCAACACGTACTCTACTTCTTGCAAAAACAATTGTTTGAATATGATTTTTTAAAAATCTTTGTGCAAGATCATTGACTTCAACCGTTGCACTTTTTCTAATGTTTAAAGGTTTATTTACAACAGGCGGATTATAAAAAACAAAATGCTTCCTGCCACTAGGTGCACCGTTGTCATCAATTAAGGTCATTGTGCTTTCTGTTAACCTTTCAGCTAATTCCTTAGGGTTTGCTATAGTCGCTGAAGTACAAATAAAGATCGGATCACTACCATAAAAATTGCAAATTCTTTTAAGCCTGCGTATGACATTCGCGACATGACTTCCAAACACACCGCGATATGTGTGTAATTCATCAATCACGATATATTTTAAGTTTTCAAAGAGACTAACCCATTTTGTATGATGAGGAAGTATAGCTGAATGTAACATGTCAGGGTTGGTGATGACAATATGTCCAGCTTTTTTTACTTTTTGTCTAATCGTCGGAGAGGTGTCACCATCATAAGTAAAACTTTTTATATCAATCCCCATTTCTGAAATGATCTCATTTAATTCACTCTTTTGATCTTGCGCTAACGCTTTAGTAGGGAAAATATATAATGCGCGGTTCATTTCATCTTGTGCAACAGCTTGAAGAACTGGAAGATTATAACATAATGTCTTTCCAGATGCAGTTGGGGTCACCGTTACAATATTCTGTCCATCTTGAACTGCTTCATATGCCGTACATTGATGTGTATATAATGAGTTTACACCCCTATTATGTAAAGCTGTTTTAATTCTGGAGTCAACACTGTCAGGTATCCTCATTGTTTTTTCTTTCTCTGGCTCTACCTCATGCCAATGTATAATATTATCATTTACTTTTAGTTCGTCAATAATGTCGGACAGCGACTTTTTATTCACTACCTGTTCACCGCCTATTTTAATAAATATCACATCTATTTTATTGTAACGAATAAACGTTCGCAATGAAAGTTTTTAGTCGCCAAATTATAAAATCTGTTAAAATAAATATAATGAAAATACTGTGGAGTGGAAACAAATGAATAAACAAACTATTGAAGACGTTTTAAGAAATGTACCTTTATTTAAAGAACTTATAAATACTGAATTAAAGGAAATTGTAAATATTGCAATCACCAGAACGTACCAAAAAGGGACTCATATTTTCATGCATGAAGACCCGTTAGATTATGTGTATTTTATACATACTGGTAAGGTAAAGATATATAAAAATGATATTCAAGGGAAAGAACAGATTGTATCTGTATTAAGTGATGGAGATATGTTTCCACACGTAGGTTTTTTTAGAAAAGGCAATTATCCAGCTTCGTCATTCGCTGTCGAAAGTACTGCTGTTGTAGCAATTTCTATCTCTAATTTTGAACAATTACTTTTACAACATCCAGAAGTTTGTATTAAACTATTTAGAGTGATGGGTGAAAAAATTATAGATTTACAAAAGAGACTTGAAGAACAAATTTTAAATAATACATATGAACAAATCGTTAAGCTGTTATTAAGACTTTCAGAAACTCACGGAACGGAAGTTGATAACCATACTAGAGTGCTGTCGACCCAATTCACCAATAAGGAACTAGCTAATATGATTGGTACGACTAGGGAAACAATAAGTAGAACGATCACAAAGCTTAAAAAACAAGGATATATTACAGTGAATTGCGATGGCAACCTTGTTATTGATGTAAGCAAGTTCGAATCAGAAATCTTGTGAGTTAAAGGCTAAAAGCTCTTTTTAAAAGCGATTACGAAATGGACAATAAGGTAAAGTTCTATATGAAGTCCAAAACTTTGAAGATAGAAAAACATCCGAATCGCAGGTTATATACAAATTTAGCTCTTTTACGAAAACAACAATTAATGCAAAGACAACCAAAAAGATGAGTTGCTAGAGCAGCAACTCATTTTTCATGTTCCCAAACTGTTATTACTCAGAGTGAGTGTAAATTGGTCATCCGAAAAAACAAACTTACCTTAGTGAACTAAATGGTTAAGGATAACATTTGTTCCATATCGTCCTGCGCATTATCAATTAATTGGAGGTTGAATGTTTCTTGTAAAACGTTCAGGACTCCCTCAGAAATAAACTCTGGTGGCTTAGGCCCAATGCGAATATCTTTAATGCCTAAACTAAATAAACCAAGTAAAATTGCTACGGCTTTTTGTTCGAACCAAGAAAGAACAATACTGATTGGTAAATCATTTACTTCACATTGAAAAGCATCAGCTAAAGCAAGTGCTATTTTTACCGTTGAGCCTGAATTATTACATTGACCTAAATCAATATAGCGAGGAATTTCTGTCCCTGGTACCGTGCCATAGTCTACATCATTAAAACGAAACTTCCCACAAGATGTAGTTAAGATAACTGTTTCTGGTGGCAAAGATGTAGCTAGCTCTCGGTAGTACTCTCCACCTTTTCCTGGAGCATCGCATCCAGCTATAACAAAAAACCTTTTAATTTTGCCATCCTTAACTGCTTGGATAACTTCAGGTGCCAAGCCTAATACTGTTTCATGATGGAAGCCGGTTACTAATGTTTGTTCTGATTCAATGTTTGCATCTGGTAATTGGAGTGCTCTATTTATTAAAGGAGTGAAATCATCATTCTCTATTTTTTGAACATTTTCCAAGCCAGCTACTTCATATGAATACATTCGATCTGCATACGTACCCTTAATCGGCATTACACAGTTTGTGGTTGCTAAAATAGCACCAGGAAACTTTTCAAATAATCTACGTTGATCATACCATGCTTTTCCTATATTCCCTTTTAAATGCTGATATTTTTTTAATTCTGGATAACCATGTGCAGGGAGCATTTCTGAGTGAGTATAAATGTTTATCCCTTTCCCTTTTGTTTGCTCAAGCAACTCTTGCAAAGCAAATAAATTATGACCAGTTACTACGATACACTTTCCTTCAATTTTATTTTGAGAAACTGTTATTGGCTGGGGTATACCTAAACGTTCAGTATGAGCTTTATCAAGTACGTCCATGATACGAACTGCTGCTTGCCCTACCTTCATTGCCATATCAATATGTTCTTCAACATTAAAATTTGAATTCGTTAACGTCATATAAAGTGCTTCATGAGTCGTTGCATCAACAAATGGATCGGTATATCCAAGTTGATTAGCATGTGTCCGGTATGCAGCTATGCCCTTTAAACCAAATACGATTGTATCTTGTAAGCTTGCGATCGTTTCATCCTTTCCACATACACCAACCACTTTACACCCTCCTGATGGAGTTTGTTCACATTGATAACAAAACATGTCTATCTCCCCTTTAAAAACGGAATTTTCATGTTTTAGCATACATCTTTCGCATACTATCAATTGTGATGTTAATCACTTTTTTGCATAATTTACAAAATGTTCACATTTATACCATTTTTTCATTACATGACATGAGATACTTTGTGTGTTTTTTTGTGCCCTTTCCGAACGAAGCGCATAAGTTATAGCGAATAAACTTTTTTAATTGAGGTGAAAGTTGTGAGTTCAGACAATAATAAATTATCTAAAAATCTAGAGAACGAATTCAATGGCTTAATCAAATCGATGAATGAATTCATTAGTGAAAATCCTTTTAAACGGATATTTGAGTCTCTTGATGACCTACTTAGAGAGCCCCTCTTCATTCAACAAATACCTATACGAACATTTGAAACAGATAAAGAGTATGTTATTAATGCAGAATTACCTGGTGTTAAGCGAGAGCAAATAAGCCTTGAATTCTTCGAACATTATGTAACGATCTCACTTAATAACAGCGAAATAATTGAAGAGTCAAATGATAAACAACAAACATTCCAAAAAATGCATACATTCCAACAGGCTTCAAGAACCGTTCACGTTCCCTACAAAATCCCAGAGCAAAACGTAACGGCAACATTTAGGGACGGCCTACTAGATATACGTATTCCACGCCAACAACGCAAGCGGATATCCATTCAGGAATAGAACAGCTCTTTCGTAAACCTTCTTGCTATTAAACAGAATGATGAGTATAAATACAACTCAATAATTCTAAGAGTAGATAAAGTTCCACGAACGCTAGTGTATGTATATCAAAGAAGAAGTGAAAAAATCAATACTATATAAAAAAGCAGCGAAGAAAATATTCATTCGCTGCTTTTTATGTATTCCATTAGGAATTTTTGTGAGATTCACTTCCGTATTTCGGATTATTTTCTGGAGTTGAATCATGTTGAATGGACTGCTCATTAGCAAATTCAGTCTCATTCCTATTGTTCGGATATTTATTTTGTCTCTTTCGGTTATTGTTTTGATTAGTCATTCATATTCCTCCTAGTTATCGTTTTTATTATTCATTTCCTTTTTAGGACGTTTTTGTGTAAATTGGTTTCCAAATTCCATGTTTGTTTTTTGTGGTTTATTTTGCTTCTTTGTCACCTATGCTCCTCCTTTTTCAATTCATTTGGAGCAACGGATTGACATGACCTTTGCTCCAATACATAGTCTGTGACGCATGAAAAAAGATTATACACCTCATATTTCATACTATAAATTACATATTTTTAAAAATTAAAAGCAAGTTATATGTAGGAGGTGGATGTAGTGAATAAAAAGAATGAAAATCCAGAACATATACAAACTGAAACTCATCTAGACCCATCAGAAGAGCCAAGATTAGTAATCAAGACAAATCTTGATCCTGAAACGAGTGTTGAGGAAAATCCCTATTATAATGAAAATGTGAAAGATGTTGAAGAGTTTACGGAGTATTTTGATAAAACATAAAAGGTGTGTCAAACATTATGGATAAGACATTAAGATATTTACAAGAAACATTATCAAACTATTTAGATAAACACAATATATCGGAACAAATATATGAAAAACTTCTTGCAAAAACGTATCGCAGTGAAGGGGATTTTGTTAAAGAATTAAATGAAGAAGAAATATCATTTTTAGATGAGGTTTTACCTGATGAAATAATATATGCTTTAGATGAACAAGATTTCAAACGTGTAGAGCAATTGAATGAGGTTTATGAGTTACTGTATTAGTAATAATGAGTAGTCAATAATAAAGGTCATGGGGTGATGAAGCTGACACGTAACAATGATAATTTTATTAATATTAAATTTCAAGATGGTGCTATCGATAAGAATGGGATAAACGGTTGTCAAGTAGAAGACGTTCTTCCTATCTTAATCAATAAGCTTAAAGCATTTCAAAATGGCGATTTTCACAGCATGGAAAATTCACTAGCCATTTCAAATCTAGAAGCAGCTAACTATGCTTTACATTGTAGACGTGAAAGAGTTGAATTAGAAAAACATTAGAGCAGAGAGGATGACTTACAGGGCAGAAATTCCCCGAACCAATATAGCTTCTGCCCATTTAACAAAGAGTCATCCTATCAATTAGCAGTTAACCATTTTCTCAAGGTTCAAACTACGTTCGGAACATTTCTATGCGGCAAAGATGGTCATAGATTTATTAATGATGAAAAACCTTTAAAAGCAGAATTAAACTGATTCATCGCCCCCATCATTTGTCCTGCTGTATTCATCATCTTACTATAGTCATAAGAACCGTCATCTTTTTTGAAATGATTCATGATAGATCCGAAACCAGGCTGAGGTTGCTGCATATTAGGTTGTTGTAATGGGTATGGTGTTGGATACGGCTGAAACGTATTTGGTCTTGGTCTTGGCCTTGGCCGAAACGGTGTTACAGGAGCGGCAGGAATTCCTGGTGAAATTGAAAATGGTGCAAATGGTGTCGTAGGTGGAATTGGACTAGTAGGTTGAAAAGGTACAAAAGGCCCTTGCGAAAATGGTGGTCGTGGAACTGGTGGTCGCCAAACTGGCGGGAATGGGTACCTATTGTTTCTTTGATGCATCACACTCATTGCTATTTCCCTCCATAGGAATTAATATTGGCCTTAATAATGTATGTCAAATCAAGATGTGTTGTGCTGAAATTCGTGTGGAGAAAAGAGCCTCATTTCTGATTCAAGGCTACGAGCCTAAACACAGCTACTTCACAAAATTGAAAGGAGGCTGGGACAAAACTCACTTCTGTAATGAAAAAGCCGTTGAAATTTTACGACGAGTAAAATTTCAACGGCTTTGTTTGTTTTTTAAATAAAAATAAGGACCACTTCTGATAAAATAAAGTTACCACACAAAATTTCATCTGAAAGAAGGGTCCTTATGTTTAAAAATTATATCATGAATCAACTAGTTTTGCCGTTAGATTTAGAAGTAAAATTACAAAACAATGATATTGCTTTCCATGTCCATAATCTAGTTGAAAGTATTCCTCATAAAGCTTTCGAACCATTTCTCCGAAATGAGGGTTGTCCTGCCTATCATCCACGCATGATGCTTAAAATTATTTTATGTGCCTACACGCAATCTGTCTTTTCTGGACGCAAAATTGAAGCCCTATTAAGAAGCGATTTTTATTGATGGTACAAAGATTGAAGCAAATGCGAATAAATTTACGTTCGTATGGAAGAAATCCATTGATAACTATCATAAGAGTTTAATTGAAAAGTCAAACCAATTGTACAATGAGTTACTTAAAAATGCAATCATACCTGAAATTGAACGTGAATCCGCTGAGCAATTATCATTGGAAGAGCTCGCTCAATTGGTTCAAAAAGTAGACGATGTCGTAACTGAGTATGATAAACAAATTGAAGATACGTCAGACGTTTCAGAACGAAAAGCCTTAAGAAGTGAAC
>NZ_JAXBMC010000016.1:0-79168 GCF_033963865.1 Cytobacillus sp. IB215316 | reverse complement strand
CTATCGAAAACGAAAAATCGATGTGGAACCAGTTTTTGGATTTTTGAAGGCGAATTTGTGTTTCTCTCGATTTTCTGTACGTGGAAAATCGAAGGTGGAAAACGAAATGGGCCTTGCGTTAATGGCTGTGAATTTAAACAAAATCACTGCCAACAAATAAGGTAATAGAGGCCCTACCACTCTAAATAGAAAAAAGGTGAATTTGAGCTCACTCAAATTCACCTTTTTCATTTTTTGAGGCTAGTTATGTCCCAGCCTCTTTCTGATTTCTTATACTTACGTGTGATTTTATAAAAAAGTGTGTATTATTAAGTAGACTTAAATGGATCTTGTTGTAATACCTTCTTATCCATAACTCCATTTTTAACAACATAATCCACAATGAATTTTCCAAACCTACTTTATTGGATGTTTAACTTTTCATCTGAAAGAAATTCTGAGAACATTTCATTTGCAGCTAATGTATCTAATCCAACAACTTGTTGAACAAGCTTTGTTATAGGTATATATCCGAAATCCATTTTGTAATCTTCTCTTGTTCCTAATTCGTTCCAAAGAATGTCTTCTAGAAATTTCAAGTCTTGGTCAGTTAACTGTTTGTTGATTCTTAATTTATGGATCGCCAATTGATCTCTTGGAGATAATGATGCACTTTCTTTTTGTAATTTTGAAGATCATTTGAATGAAAAATAGGTCCGCTTTCTTTAACTTCAAGGACTTTATCTCTGAAATTAGTGTAGTACATTTTTTTCCTTTTTAATGAACTTGATCAGGTCAAGCATTGCTTCACGGAAACTTTCTAACTCAATGGTGTACATTACTAAGTCAAAGCGACTAACAAGTTGTATGGTATTGGCTTCTACTTTCTGCTTTTTTTTCCATTCTTGATGCTGTTCTATAAGAAATAAATTCTCGTTCTAACTGAGCAACTAGAGACATAACATGAACAAGTATTTCTGCTTTGGGATCTTCAGTGTTTAAATTATCTGCTATTGAAATAAGGTGAACATCAGCTTCGTTTAGTCGCTTCATAATATATAGCGTGTCTATTGTATCTCGTGATAGGCGATCTTGTTTAAGAACAATAATATAGTCTATATCTTCTTCTTTACTTAGTACTCTATGATATATTTCTTTAAATGCATCTCTACCTTCAAATGACTTTCCAGACTTAAGATCGTCAGTATATATATCAACTAGTTCAATATTGTTTCGTTCGCAAAACTTAACTATTTCATCTTCTTGCTTTTCTAAGGAAGTATTTCCGTAATCTTCTTCCGGTCTTGGACTTCTTCTTCGATAAGCTAAGCCTCTTTTTCCACTCATTAGGTGCTTTTCCATTATTTATTCCCTCTTTCAAGTACATTTGAATACTTAATGATCAAGTCAGAAAAGTAGCACAAAAAATCGGATGCTTTGACCTTATGCAAGTCTTCATTCTTAGTTAAGATTGTTTCGTAATAGCTGTTGTAATCAGGCTTGATTCTTTTCCCCATTTTAATTTTCAATTTTTTGTAATAAATAACAAAAAAAGCACCCCAGTTTATCCATAAAAATAAATATTTTTATGGATAATTCTGGCAGTGCTTCTGCGCTCTACTAGTTTAATAACAGTTGGTCTGTACTATTCCAATCTATCAAAAATAGCACACTAAAATTTTATTTTATTAATGACGAAAGTAAATTGCAAACAATATGCATTGTATGACTAAAACACCAAACGCTTGTTTGTTATTTCTGCTACCTATTTTAGAGTAACTAAATTGCATTTGTCAATATCTATTCAAAATAAAATGAAATTTTAATAGCTTAATATTGTTAAATTACCATTAATGTTAGCATTAACAGTTTCACTAAACCAAGCTACCTTGCTCAACTATCTCCTCTTCGTTTATATACTTAAACGTTTCAAGCGTTTCTTTAAATGTAGATTCTAATATCTCCGTTTTTGTGTTTGGTTCATAATTGTAAACATTACTATATACAACAGGGAATTTACTTATTATCCGTGGCGTGTCATGTGCTGTTAGACAGATTAATTGAATATTATTCTTCTTAGCTGTTTCAAGAATCGGATCAACAACATGATCGTTGGATGCCTTACCGAAAGGATTGTCTACAATTATAGTGAATGGCTCCCTATCTCTTCCCGCTTCAGCTCGTCTAACATGCATAATATATACCATGAACATCGTCATATAAACAGTATATTGTTCTCCACCACTCCACTTAACAGCTATTTCCCAAGGCGCATACTCGATTCTTTTATTCTTGTCTCTCATTACTTGTTCTTTTTTTGGTTTATAAATTTCAATTTGACACTGATGGAAAGGTGCGTAGCATTTCATTAACTCCCTTGTGTCTAACTGCGCCTGAATATAACGTTGAATTTCTTCTTGACTGGCTCCTTCATTCAATCTTCTATTTATATCTCCTACAACATCTTCAATATGACGGGACATATGATTTTTAGCATCTCCATCTAACATTCTATCCCACCTTAATCTAATGGCCTGTAATTCTCTACCATATATACTTAACCTTGAACTTTTGGGCATTTCTATAATTCGGTCATATATAGCTCCAACCCTGTTTAAAGCCATTTCTATTAGTTCTTCCCGGTCTTTTTCTACCTCAACTTTAGTCTGTTCCAGCTGCTCCTTGTAAATGTTGCTTGCTTCCAAAACCCTTGTGAACTTATCAATTACATAGTTAGAATCAAACAACCTTTCCTCTGCCAACAATAAGTCAAATTGCTTGGATAATTGTTTAATTTTGCTGTTATCTGTACCTTCTAGTAGACCCTTAAAGTTAGTGAATTTACTCTTAACTAAGTCCTCAGCGCTTTTTAAACCAGTCAACAATTTATTGAATTCAGATATTTGTTGATTCGTAAAGGAAATCAACTGTTCAACTTTACAATCAAAGGTTTCAAGTGGTGCAACTATACCTGGAACTATTTCAGGGAGGTTACTTTTCAATACTTCATAAGATTTATCGTAAGCGATTTCTTTTGTTTCAAAAGTACCAATTTCTTTAACCAAAACTCCTCGCTTATCTTCTAGCTCACCTTGCAAGAAAACAAACTTATGATATTCGCTGTCATCTGTATATCTATAAGCTTCTTTATCATACTTATCTTTTATAGACTTCAAATTGTTTTCGAGAGCACCTTCTAATTTATTTAATTCCCCGTTAACATCGTTTTTACGTTGTTCTAATGGTTCGATTTTGTCTTTGTAACTTCTTTCTAATTCTCTTGCTTTTGCGATTTCATCATATGTGACATTGTGCTTGTTAGATTCTAACCAGAAGTATTCGATTTCATTTTCTTTTATATCATCCTCTTCTCTTTCAATACCCTTGTTGCAATCCTCCAGAGAATCTTGAAGTCCTTTAAGCTCTTTATATTCTCTATTTAAATCGTCCCTACTAGATTCATACAACACTTTAGCAAGTTGATAATCGATTGAAGGTCCATAAATTATTTTGCCCTTCCAACCAAACTTCTTCTGGTCGTCATTATGCTGCTGCTTTTCCATTACCAAACAACTCTCTTGTTTTTCCAGTTCGGTTATCCTGTCAGATATCTTTTGCATACGAACTTTTATATCTCTTTGTTCCTTTTCTATCGCACTATCTCTTACTACAATCTCTTTTAATTGACGCGAATGCATTGGTTCATCAGCGGATTTATCGACAAACTCTTTAACTTTCCTTTGTTTGTCCTCAGCATCTTTTAATTTGGTTTCAACAACCTCCAACTCTTCGTTCCATTGTTCAATGTTGTAACTTAAAGTATCATGAGAAACCACCTTACTTTCAATAGCTTCTTTTAATGCAAAACGTTTCTCTTTTAATTGGTTTAGTACATTGACTGCAGACACTTCATACTCAAAGGAATAACTTGAAAAGAAATCCTCAGTTACTTCAATTGCTTTTCGGCAATTTGAATGTTTTCCTTTAACTTCTTTAACTACAATTTGAGCACGAATCAACAGCTCTTCGTTCCGTTCAATAAGCTCTTTAATTTTATCTTTGCCGACAAACAAGTTCACATCAATACTTTGATATACCCATGTGTTTTCATGGGGTGTTACTAAATTTAGGTTTTCTATATAATTACCTGTTTCTTGTACTCTCAGTAATTCTTCTTTATCAATAAAGATGATAGGAGATGAGCTTTTCCATTCTACTCTGTTCATCTCTTTGGGAATATCTTTTATTTGTGAGCTTTCAACTAGTACTGAATACGGAAGAAGTGGTAGCTTATTTAGTATTTCCGTTTTCTCAGTTTCACTTAAATCTTGATCGGAAAGCCATTCACTTCCAAGCACCACAAAGATATTCCTTTTATCGAGGTAACGCTTAACACCCTCTATTTGATTATTTGGTACAAAGTAGGGAGTTTCCTTTAAGCGTAATAGATCTTCTTCTATTACTCTAACTTGATTACTATATTTTTCTAACTCACTTTCTTTATCAGCTAATTCATTCCGCAGACTCATTAACACTTCATCTAATTCATTTTGATTAGAGGGTACTCGCGAACCAAAAGACGATAACCATGACGATAATTTATCTTTATGAATATAATAATCGCCTAACTTATTTTCCGCAGCTTCAATACTATTTTTTGTATTAATTTTCTGTAATTTTCTATCATTAAGCTCGTCCTTTAAGTTCCCAATTTTTTCATGACCATTGTTTATCTCGTTGGAGTATCTCTTTTTTCTTTCCAATAAAGCTTCTAGTTCCTCCTGCGATTTCTCTATGCACTCTTGGGGATTTAATAATTCCCATTCATCAAACCAAGAAAGTAAGAGCTCTTTAGATTTTTGTAATTCTTCTACCCGAACTTCAATTCTTGCTTTCTTATCAGTTAGCTTTTTGGCTTCATCACTAAGCTTGTCCTTTTTAGATTCTTGATTTTTTAATTCATCTGAAAGTGATAACACTTCATTGTTGACCTTTTCTATCTTATTTTTCAACTCTTTCTCACGAATGATCCATGAGTAGGATGCTTCTTCATACCTTTGGTCTACTAACCCCTTTAATTCAACATCCTTTTTTTCTAAGTTTTCAATACTAGACAACAAACTTTTACGTTTTATCAAAAGCTCTGCTTGACGATTATAAGCACGTATTGCTTTCAATTCCCGCATTGTTCTATTCGCTTCGTCCTTTGAAGTTTTAAGGAGTTCCAACTCTTCCTTCAAATTCACCAAATCTTTTTTCACATTAATTATTTCTGCTTTTTTTTTAAACGACTCAAAGCTTTCTATCTTCCAGTCAAGATCAGTAGCTTCTTTGTTAAGTTCACTCAACTCCCGTTGTTTTAGCAAAATTGATTCCTTAGCCGCTTGAATTGAGTGATTAAATCTTTCGGATAACTTTAATAGATAATCCTTCTTTTCATTCTTTTCTTTTTTTTCTGATTCGTATTTTTCTACAGATTGAATTACTTCCTCAACATTATCCTCAACAACTGCAAAGTCCTTAATGTTTTTTTGGATATCCGGTATCTTTAATAAGTTCTCTTGGAATTTGTAAAACGCATCTGTTAAAGTAGTTCCATTTTTATCTTCTGAAAACATAGCTTTTTCTAACGAAGGAATAAATAAACGGTGCAGTAATTTGGGAACTGTATCCGTTTTTTCAAAAAATGCATCCGCTGCACCTTCTGACACATTTATTTTTTTGATATTCTCCCATTCCTCAGGGATGACACCTTGCTCTCTCAATACTGCTTGATATTCTTTAACCTTTTTTGAGTTATAAACTGTTGTAGGAACCTTAGTTATGTTCTTTACTTTATCTCTGAATATTTCATAAGAAGTGACATATTTTCTACCATTTTCTTCTGTGTAAACAGGCAGGTCATTTATTGAATATTTACCCCTCGGGTATTCAATTGTATATGTGTAAAATCTTAGAGATGACTTTCCTGAGCCAGCCTCTTTTCTGTTTTCAAAAGAAAATCCTGTAATTAACCGCTGGTCCCCTTTATCATCTAGTTTCCATTCCACTATAATGAACCCATTTTTACCTTGTTCCAATGTTTCGTCTAGACTTCTCTTCCCGCTCGATGTATTCGGCAAAACCACTTGCAACAGCAAATGAATAAACGTTGTCTTCCCTCCACCGTTCTCTAAGATAAACAACGATTGTAAACCTTTAAAGCTGAAAGTGTTATAAGGGATTAGTTTATCCCCTCCATCAATGTTGATATTGCATAACTTTACCGCATTAATCGTTGCCATAATTATCGTCCCTCTTCATTGAAAATATTGAGCTGTTTAAAAATTTAAATAACTGTTCTCGCCTTGAATCGATGAAGTAGTACCGAATAATTAACGCATCCATTTTGGGAGTTAGCTTAATTTCATCTCCTATTTGCAGTAGCAAATCTTCTTTTTCTAAATTTCTTAGCATTCGATTAATCAAACCAATCCTTCCGCTTGGCGCTTTATCTGGGCTTTTTGCCGTTTCAATCACCAGAGCTCGGTTATTCCAAACATCCAAAATACTTTTTAGATCAAGTTCAAGCTCTTCTGAATACTGTTCTACCGCTTTGTCGCCTAATCCATTTAATTTACTCATATTATGATTAATAGCTTTAGAAAATTCACCTAAAGACACGGATGTTCTATCTGATAACCTCTGTGTAGATGAATTATAAAACATACTCAAAAGTATTAGCATTGAAAATTGACCTGCATACAATTCAGCATTGTCCTTTAATCTCCACAAGTCTCTAAGTTCTTTATTATTATATTGATGATATTCATTATCAAAAGATGGGATAATATAGATGGTCTGACTAGGATCTAGTTGAACAAACCTCACCTTTGTTTGCACTTCAATAACATCCTCTAGTACCTCTCTTACTTCTTCATCCTTATAAAGATTGCATAAATGTCGTTCGCTTGGCTCAACCTTCCCCTTAATCTTAATGGACTCATAGAACTCTAAGGCTTCTGCAAAGATTCTTTTGCTCTCATTACTAATCATCATAATTTCTCCTAACAATAAAATTAGAAATTTCTTTTCCGAGTGGTTGAAGCACAATAAACTCATCCGTCTTCAAATTTATCGAAGCGCTTGAACAAACTTTATTTATTTCACTTTCGTTTATAAATTCCAATAAAGCCTGTGTAAATTCGTCTAGGTGAGGTTGTAACTCTGGTTTAATAGGTTTAAAGCTGATATATCGTCGTTGGTGCATCTGTATCAATGCTATATAAAATTCGTCTTGACTCTTAACTTCTTCTGGTATGGAATGGATATATCCGTTCATCTCATAGGACTCATTTCTTAATAGTGGATTGAACAACCATTCAAACACAACCTTTGCTTTAGCGATTTTCAACTGGGTCCTTTTCCTATCCTCTGTCTGTTTTAATCTCTTTTGCTCAGGAGTAAGTTCTGGAATAGCTTCCTTTGTCTTTTCATATTCTTTTTTCATTTTTTGCGGTTCGAAGAAAATACTAGGATGAAATAGCCGCGACGGTTTTATAGGATTTAAAGGTTTTAATATTTTTCTCATGCCATCTAAATCAATAAGGTTATCTATTGCAAGTGACAATACTTCTTTTTCAAAATTAATATTAGTGTGAAAGGAGTTAAACATTAAGTTCTCAATGTTATCAGTAAAAGTCTTTTGTAAATCCTGCTTCAAAGAGAAAAGTACTTCATGAGCTTGCATCGCTTCACTCCACATACGCTGAATCCTCCTAATTGCGTGGATAGCCTTTTCTTCTTTTTCTGTCCACTCACCATCACCTTTATAGTATTTATCTAGTGTATATTCAACAAATTGTTTTAGTTTGGCAAAAGCCTCTTTTTCACTTCTTAAGGTTTCGTCGTATCGTTGTATTGTTTTTTCGAATTCTTTTTCTCTTGCAACCTGTAAAACGTCTTTTGATATTGTTTTTATTAGATTTTTCATTTCATTATGACGGTTCCTTAATACGAATATAATTTCTTCTACCGTTCTAATAGCTCCATCAAACACACCTCTATCAATCTGCTGCCTAAAGTACATTTGCATGATTGTAACTTGTATTTCTTGGAACATTTCTTTAGTTTTAAAAAGGCCCTCTATTGCTTCCGGTGTTAAGACAAATGATTCACTTTGTTTTGATGCAGCAGATACATCATAATTCTCTTCAAAATCTATTAAGTGAAACCTTTTATGATTAAATCTATCTTTCTCAAAATCATAATAATCATATACAAATTGTTGACCATTATTTCTTAAGTATTCTCTGACTATTAAAATAGCTTTTTCTTGAGCTTCTGGAAAGCTCATATCATAATCCACTTTTTCCTTAATTAATCTTTGTAGAAACTTTGCTATATCATTGTAGGTATTGTTCTTTTTGTAGTGAAGCATATTATCAATCATAAACAGTAGAATGCTCAGACAGATTGATGAAAGAGGAATATTGGCAATCCGTTCTTTTCGATCTAGTTCCAACAACGGTTTATATATCAAGATAGACTCTAACCTTGTACCAAAATCTTTAAAAATATCGTTGTTATACATGAATTACGCCCTTTCAGCCATAGACCTTAAAACACTCTTATTCAAACCCTCTTGTGGCAAATAATGTTCTTGAATGATTTCAAAAAAATCATCTCTTAAAGAGTCAGTTAGGTAAGAAGCAAATTCTTCCGCAATATCGACTTTATACTTTTGTTTCTTTTTCCTTTTAAGCCGTGTGTTTTTATATATTGATAGCAGCTCCTCATAAAAAGCAGCCATAGGTTCTAAAGAAATCTCATTTTTTCGCATTAACGATAGACATATCTCTATTCCAATGGGATCTATATCACCAAAATAGTACCCTTGTATATCCTTTGAATCAGTTCCGTTTATATCCCAAATCGATTCTATACTTCTTATTATTTTTTCGCCTTCTCCATAAATTAAAAAATCAAATTTTACTCCAGCAAATGTCGTAATTCCCTCTTTAAATAATTCTTTAAAAGAACCATAAGTATCCTTATTCTCAACAATCAAAACATTGCTTTGAGTTAGCTCTTTCCAATAAGGTACCGCGAAGTAAAAAAAGGGTTCAAATATTTGCGAACACCTTAGATCAGATAATGATAATCCCATCTTCTTCAACAAGGACATACCATTTAAAGATAACCATTTTTCATCCTGAAACAATTGAAATGACCTCTCATTGACCGTTAACCAATCTTGTGAATCTGAATTCAAGAACTGATTTATTTTAATTAAGAAATGATGGTCTTCAGCGTATTGTTTAGGTTGTTGAATATAAAACGAAACTTTCATTTTCACATGATACATCGTTAATATTTCTTTTTTATAAGCTTCTGAGACTACTTCTTGCACTTTTACCTTGCGATATCTTTTATAAAGCCTAAGCTCTTGCCGATGGTGATGACTTTCACCGCTAGAGATAACAGGTTCAATAATATCCTCTTCTACTAATCTTTTAATTGATCCTGCAAAGTGCGAATACACAAAATCACCATTAATTTGCAATGAACTTTGGATATCCCAAGTATCTATATAAACCTTCCTATGATTATTTATAAATTCAAGCACTTCCTTATACATAAATACCTCCGTTTTATCTAATCCTGTATCTTTTCCCTAAAAGTCGGCAGACTAACGAGAACATCATATCTGATTTGGTTTAGCTCGTTTTTCAAAAAATTTGTAACATCTTAATAAATCCATTATAACCAATATATAGAAATATTTTAATAGTACTTAGAATATTGAATCCTTATTAATGCACAGTATGAAGTCAAACAAAGAAGACGATCACCATACAAGATGACCGTCTCTAACTGCTTAATATATTACCTATTATCCTTTACTAAGCACCCAATTACTCTGATACCTGTTATTGTCAACCCCAAAGTTGACCAGGTCGCTCATGTAAAAGTTGACCCCTCTTGTTATCTCGAGTTATGTTTCTTTGAGCCGGAAATTTAAGAAACCATAGCAGCATTTCTTATAAAACACCTCAAGCAATAGAAGAACTATTCAAAGACTCTGCATAAAACTTAATTTTTTTGTGTCCAAGATATTGACTCAAGTCCAATTTGTTAGAAAACCAACATAATGGACAAATTATTATCATTGAAAATGAAATTCCTCAATTAGATTATAGTGAAGCTAACCTAATACATTTTACGAAAGATGTGAACAATGGTCGTTACGGATTACTATATGGTGTGACCGAATAGGTTAATTAGAGTTTTAATGAGTATCAGACAACTCAAAAAGGCCCGCCAAGCTGTCATTTGATCAACTTAGCGGGCAAACAATTAATATACTTTTAGTCATATTTTAAATTTTTTGATTGATTCAGCACTTTAACTATATTTCTGCTTGATTTCAGCAAACCACTTTGGAAGTTTAGTAGTAAGTGTCATATTATGCCTTAATAAGTTACCAGCCGTTTGATTGGTTGCTTTACTAAAATCAACACTACTAATGAGCTCATTGATGTAAGGAACAACATCAGGCTGTGAAATAGAATACGAATTCACTGATTTTCCAAGTAAATCACTATCTATCCCCCACTCCTTAGAAAAATCAATAACTGCATTCTGTAGCTTACTTGCTTTCCAATTTTCAAATGCTTCATCAAAGTCTAGACCACTTGATAAGTTACCAGGCACAAGCTCAGTATCCACAAATTCCCTCAATAACTGTGCTTGCTCATATTCCCCCATGTTACTCAACTCTTGAATTTGTTCATAAATAATACGTTGTGTTTCACTATCCACCGTTTGCACGCCATTCGGTGTAGTAACTTTTGAACCAATTAATTTGAGAATATGCTTCGCATCGATTACTTGTGTTCCCGCTAACTTAGTTTTTCCGACAAGCGTATTAACTGGTGTTGGCGAAGGTGGAGTTCCTGGCTTCCAAGTTAAATTTTTAAACGCACCGACATACTGCAACCAAGTATGCTCATCAATACCAAAAGTATTATCATTCCACTTAAACTCATAGTATTGTTCGACCAAATTCAACTGCTCAGCCGCATCTTTAAAAGCAAGGACGAATTCTTCTTTTTTCTCTTCATTGTTTTTAATTGTCTGCCATTCAGTAGGGTCAGGCAAAGTTGGAGTCATATCAGTAATTTTTATTGCTAATTTCTTTACAGCAGTTTCATATGTATCAACAATTGCCTTACTACTCTTACCACCGCTTCCATAGAGTTTCAAAGCTTGATCCACAATTTGCTCGGTAAGCCGTGGGTATTGAAAGTTGATAATTGTTCCAAACTCTTTGCTTGAGCCAAACACACGATTTGTTCGTGAATAGGCTTGAATCAAACCTTGAAGTTCAAGTGAACGGTCAACATAGAGCGTATTAAGTCGCTTAGAGTCATAACCTGTCAGCAGTTGATCTGCCACTATCACGAGGTCTATATTCTTAGGATTTCGTCCGCTACCACCTCGGGTGGCACGCTCCACGACATCTTCAAAGTAAGCATCTTCGCCGTGTTTTTTATCACCAGCAACAAACTGAATACCAGTAAATTCAGCATAGTCCTTAAACATGCCCTTGACAATTTTAGGGTCTAGTGGAGTAGGATCATTTTCGTTACCGAAACTAAACGTCATTGCCACATTTAACATTTCTCCACGGTCTGTCAGTTGTTTCTTAAACTCATTGTAATATGCAATAACACGATTTTTATAGGCAACTGTCAAAATAGCATTAAATTCTCTACCTTGTGATTGTGATTCCCAGTTACTCAAAATTTCTTCAACTACACGTGGGATATGTGTTTCATCTTGGTATACAAGGAGTCCTCGTTTTTTAGCTTGCTTTTCAACATCAGCTTCTGACATTTCTTGAACTTGTCGCTCAATTTCTCTTTCAGTCAAATCAGGGTGTTCTTCCTTAATTATCTCAGCCAGTTGCTCTCTTAAATCATCATAACTCTTGAATTCTCCAGTGTTGATATAATCAACGTGAAAACCTAGTACGTTTTTATCCGCAATCGCCTCATCAATAGTGTATTGATGTAACTTAGGCCCAAATAGTTTTTCAGTGGTATTGATGACTTCACTTTTTTCATTTACCTTTCCTTTGATCTTATTTTCATCAAATAAAGGTGTTCCAGTAAAGCCAAAGAAGAGTCCATTTTTCTTGAAATACCTCTTAATGGTTCCCATCATCTGCCCCATTGTCGTTCGATGTGCTTCATCGATGATAAAAATGATTTTCTTATCTGCTAAACTAGCATCGTGAGCTTCTTCCAGTTCCTTAACCAAAGAATTCAGTTTGAATGTTGTCGTAATCACAATTCCGTTTTTCACTGACTTGAGTACCTTTTTTAGCTGGTATGTGTATTTCGTGTCATCAACGGAAACAGACTCATAAGCAGCGTATGCTTTGAAGTTTTCACTTGTACGATTGTCTAGCTCACGTCTATCAACAAGGAAAATAACTTTATCAAATCCTGCTCTAGTCGATAAAAACAAAGCAGTCTTGAAGCTCGTAATTGTTTTCCCAGAACCAGTCGTGTGCCAAACAAAACCTCCATGAGGAACTTTTTCATCATTGTCCCAACCAAATGCTGCCCCTTCAACCGCTTGTAAAGCGTGAACTTGATATGGACGCATCAGCATATGTCGCCTATTTTCTTCGTCCTTAGCTTCGTCAATCACCAAGTAATCTCCCACCATTTGATGCGCCATTGGAATCATCAGAAAATTACTCACTACTTTTTCCCAGTTGTTAATCGGTTTATTGTATTTATCCGCCCAATGAAAGACAAAACTAGGGTTAAAATCGCCTGCTGTTTTTGGAGTAGCGAAATATCGAGTGGCAATTTCAGAAGCGATGACCATCATCTGCGAAAAAGCCATGAAGTTATTACTATACTCGCCGTCACGATAGTAGCGCATAAACTGTCCAAATGCCTCGTCTAGCGTTTTGTCCGTGCGTTTTTGCTCGATATTGATTAAAGGCAAGCCATTAATCAGTAGAACAAGATCAAAACGATTGCTATTTGGTGTCTGCACTTCTCTAGCAATCCTATAGCTTGAGTCCCCACCACGCACTTCCGCTTTTTTGAAGATCGTCAACGTAATTTGTTTTCTCTTAACTTCTGGATTATCATCACGATAAATGCCATCAATCTTGCCTTTGGATTCTTCAATGGCTAATACCTTGGCTGCTTCGTAGCTGTTTCTGATTTGATTAACTTTTGCCATAACTTGTTTGAACTCATTATCTGTCAATTCCACGCCTTCAAGCTGGTCAGCATTGATACGGTTGAGTTCACTACGCCAGTGAGTAACCAAGTCAGTAACAGTTACTTTTTTTATATTCCCATTTAAAAAGTCGGGGGCTTCCCATTTGTATTTTTGTAGTTCTTTGACAAAATTCTCTTGAAAAGTTTTCTCTGCTGCACTTTTTGGTGCATTGCTCATAACTTACGCTCCCCCCTATATAAACATCTCATTTAAGTATGCTTTTTTTATATTTTGTAGTTTTTCCAACTTACGCTGATGAAGGGTGATGAGGTCGTCGAGTTGTGCAAAGAAGGCACCTATTTTCTCCTGTTCTTCTTTACTTGGTAACAAAATATCCTGATTTTTCACTAAATCAGAATTCAAGTTAACTTGACTACCAGGCTGGCCATATTTTTGCCATTTCGGACGGAACATCTCCAACCACTGGAACATGAATTCACGGTCAAATTTTGGATCTTTGAAGATCAAAAATCCATCGTGTACACCGGTCTTAACATAGTTCACAACAGGTTTACCAACAGTTGCGGCGATACTCAATAATAAATGTGGTTCAGTTAATACACGAGTTTTTTCTTGCCCTGCTTTTGATATACGTTGTTTTAGATGATGAATACGTCCGTTTTGCTCAGTTACATCTGCAATTCTTAACCATCCAACATCAGATTTAGCATCAAACCATTTCGGATCTTGAATAGGTCGGGGGCTTGCACCCCGTACAATATCAGCTAACTCCCCAACCTTTCGCTGTTCCCAATCGTGAGTATATCCTGCAAATCTCCGTTCACTCATCAAAGCTTCAAATGCGTTTTCTAAACAGCTACTTTCCTCATCAATTGATGACAAAGTATCAGCATAACGATTATGCAACATTTGTAGCGTATTCAATTCTTTTTTTAACGATTTCTCTACCAAGCTTACTAAAGAATCAAGCATAGTTGCGAACCATTTTTCATAAATTAAACTGTCAATCTGTTCAGTCTTTAATTTCGGATAAATCTCATACGTTTTCACTTCGAGGGCTTCATTTTTCCTTTTCAAGTCTTCTTTTACTTGTTTTGCTTCTTGCAAACGTTGCATTACTTCCACCAATTTAGATTCGAAGGTATCCACTTCAAATTCGAACGATTCTTTTAATGCTTTTATACGTGGTACCACCTTACCTTTACCAACCGTACCATCTTTGTTTGTTTCAATCTGCATCCAATCAATTTCTGGATGGTTAGACATAAAATCTAATTTTTCCTGTTTTTTAGGTTTTGGCTCTCTATTAAGAAAATCCAGGTAAATTTCCAATGACTTAATTTCTTCTGAAGTCACTAATTGGTAGGTTTGATCTAGCTCCGCTTTAACATTTCTCTCTGTAAAACCATCATTTTTCTCATTTAAGACATCAAACTCCCCATCTTCTTCAGACAATGATTCACGTATTTCTATCAACCTGTTATTAATGGTTTCTATTTGATTTTCAAGTTCTGAAATCTCCTGTAAGTCTTCAAAAAACAATTCTTTTTGAACTAATTCAATTGGTAAAATTTTTCCTTTCCACCCATCTTGCTCTTCTCTTTTTTTATCCCCTTGCCCCTTCGTTACCATATTCGGTTCTAGGGTGCGTGCAGCAGAATAGAAATCACTTAACGCAATGATTTCCGAATCATGCATCAAAGTATTCTTCCAAATTTCAGCTACAATCTGATACCCGTCATACACATCAATATAGTCGAACGCTGACAAAATCCCCTTTATTTCAACGAGCATTTCATCCATCTTTTGTGTCAAATTACTACTTTTGTCTACATATCGTAATATGTCGAAATACTTTTCAATATAAGATTTCACTTTACTTTCGACTTCATTTGATTTTTCAACAACACGGGAATCGCTCAATACACCCCTAGAAATTTCATCAACCGGTTTCAAAAGTTCAACATAACCGCCACGTAGTTCTTTCAAAGATTGTTCCAAAATATCCGGTACAGTAGACTGTAAAATCTTCAAATCATCGATGTTCTTTTGAGGAATTCCACCAAATTGATGGGCATCTACGTCTTGGGGGATTTCTTTGTCTACTGCTGCAATATATCGAGGGATATTCATATTGTATTGATTTTCTAGAACATCTTCACGCGTTGCCAGACAGCTATAACCATTTTCTTCCTTTCGTTCAACATATGTATCAACAATTTTTGCGATATCCTTTTCTTGTAAAACATTTTGCTTCCCTACTTTGATAAAGTCATGGGAAGCATCAATGATTAGTACAGGTTCATCAATTTTACGATTCTTCTTCAAAATCATTACGGCTACTGGAATTCCCGTATTAGTAAATAAGTTACTCGGTAAGCCAATGATGGTATCAATGTGGTTTTTCTCAAGCAAACGTTCACGAATTTCACCTTCAGCTGAACCACGGAACAGTACCCCGTGGGGCAACACAATCGCCATTGTCCCATTTTGTCCTAAGTGGAATAGCCCATGTAAAAGGAAAGCAAAATCCCCTTTAGAGTGTGGTGGTAATACACCAGCAACTTCAAAACGAGGATCACTGACTTTTAATCCTGCTTTGTTCCAATTTTTTGCAGAGTAGGGTGGGTTCATAACGACCGCATCAAACTGCACGCCTTCATTTGGACGTTCTGGATCCTCTGGCCAGTCTTGTGAAAGTGTATCGCCGTTTTTAATGGTCATCTTTTCGGGACGAACACCATGAAGCAATAAATTCATACGAGTTAAGTTATAGGTTGCAGTATTCTTTTCTTGTCCGTAATAACTCAAGTTCTTCTGAACATCCTCACCTAAATGTTTCTTAACTGTTAAAAGTAGTGACCCAGAACCGACAGTGGGGTCATAGATTGACCTGATGTTGGATTTTTTCGCTACGATCTGTGCCATTACTTCACTTACTTGTCGTGGAGTGTAGAATTCCCCAGCCTTTTTCCCTGACTCCATTGCAAACTGCCCGATAAGATATTCATAGGCATCTCCCAGAACATCGCCTTTTTGCAATGCCACCATGTTCAAGTCTGCAAACAGTAATATCAATGCCTTAATATTCTTGCTACGTTCGTTTAAGTTACTACCTAAAGCAGTATCAGTTAAATCAAGCGTTGAACTTGAGAACAATCCTTGAAAGTCAACTGAATCACCGGAAACGGCAATCGTACGCTCGAAGTTATTCAAGCTATCCGTTACGTTTTGAACTTCAAAATTTCCAGAATTGATATCTTTTAACCAAGTCTGATAGAGATACTCAGGCAAAATGTAATAACCGAGTACATTTTGTATCATTTTATCCAGCTGTTCGCCGTATTCTACTTTTGCTCTTTTGTATTCCTCAACCAATTCAAATTCAGTCATTCGCCCTAAACCACTGGTCACTTTGAATGTTTCTAGAGTCTTATCACTCAAAAACTTATAGAACATCAATCCAAGCATATAATCCTTGTAACGACTGGCATCCATTGAACCACGTAGTTCATTTGCCCCGTCCCATAATCTACGTTTAATTTCTTCTGATGTAATCACTGCGTATCCTCCATTGCTATTTATATTTTTTCATCTAGACCATGTTAACACAGTACGTCATTTATCCTGCCAAAGGGAGATATCATAGATTTTGAGTACCAATGATTTTACCATCATCTACATCATGTTTAAGGTGGAACCACCGTATCATTTGACCTTCCAGCAAGTCACACCTACCACCATTTCGGAAATAAGGTTTTCATCCCATCTGCAATAAACGTTTTCTGTTCCTGTTCGTCGAAATCACGAATGGTTTGATCCTGTTGTTTCAATCTGATCACCAATATTTATTTTAGAGACTCTTGATCGTAATTGGCATGCCGGATTTATTAGCACGTGGAATTCTTGATATTTCCCACTTTTTTATTAATTTTGTTAAATAACTTGTAAATAACAAAACTTGTATGTAATCAAGACTCTGGAAAATAAAACCTCTTTTTTAATCATCATAATTTTGCCTTAGCTCGAAAGGTTCCTCTCTTTATTTACCATCCAAATCTCCCTTAATTTTTTCTATTAATTGCTATTTATCTTCAATCTTTCATCTTCCGGTTTTTCAGCATTTTGGGGTATTATCCATACCATTCCAACTTTGGATGCACCATTAATTCTATCTTCTGCACAAAGAATCTGAACTCTTCTTTTAGATATCCCCCATTTTAAACCGGCTTCTTTAGCTGACATATAATCCAAAAAAATGCCTCCTTTCAACCATATACAACAATAATATTCCTAACTACGAATAAATTCAATGCAATTTTTAACAATTTCATCCATAACTTATCGTAAAACCGTTTTGTGTAAAAGTAAGACCCCGGGGGTCAAAAAATCCCCCGAACCATTAGTCCGAGGGAACATAAAACACATTTCTATATTTAGTTAAAAAACGCTAAACCTATTGATACCAAGCTATTTTAACTCTATCAACACCACGCACTCCACGTGCCCCGTATGCGGAAACATATCAACAGGCTGTACTTCCTTCGTCTCATATCCCTCTGCTTCAAGCACTCGTAAGTCTCTTGCCAACGTTGCCGGGTTACATGACACATAAACGACTCGTTTAGGCTTCATATCGATAATTGTTTTTAGTAGTTCTTCATCACAGCCTTTACGTGGTGGGTCTACCACCATGACGTCTGCGTGTATGCCTTGTTCATACCATGCTGGAATGACTTCTTCGGCTTTTCCTACTGCAAATTCGGCATTTGATATGTCGTTCAACTGTGCATTTCTATTTGCATCTTCAATTGCTTCTGGTACGATTTCAACTCCGTATACTTGTTTAGCTTTTTGTGCTAAAAATAAGGAGATCGTACCGATGCCACAGTATGCATCGATGACTGTTTCTTCACCAGTAAGCTCTGCATATTCTAGCGCCTTGTTATATAGTACTTTTGTTTGTTCTGGGTTTACTTGAAAAAATGATCGTGCAGATATGGCAAATTTGATGTTGCCGATATAATCATAAATATATTCATTTCCCCAAAGAACCGACGTATCATCACCAAAGATAACATTCGTCCGTTTTGTGTTGACGGTTTGAACGATAGATTTTACGTTCGGAATGCTTTCCACGATTTCTTTTATTATCTTTTTCCTTTGAGGGATGTCCGCCGTTTTGGTGATGAGTACGATCATAGCTTCTTTTGTAACTTGACCGTACCTAGCCATAATATGACGTAGTGTACCACGATGCTTTTTCTCATCATACGCACGAACGCCATATTTTTCACAAATGGACTTAACTTTTTGCACGACAAAATCATTTTGCTCGTGCTGAATGTCACAAGACTCCATATTGATAATTTCATGAGATCTTTGCTGGTAGAATCCTGCGACAAGTCCTCCTTCACGTTCTCCAACTGGAACCTGTGCTTTATTTCGATAGCGCCATGGATCGTTCATACCGATGACTGGGTGCACTGTCACATTTTCTATATGTCCGATACGAGTTAAAACGTCTGTTACTTGCTTATGCTTAGCTGAAAGCTGCCCTTCATAGCTCATATGCTGCAATTGGCAACCACCACATTGTTTATATATCGGGCAGATTGGCTCTATTCGGTGTTGGCTCGGTTCAATTATTTCGATTAAGCGCCCAAAACCATAGCCTTTTTTTATTTTTATTACTTTTATTTTAGCCGTTTCACCAGGTAATGCCTGTGGAACGAACAATGGAAACCCATCAATTTTTGCGACCCCTGCTCCATCATGAGTAAGGTCTTCAAACGTTACCGTCACAAACTCATTTTTTGCTATAGGTGCTATTTCCTTTGTCATCATGACTACTTCCTTTTCAATAAAATACTGAAACGATTGTAACATAAATTGCATGTGCTGAGCACCTGAAGGTTATTCATGACCATCAAAAATAGACCGCTTATGACGGCCTATCAATAACTTACCATGTAGAAACATTAGCTAGCAGCTTCCGCTACAACTTCTACAAATGAATATGCTGAGCTATGTTCCTACTTGAAAACGATTGTGTCATCCCTCTCAACCGAAACACAGTCTATGACTTTTTTTTCATTTTCGCGGCTTTATCTTTCGATACAAATACTTCTATATGCTGATAAAGATTTACAAATTCACCTGGCATTAAGCCACCGTACTCCCCATCAAGGTTCAATTGCATTTTATCATGTGTTTGCACTTTAATGCGATTAGCTTTTGCATAAATCACTTTCGGGTCACGAATATGCTCTCCTCTTAGCGCATATGTAGCAATACGAATAAAGTCTGCAAGGTTTGTTTTTTTCAAAATGAGCAAATCAAACATGCCGTCGTTCAATGTTGATTTTGGAGCTAGTTTTTCAAAGCCACCTACAGAGTTTGTGTTTGCTACTAAAAAAAGCATGATTTCTCCTTCAAATAACTTCCCATCATACTCAATTTCCACTTCAGTAGGACGAATTGAAGGTAGCATTTCAATCCCTTTTAAATAATATGCTAGCTGTCCTAGAATCGTTTTTAACTTACTAGGTACTTCATACGTTAATTCAGTTAGGCGGCCACCACCTGCAATATTAATAAAATATTGCTTATTAACTCTACCTAAATCGATTGGTACCGGTTCACCTTCGACGAGAATATCACAAGCTGCATTAATTGACCGAGGTACACCGATTGCTCTCGCAAAATCATTCGTTGTTCCTACTGGTATAATCCCTAATTTAGGACGGTATTGCTGTTCCGCAATTCCATTCACAACCTCGTTAATCGTTCCATCTCCACCAGCTGCTATTACAAGGTTATAACGTCTCTTTACAGCAATTTGTGCAGCCTTTGTTGCATCACCTTCACCAGTTGTAGCATGACATGAGGTTTCATAACCAGCTTGTTCAAGCCGCTGAAGTACTTCAGGTAAATGCTTCTTAAATGCTTCGCGTCCTGATGTTGGATTATATATAATTCGCGCTCTTTTCATACCCATCATCCTATTTATTATTATGTCTCTTTGCGTTTCCATTCCATCATTTAACATCATAGCTCAAAGATTGTTTTGATGCAAAGAATTTGTAAACCATTATGCACTATACATTTTGTACAAAATAATCAATTTTATCTTAAATAATTCTATATATTTTTATATGTATGATTGTCTTTAGCAGTTCATACAAGAAGATTATTTCTTTCTACATAGAATACAAAAATTATTAGATACGACAACTGTATTTGAACATTCGGTGACACTTGAAAATACTATTTTTAAGTTGAATTTTCTCTCATACAGTTAAGTAAAAAGTTACAGGGATTATTACCGAGAAGAAATATTCGCTGCAATAACATTTAACATAAGAAAACCAAATAAAGATTTTCGAAATATAAAAGCACATTTGCTTTTGCTACTATATTTTCACCTAAATTGATTAAAATCCCTACAAAAAAATACACATTCAAAAAAAGCCTCTTAAAGTTGTTGATCGAGATATACAATTGTTCACTGATAATTAATCCACTTGCAGAGATGTTAATGGGTGAGGAAAAGATAGGGAACGAGCAGTTGAAAACCAACGCCTTCAGAAGAGTAAAATGTTCCTTACTCAGGCGACCTTGTGTCAACTTAACATGCTACACATGTAAAGTTTGTAAAATTGAAATAAATGGAGACGATTTAATTGGAAAACAGCAATCGAACCTTGATTGTTTTTTTCAGCTTACTGAAATTTAGACAATTTCAATAACATTTTGTAGCTTTATGTTCGTTTCAGCTAGTTTACTAGCCAATTTCGGTGTTTTACTGTCCAAACTAGCCAGTTTTCTATCCAACTTCGGTGCTTTACTGTCCAAACTAGCTAGGTTTCTAGCCAACTTCGGTGCTTTACTGCCCAAACTAGCTGGGTTTCTAGCCAATTTCGGTGCTTTACTGTCCAAACTAGCTCGTTTTCTAGCCAACTTCGGTGTTTTACTGTCCAAACTAGCCAGTTTTCTATCCAACTTTAGTATTTTACTATCCAAGCTGGCTTGTTTTCTATCCAACTTTAGTATTTTACTATCCAAGCTGGCTTGTTTACTATCCAACTTCGGTGTTTTACTATCCAAACTAGTTAGGTTTCTATCCAACTTTGGTGTTTTACTATCCAAATTAATAGTTTTACTGTCCAACTATTTCATTCGCTCACACTCTCAAGTTCAATAGACCTGCACCAAATACATTTACGTTATATCTCGCTCATTCATTTATAAGCGCTAACGCTTGTGCCCCACACCCAGTAACACCTAAAGCGATTTGAGCAAGCATCGTGCGTTCTTCTTTTATTAGCATATGTGCAACATCTACAGTAACAACTTGAAATCGAATCGTGCCACCTGATGGGAGCTGTCCGATTTTTGGTATGTCAGCAGTGATGACCGTTCCTATCGTTGTATAACCACCAATCGTTTGTCTGTCGGACATTAAAATAATAGGTTGACCGCTTGCGGGTATTTGGATTGTGCCTACTGGTATTGGTTCAGAGATGATGTCCGCACCGATGTTATGTTCAATGGGTGAAGGTGATGTTAAGCGATAGCCCATGCGATCAGCTTGTTTAACTGTATACGTAGTTTGAGCGAATGTTTTTAAACTTGTGCTCGTGAATTGTTCCCTATGAGGGCTACTAATGATGCGAGCAACAATATGTTTTCCGTATGTAGGGACAGTATGTGTTGCAAGCCAATGATTTCGTATGACATTACCGTTTTGATGTAGTTTTGATTTCGTGTGCTCTTCATATGAATTATTACATTTTATAATATCTCCATCATCGATTGCTTGCCCAATATCAGCCTTTTCATAAGTTGATTTACTTCCCATTACTGTACGCACATCAAAGCCACCAGCTACAGTAATATAAGCACGCATACCTTTCTGCGGACCAGAGAATGAGAGTTCATCACCTTTGTTCAACAAAAATGCTTTCCACAATGGTGCTGGCTTGCCGTTTATTTTTGCTCCTAAATGAGCGCCGGTGATTGCTATGAGACATTTATTTTCTGCAATTAATAGTGGCCCAAGCATCGTAATTTCAATTCCCGCTTCACGTATGGAATTTCCAACTAATAAGTTACCGACCTTTAATGCCAATTGATCCATTGCACCAGAAACAGGCACCCCATATTTTTGGTAGCCATATCGACCTAAATCTTGGTATGTTGTAAATAACCCCTTCTTTTTCACAAAAAATATTGGCTTACCCATATACTAGCCACCTACTTTATTAATTGAAAATCCTTTGTCTGTTAATGTTTTATACAGTTTCTTTACGAACATCAACGCTTGTGGACCATCCCCGTGAACGCAAACTGTGTCAGCATGTAAATGTATATTTTCTCCTGTTATAGCCGTTACAGTTTTTTCTTGAACGATACCAATTATTTGATTGACTGCTACATTGTCATCATGAATGAGTGCATTATGTTCACTGCGAGGTGTTAATGTTCCATCTTGTTGATATGTCCGATCAGCAAATACTTCAGATGCTGTTGTTAATCCCAGTTCATGGCCGGCCTCGATAAGCTTACTGTTTGCTAAACCAAAAAGGATGAGCTGTGGATCTACATCTTTAACGGCCTTAGCTATAGCAGCGGCAATTTGTCTATCTTTTACAGCCATATTGTACAGTGCTCCGTGTGGCTTCACATGCTGCATGTCTACATTATGAACTGTGCAAAATGCTTGTAAGGCTCCTAGTTGATAGATAACAAAATGATATACATCTTCCGGAGACACTTTCATTTCTCTCCTACCGAAGCCAATTAAATCTGGAAGCCCTGGGTGAGCACCGATAGCTACATTTTTTTCCTTTGCAAGTTTTACTGTTTTGGCCATGACGTTATGGTCCCCAGCGTGGAATCCACAAGCAATATTTGCAGATGTCACATACTCAAGGACAGCCTCATCTTGCCCGATCGTATATGCACCAAAGCTCTCTCCTAAATCACAGTTTAAGTCAATGCTTTTCAACATAAAGTCACCTCTTTATCCCTATGGTCATAGCTCTTTTAGTTATACTTTTTTACTACCTTCACTACGTACGTATCGTTATTCACCTGTTCCTGAATAAAGTAAAACTCATCCTCTGAAATAGGTGTAAAGCGAATATACTGTCCAGCATGAAAAAGAAACGGCTTTGCAGAGTCAGCATTAAAAAGTGGTAAAGGCGTCCTCCCAACGATGTTCCAGCCACCTGGCGAATCAACTGGATAAATCCCTGTTTGACGGTCAGCAATTCCAACAGAACCAGCAGCAACCTTTGTTCTAGGATTTGTAAGACGAGGTGTAGCAATTGCCTCTTCAACTCCGCCTAAATAAGGAAATCCAGGTAAAAAACCCATCATGTATATAAAATAATCTATACTGGAGTGTATTTGAATAACTTCACTTTCTGAAACACCATTTTCTTGCGCCACTCGAGTGAGATCTATGCCATATTCCCCACCATATAAAGTTGGGACTAAAACGACCTCATTCTGCTCCTCACCTTGAGCTCCAAGCTGGTGAAAGGCATGCTCTACTGAATCGACAATATGAATTATTTTCAGTTTCAGTGGGTTATAGTATACGTAAAAGCAATGGTAGGATGGCACAATCTCTACGATTCCATCTACCTTTCTCTCCTCTAACACCTTACAGACTTGATGAATATTCTTATTAGTATGTAACGAGATATCATCGCTTAATTGAATCTTTATTCCTGAATCACCAATAGGATAAAATGCAAATGGCTTCAAATCGATCACCCTATATTTTTGTCATTGTGAGAGGTTAATAATGATAAATGTTCGACGTGACCCCACACATTTTTTCAACCATAATTCTATACAACTAAAATAGTAGCGAGTATACAGTTTATTTGCTAAATACTCACTACTAATTAAATGGTGATTGTAAACAACCTTTGGTTAATTACGCTTCATCTAACACACCAATCATCGTTGTAACTGCCTTTATTAAATCTTCACTAGACCAACTTGGTAGCTTCCTATTTTTCAAGGCAAGCTCATGGGAAGCTGGAATATGGACGAACCCTGACGGAACTGGTTTATTATGCTGGTGCAAATATGTAAGCATAGTATACATCACATTGTTACATAAATAAGTGCCAGCAGAATTAGAGATTTCTGCAGGGAGTCCTTCCTCTTGTAAAGCATCTACAAAACGTCGAATTGGTAATGTTGAAAAAACACCATCAGGCCCTTCAATATTTATCAGCTGGTCTTTCATAGCTGCACCCGTATTGTCAACAGCACCATCATTACAGTTAATTGCAATTCTTTCTGGTGTTATTCGGTTATTGCCAGCCGCTAATCCTAACGAAATAACAGCGTCAGGTTCAATGTCCTCATATAGCTTTATTATTTCTTTACCTGACTTTGCAAATTCCACTGGTAGCACACGACCAAACACTTCATAATTTCCGATAGTCGTTTTATCTAATTTTTTCACAATGTCTTCAGTTGGATTAATAGGATTATCTAAAAACGGAACAAATCCTGTTAATAGTAGTTTTTTCATAGTAGTAACCCTCCTAATAGAAGTATAGCATGCTACAAACTACTTTAATAATAATTTACGACCTGGAAAACTTGTAACATGATTGCTCCATATAAAATGAAAGAAAGGAAACATTAATGATGGAGATTTAATCGTACTAGTTGGTTGCGGCGCGGGTCTTGGATGGGGAGGGATTACCTTTCGTTGGAGTAAATAAAATGCATGTCTAGTAAATTGCTAACAAAGTTAAAGCAGCTAAAGAACAGTGCTTGACTTTAGCTGCTACTTCGTCTGAGATTAACAATAGTATTTCCTGCAATTTTGTAACCTATCAAACATCCAATACATGCTCTTCTAGCGTTCTAGTTATTTTATATGGGCCTCCCTTTTCATCATTTGAAGTGATGACCATCGTCACACCACTATCAGGGTAAAAAGATGAGTGAAATGATAAGCCTGGATCGTACCCCATTACATGATATTTATAAATTCTACTATTCTTTTTCTTAATCCATATACCATACCCATAGTAGTCATCACCATCTTCATGAGTATGTGGAGTTAACAATTCGTTAGTACACCTTTCACTTAATAATTCATAACTAAATAGCCCATTCCAAAATTTCATCATATCAGGGGCAGTTATAAATGCACCACCATCAGCACCACCTTTTATAGGAATAGCGTAAGTATTTGTCCTCCATGTACCCTCTTCATCGTTATCTATATAGCCAATAGCTGTGTTTTTAGGTAGTCTGTCAAGTGAAAAATAACCTGACTCTCTCATACCGCATGGCATAAAAATATGCTGTTCGACATACTCTGTAAAACTTAAACCTGTTTGTTGCTCTACAATGAGTCCTAACAAGATAAATCCGGTATTATTATAATGAAATCTCTCGCCAGGTGTGAACAACATTTTCTCGTTTTGGAACATTGGCAGAAAGCTTCTTAAAGTGTTCATCACATACATTGGTCTATCTTTCCACAGGTCTTCATAATCTTCAATAACTTCCTCGTTATAATAGTCAGGGATACCTGAAGTATGGGTTAACAGGTGATGAATCGTTACTGCTTCATCAAAGTGTGGGAATTCAAATTCTAAACACTCATCGAGCCTTGTATTGAATGATAATAATCCCTTCTCTACTAACTGACAAATAGCAATAGAAGTGAATAATTTACAGCCAGAGGCAATTCCAAAGCGTGTTTTTATTGTGTTAGCAATCTCTTCTGATCTATTTGCGTAGCCATGACTTTCTTCAAAAATATTATTCTTGTCATCCTTTAGTAAAATGACTCCAGAAAACGTTGTTTCTTTAACAACTTTTGATATCACTGAATTGATGTCTGTTCTTTTAATTTGCATAACTATCGTCCCTTTCATTACTTGTTATTTTTATATTCATCGTATTATCGATACTCTCTACCTATAAGATAGATAATTAATTTACTCAATCTAGTTACTCTTCAATTAACAAGGAATAATTTTCTACACAATTCATAATCTATTATATATTTATCACACAAGATAAAAATATACCTAGAATAATAATAGTCATTTTTTACACTATCTTGCCTCGTATCATTTGTTGTGAGAAGGAGATCTCAACTACAACATGGATAAGATATGTCAAAGTATAAAAACAATCAGACCTTCACTCCAATTTTTTTCTCACCTATGTTCAACAAGTAATGACTCATGGCTGTTTTTGTTTTAATTGTTGCTTTTCAACATAAGGGCTACTCACGTTCAGCTTCTTATCTTCTCTACAGGCTATAAAATTGGATTTTTAGTTATTCATAATAAGTGAAAAAAGGCAATAAAATGAAAGCAGTAAGATGGAGGTTTATACGGCTGTCATTGTTTATATAGAATAATAGAAGACACGCACCCAGTTCTGTATACATATATGTTCTAACGGGAAAACAGTCTTACATTAAGAGGTGATTTACAATGAAGAAAACACTGACTGAAGGGATTTTGTTAATCATGTCCTTATTAATTATAGCCTGTTCCAATCAATCTGAAGAACAGCTAAAAAACGGGACAATAGAGAAAAACACACTTTCAATTCCAGTTGAAAATGGTACTTTAACAGCTGTTCTCGACATACCAGAGGGAACGGATTCTCTACCTATTGCTATTATTATTGCGGGCTCTGGTCCTACAGACAAAGATGGGAATACAGTCGGGGCAAACGGTAAGAACAATAGTCTAAAAATGCTCTCTGATACCTTGAATGAACGTGGTATTGCAACTCTGCGCTATGACAAACGAGGTGTAGGAGATAATACAGACCTCTTTAACAAGGAAGAAGACTTAACAATCGAATCATACGTAAATGATGTTGTAGCAATTGTTCATTATATACAAAAAGATAGCCGATTTGCTTCAGTAAATATCATTGGACATAGTGAAGGTTCATTAATTGGAATGATAGCTGCACAAGAAGTGGCGGTTGATAAATTTATTTCTTTAGCTGGTGTAGGGCAGTCGGCCGATAAGCTCTTGCTCGAACAACTTGATGGACAATTACCGCCAAAATTAATGGACGAAACGAAAAATATTCTGAATCAACTTAAGCAAGGAAAACAAGTAACAGATGTTTCTCAAGAATTAAATGTTTTATTTAGGCCTTCTGTGCAACCTTATTTAATTTCTTGGTTTACATATAATCCAGTAGATATTATTAGTTCACTCAACATACCCCTATTAATTGTAAATGGGACAAACGATATACAAGTAACTGAAAAAGAAGCACATCTGCTTAAAGAAGCAAACCCTCAAGCTGAATTATTTATTATAGAAGGAATGAATCATATATTAAAACAAGCTCCTCCTGATAGAACAGGAAATCTTGCAACATATACAAATGCAAATTTGCCTCTTGACGAAGAACTAAGCACAAAATTAGTTCAGTTTATTTTAAAATAAATGACTGTATGAAAAGCGTAAGCACTATGGTCTTCTCCGACATGCCTAAGAGTCATTTCGTTTCAAGGCACTGTTCCCTTTGACGAAATGACTTGAGAGACTGGAAGACGTAGCTTCTGATCGATAAAACTATGCTGCTATTACATGTTCCTTCGACTTTTTATATTTTAAAGAAATGTAGATTGATAATATGCCGTTCAATGCTAGAAGAATCATCATTAAATTAGTAAGGATCGCAACGTCCGGACCGAATACTTTAATTGAATGCCAAGGTGATCCAACGCTAAAACTAAATACCGGCTTGATGGCAAATGCTAATACTAATAGCAACATACCAATGATGCTCCACCCTTTTCTTCGTCGAACTTTTACTGATTTAACGGTAATTAAACGGTAAACAAACAACATAATTAATAGAACAACTATTCCTAATATAATTAACTGAGCGATAGGATTGAACTTCGATATTTCAACTGGTTCATCACCATGTAAAATGTTTAAAATTCCTTGTTTAAGGTTTACAAGTGCCATTTCTTCTAAAGCATGATTTTTATTAGTGAGAATGACACCACCCCACTTTGATTCAGGAAGATAAAATACTTCAGAGTGCGAATCAGGCGTAGAACCTGAATGCCATACTATTTTATCCTCAGAATATGGGTTTGAAATTCTAATACCTAAACCATAGAATCGATTATCACCTGTTTGAACATGAGGAGTTAAATAAAGGTTCATATATTTTTCATTTAGCAATGAATTTCCATCTTGTTGACTGAGAAAATGTATGAATTGAACCATATCATCTGCACTAGCCGTGATGTACCCATAGGGTGCTCCACCATTATCATATGTTACTGAACTTTTTCGTGGAATTCCAAACCATGACTGGTACCCAGCTAAATACCCTCTTTCATATGCTGTATCATTATCTGCTGCAGCATTATTCATACCTAACGGCGAAAATACTTGCTCTTCCATATACTCACTATATGTTTGATTCGTTACTTCCTCTATAAGGGCACCAAGAATTAAGTAGTTAGCATTACTATATTGATGTTTTTCTCCTGGTGTAGCTGTTAACTTAGTGTCTGAGAGACTTTCCACATTGTTCTTAATCGCATTGAAACCTTGAGAACCTTGGTCTGATAATAATAAGCCAGAGTATGTACTTATACCACTCGTTTGAGTAAGTAATTGCTCGATCGTTATTTTAGATGCTGCTTCTTTATCTTTAAGGGAAAACCAAGGAAGATACATTTGAATAGGATCGTCTAGTTGAACGGTACCTTCTTCAATTAATTTCATAACCGCTAAGCCCGTTAAGGATTTACTAATTGATCCAACAGTAAACGGAGTTCGAGTCGTAACCTCCTCCTCAGATTCTCCAGTCACCCCCCAGCCTTGCGAAAAAAATAGTTCTTTATCTTTAACAATTGCAATTGAAGCACCTGGTATTCGTTGCTCCTCTAAGTAAGACTCTACATATTTTCCGATCGTATTCTTCAAGTCTTCTTCTGCGAAAGCTCGAGGTTCTTGTTGATTGAAGAAAAACAGATGAAGTAATAAGGATACCAGTATAACTTTACCTATACTTTTTCTTACGTTCATATCTTCACCTCTTATATCTTACTTTACGTAAATAAACCACTACTAGTAATGACACTAACAAGGAAATTGCAAGACTAAAAACCATTAGCATAGCATTCCACCATGTATTATCTGAGATCTGGTATAAAATATTATAGTTAAACGTATCATTCGAGTATGTTGGATCAAATGCTCTAGTTAATGACATAGAAAATATGAACTGTGTACAAAGATAGGTTACGATGAGGGTAAGCACTCCTATTGGAAATAACATACCTTTCTTTGGTTTACTTTGTTGTATTTGTTTAAGTCCAGCAGCTGAATCTATACCGTTGACTTCCAAAAAATCAGTAATAAATGTAGCAGGATCTCCTAATTCACTAATCGCATCATCACCATGCTCACGAGCTTCTTGTATATGTTCCAGAAGCTGCTCTTTAATACGACTTCTTTCTTTTGAGCTTATTTGGTACCTTTTTAACTCATCAAGCACTTTGTTTACATATTGTTGTTCTGCAATGCTTAATTCCATTTTCATTCAAAATCCTCTCCCTTTAATCCACTATTTAGTAAAGATTTAATATCACTCTGTAACTCTAACCATTCATCAATTTTCTTTTGAAGATACAATTCTCCTTGATCGTTAATTTCATAATACACACGAACTTTACCACTATCTGTCATTTCACGATAAGTATCTACCCATTCTTGATCTTTTAACTTCGTCAATATTGGGTAAATACTGCCTACTCCTTTCAATTTTAAATTGTGTTGTTCTAACTCCTTCATAATTTCATACCCATAGCTTTTTTTCTTTGACAAAATCGACAGTACACACATTTCTAAATGACCTTTTATTAAACTTATTCTATTCATGAAATAAATTTAACACATACATATACTTCTTTCAAGTATATAAAATAAAAAAATGTACTTTTTTTGGAAATAATGGTGTAGATAGTAATATTACCTTGTACAAACTGCACTAAAATAACACCGTTAAGTAATGCTTACACGATTCCTACCGAGTCAAACAAACCTACTAACAACAATAATCAAATAATAAAACAACCAAATAAAAAAGCTGACTCCTATTTTGTAACAGGATCAGCTTTGCAAATGAACTTATTATATTTGTTATTACTGGATCTAGATATAAGGACAAGAAGTTATAACATTTTATTGAAAGGCTATTTTCGTAAATTTTGTTTCTTTTTCCCTTACATTTGATTAATTGATGTACTTTAGAGGTGAAAAGATCCCCCTAAATATTCATGATTAGCTTTTAATTAGGAAAAGCAAAAGTAATTAATACGAAAACAGCCTATTGAAATGATTACTGTGAAGTGTTTTTGCGATATTCGTCCGTTAAAACACCAGCAAATCCCCAGTTTTCATCTTCAATTTCTTGTATAACAATATGAGTGTGCTCGGGCTTTTTTCCTAATACACGACCGAGAGTTTCTGTAAAATCTTTAACGATTTGCTCTTTTTGTTCTCGACTTGCACCTTTTGTTATTTGAAGATTAATATAAGGCATTTCTTCACCCCCATAAATTCTATTAACCGCACCCCATGTAAGCAGGTGACAATTTTATATCATTCAATAACAATTTTTCATTTCTTCAACTTCTTTTCAACATAGAATGCACCAATGATAAGGAGTACAAAAGCTCCTATAATAAATAAAGCTGGCGATGAAACACCCTTATGTTCCCCTCTTCTAACAGCTTTTTTATAAACCCCATCTTCAACTTGCACTGCAATGGCTTCATCTGTACTTATACCTTGAATAGCGTAATATTTCGTACCTTCCTTATAAGCATTCGAAAAATTACCTGAGTAAGATTCCATATCTGAATATCTAGTTACTTTACCTATTTTCCTACTTACATTCGTCACAGCTTCATCAAGCACTTCATACGAATAACCTTTCCATACGACAAATTCATACGCCCACTCAGTTGCAAAAGAGCTGCTTGGTAATAGTAACATGTGTGTGAAAGAAAATATTAATACAAGTTTACAAACATGGTTAAACTTCATTTCACCCTCCTTCACGTCATGCTCTTACACTACCGACAATCTAAGTATTAATCATTACTAGATTAACATAAAATACCAAATGTTTGCTATTTTATGCGCGCATATTCTATTGTATTAGGTTGTGTTATATATTTATTTCAGTAAAAAAAGTGCTAATATGATGTAAAACTAGCTTTGGATGTATATCTGGTATCATATGACCTGCATTTGGAATAAGCTTATATTGTGCGTGTGGAATATCTTTCATTAACCGCTGCCCTTGTTCTCTTGTAGAACGAAATGGATCATTTCCCCCTACCATTATGAGGAGTGGCGCTTTGATCTCTTTATATTTTTCACTTATCTTCTTTGATGTGATTGGAAACGTAAGTACATCTTTCCGATTAGCTCTAAAATTAACTGGGCGGAATGCTAAAGTATAAAATTCTTCTTTATAGCCTTCAGGCACACGTTCAGGTTTAAACGTCTCAGTAACCGTAATATGAGCTAAACCTTTTCCTATTGGTGACTTTAATAACGTATGTAAAAGCAATGACCCAAGCACAGGTGTTTGACATCGCCTTACAGGATATTGATACTATTAACCGCAGTGCTAGCATACGTATTGCTATAGATGCTGATCAACATCAAGGTAAAGGTTACGGAAGTGAAGCGATTTCCTTAATGTTGGAATACGGATTCGGAATATTAAACCTTCATCGTATCGAACTGGAGGTATTTTCGTTTAACAAACGAGCATTACATGTTTATGAGAAATTGGGGTTTAAAAAAGAGGGTATACAACGGGACAGACTATATTACGATCATCAATACCATGATGCTATTTTAATGAGTATGTTAGAGGATGAATATCGATTAAGTAAAAAAGATTAGCAGAATCAATCAAATATACTCTTTTATCGGAGTATATTTGATTGATTTATATAACCATCCTAATAGCTAGGCTTTTCACAACGACATTGCTAAGAAATCATCAATTTGTTTTTTATGATGTATATCATGATCTACCATGCTTGAAAGATAATCACATAAAGTTAAATGCTCTTTACCTTTACACGGTTGATTAAATTTTTCTACAGGAATATGATTTATTATAGAAACCAATTCTTTACGAACTGAAATAAATTCACCTATTAAATCATTCTTTGAAATACCCGACCTAGCATAGTCAGAAGCTTTTTTATTCATACCTTCAACATCAACTTCTATTTTTGGAAAAGCTTCTCCTCTAACTAAATAACAGAGCCTATTCTCTATTAGAAATATATCCCATAACTTAAAATGAGAGATAATGTCACCTGTAGCCCAAGACCCCTTTTTAATAGGCTTGAGCCATAATTCCTCTCTCATATTATTTAATGACTGACTCCAGTCAGTTAACATTAATTTTTTCTTAATTATATAATCTTTACACATCTTATCCTCCTTAACACCTGCTTAGCTTAGTTACAATCGAAATTACACGATCATTTACGTCTATCAACTTCCAATCCTATTTTTCCTACAATTAAATTGCATATTACTCTATAAAATATGCTTCGATTCATGATGTTTTAATTCCTGCACATTAACAAAATGATCATATAACCCTTTTTATTGACCATTCATTTTTCTAGTAATCTCGGACACGAAAGCTAGCATCAGTTGCACGAGAAAGTATAGCTTGACATATCATGTCGAACATTTATTGAAGGATTAATAGTGTCTTTATTGAAATTTAATACGTATCATTTTATAAGGAGGGAATGCTATGGATACCATTCAAGAAGTGTTGGACCGATATTATAAGTCTTGGAATGAGGGATTTAAAAGTAAAAATGGAGATGACATTAGAAAATATTTGTCAAAAAATTTTATAGGGTTTTGGGGAAATTCAAACCTTAATCATCCCGAACAATATGACTACAATTATGATATTAATGCAGTCTTACAACAATATGATGAGAATACTGAAATGACATTGGAACCCCTTTCTATTACAGAACGTAATAATGGAGATGAACATATCATTTTAGGCACAAAGGTTAGCATAATAAATGGTTCACCTGCATATGCGAAATGCATGTTTATTTGGAGACGAGAAGAAAACAATTGGAAGTTACTTAGAGAATTCATTGAGATAGAGAAATAACATACAAGTTACTCCCTGCGCATCAATTTACGTTATTCTTAATCACACACCTACGACATAACCATTACATAGAACGATTCGTAGCTCCATATAAGCCTCTTTTCGTAAACTTTGGTGTTTTTGTTATCATTACCATAAACAGTCGTCTTTATTGTTAGTCTTCGTTGTACAAAGGAAAAGCTGTCACGAACTCTTGTTGTACGAAAAACAACAATCAATGCGAAAACAGCCTTTAAAGAAAAAAATCGGGGCTGTTTCTTGTCGTTTTTGCATAGATAGTTAACTAGAAATTAACTTAACTTCACTAAATTGTTACTTAGTGTATCGTACTTTGCAGTCATCTATGCTACTATTACGATTAATAACCAATATTAGTACATATAACCAATTATTACTATAGATTTTTTTTTCATTTCCACCCATACTTACAACTATATTACTGGGGTTTTATGAGGTGCTTTATATATGAAACATTTACGTAACTTTTTCTATTTTGGTTTTGAACAGGCACGGTCCTGCGTCTTTCCCGTTATTATTTTTCTTTCCCTTGCACTTACAAAATTTATTGAAATTCCCTTTCTTGCTCGATATGACCTTATACTGCTCATTTGCGTAATAACTCAAATTTTATTAGTAATATTTAAGTATGAAACTGCAGATGAAGTTAAAGTTATTTTTGTTTTCCATTTAATTGGACTTGCTCTTGAGTTATATAAGGTTCATATGGGATCATGGTCTTACCCTGAGAACGCAGTTACAAAAATATACGGTGTTCCTCTGTATAGCGGGTTTATGTATGCAAGTGTAGCTAGTTATATGTGTCAGGCATGGAGAAGATTTGATTTAAAATTGAACAGTTGGCCTCCTTCATGGATTGTAATCATTTTAGGAGCTGCAATCTATTTTAATTTTTACACACATCACTTCATCTTTGATGTTCGCTGGGTATTAAAGCTTACAATTCTCTTTGTTTTCCTTAAAACATTCGTATCCTTTACGGTTAACAAAACAATTTATCAAATGCCTCTAGCACTTTCTTTTATCCTAATAGGATTTTTTATTTGGATTGCAGAGAATATCGCTACCTTTTTTGGTGCATGGGCGTATCCGAATCAAGAACAGACATGGGAGATTGTGCATATTGGAAAAATCAGCTCTTGGCTCCTACTTGTTATTGTCAGCTTCATGATCGTTGCTGAGCTTAAACATGTAAAAAACAACAGGAAGCCGTCAAGTGAAATATCCATTTAAAGAGAAGAAAACTCCACTTGGAGCTTCCTTCTCTTTTTTTAATAACTTGTCTCCATTTTAACAGCCACATCATATACCTAAATGTTTATGTAATGTTCAATATTTCTGCTGTGTGTCACTATACCTTTTTAACAAATTCTGATTTTAACTTCATAGCCCCAAGGCCATCAATTTTACAATCAATATCATGATCTCCTTCAACTAGACGAATGTTCTTTACTTTGGTCCCCATCTTTACGACTAATGAGCTACCTTTAACTTTAAGGTCTTTAATGACTGTTATAGAATCACCGTTTTTCAAGACATTCCCATTCGAATCTTTAATCACCTTCTGATCTTCATTATTTTCGACGTCTCCCTCAGAACTCCACTCATGAGCACATTCTGGGCACACTAGTAGAATCCCATCTTCGTACGTATATGGTGAATTACATTTCGGACAATTTGGCAAGCTCATTTATTTTCCTCCATCCATTCCTATAAGTTGAACGATAGAAACTATATTATCATTTCTTATCGATCGCGTTAACATTGTATTACATTTACTAAGGCTTTTTTAACTTTGTTACTATTGTTATTAATAATGAGAAGTACGATGAGTTTTATGAGCGCACATAGATTTTAAAAATAGAAAAAATGCCACGAACGTTAATCATAATCGTATTTAGCTCTATTACGACAAGCTACAATTATTGCGAAAACAACGATTTCTAAGGATTTTTTTACTTTGTTGATATTGTTATTAAATTAATACCATTTAGAAAAAAGCCTTTACAAAAATGTAGAATTCTCCCCTTTCACAACCCAAATAATAACAATTACGAAAAACAAACTAACTTCTAATATTCGTTTTTCATTTTAAATATAAATGTAATTGTAAAATTCATTAATATATTATAGAATATTCAGAATAATAAATGATTAATAAGGAGCTGATTCGAAATGGAGAATATATTTAACCTACAGGAGCTGATGAATAAATTCAAAGGCTCAGAACACTCATATAATGAGTTTTTTAATACCTCTTCAATGAGTGTAGGTATATATGAGCTAAAAGCTGGTGAGATTGATACTCAACAACCACATACAGAGGATGAGCTTTATTTTATTATAAGTGGTGAATCACAAATGTTCGTCGGTGAGAATCACTTTACAGTTAAGGACGGATCTTTTGTATTTGTAGAGAAAAATGTGAAACATCAATTTTATGACATAAAAAAAGACCTTACCGTCATCGTAATTTTTTCACCAGCAGAGTACACTCTTGCAAAATGATAACATTGCATAACATAACCATTTTTCAAATAGATAAGTTATAACTCCCTTCTCTTGACAAACATACCAATTAGTTTGTAAATTCAATATGAAATGTAAAATGTAAGCTTTTAATTTTGTAGATCAACATCAATCATGTTATTCTCGAGTATAGTAATAAACATTCAGATCATCTAGTCCAAAGAGAAGAGGGTCATCATGAATAAGGAAGAAAACTTAACAATGTCAAAGCGTACATTATCGGAAATTTTAGCGCAAACTGTTAAGACTGGGATCATTAAATCCAATCTGTTTCCTATGTTTGCTGGGTTGACATTGGCTTTATATACGTATCAATTGAATCTCATTGAGAAAATACCTGAAATAATTTATGCTACCATCGGTTCTATTTTAGTAATGGGTGCAGCTGGAGCTTTTAATAACTTGTATGACAGAGATATTGATTCAATAATGGAAAGAACAAAAAACAGACCCACTGTGACAGGAGAAATACAGCCTAAGACCGTCCTATGGCTAGGTAGCTTCATGTCCATCATTGGAATAATAATATTATCATTAGCGACTCCTTTAGCAGCACTTCTCGGGTTTTTGGGCTTGTTTTTTTATGTTGTCCCTTATACGATGTGGAGCAAAAGAAGAACAATTTACAATACAGAAATTGGAAGTATTTCTGGAGCAATGCCTCCACTTATAGGTTGGGCTGCTATTTATCCAGATGTTACACACCCTGCCATTCTCGGTCTTTTTGTCATTACAGTTATTTGGCAAATGCCTCACTTCTATGCTATTGCTATTCGGAAACACAGTGAATATCAAGCTGCAAATGTTCCAATGCTTCCAGTAATCAAAGGGGTTAAAAGAACATATATACAAACAAATGTCTACTTAGTTGTATTAATTTTAATTAGTTTTCTTTTCGTATCTTTAAGCACCGGGTTAATGCTCGTGGCACTTCTGTTAAGTATTTCATGGCTTGTTTTAAGTATTTATGGTTATAAAAGAATGGATTCGGAAAAATGGGCAAAGTCAATGTTTATATTTTCTCTTTTCCATATGACTATCTTATTTTCAACTGTAATCATCTATTCTCTCATGGGAATTTTGTTTGACTTGTAAAACATATATTGAAGATGGCATTAGTAACTTTCAAAGAAATTTACATTCCCAGTTCCAATATAAAAACAGCTAATCTTTATGCAGATAGTGGTGATGTATCAGCGTCGACATTTTGGCACTCTTACCATTTTTATGGAGATACTGATTTTAGACCTACTGCCACAAAGTTTAGCTGTTTTCCACCCTTACAAATAACAACATTTTCCATTATCACATAACTACCTTAACAAAAGGTGTAAATGATAACAGCTTAATTTTAGAGATTTAGTTGACTCCAGCTGATGAATCCCATATCCCTTGTATCTTTCGTATTTGAACAATTTGGCCAATATGATATGCATTATGAGTATTAAAGTTAGCAATCATTGAAGACCATGATGTACCATACTCAATATGCGCTATGCTATAAAGTTTATCTTGATCACTTTCTTTCACGACAGCTATCCATTCAGACATAATGTTACAAAGATGAGATACGGCAGTTACCCATTCTTCGTTAGAATCATTCACCTTAGACAAATCAAACGTATCATCATTAACGACTTTACCTTGAGGTAGTGGACCTCCCTTAAAAAACTTCAAATATCGCTCATTCCAAAAAGTTAAATGGTTAACTATTTCCCATATGGAGTTGCTGTCCCCTTCTTTCCACATAGCCTGATCCGCTGAAACCCCTTCAAGGGCAACAGTAAGTGGTACAAACCAATTCTTTTGCTCATGACAAGTTATCATTTGTTCTAATAAAACTTCTTTTTGATCCAATTTAATCGTAGCCTCCTTTAAAGGACTATTTGATAATACATTTTATTATCCCCAAGCAGATTTCATGTTTATCATAGACACTTTTATTAAGGGTCGTTTCGTAAAATTTGTTGTTTGAGTTTTATGAAACTTCAACAATTGTAAAAATAGAAAAGAAACGCTAGATGTACGTTCATATATCTAAGAACGAAAAGCAATAAACAAGCGAAAACAGCCTTTGTAACCGGACTCTTAAATTCAGAAAGTTGACAAGGTATCTCGAACGATAGTTTATAAGTATGGAAAGAAACAACTGTATGTAAAACAGCGCTCCTTAAAAGTACTAAACACGTAAATTAGAAGTTACGGATATTTGTATATGTGTAATTACGAAGAGAATGTATTAAACAAGTTAGTTTTGATGTTCATGTTAATTAAACATGCAAAAAAATATAACTAAACTACCTAATATATCATTATTAATCTCTTTAATGATTGCTATTATACCAACTAGGAATCTCTCTTTTGAAATCGTCCCATTCATCTAGCGTTCTAAGTGTATGGCGCATAAATTTATCCTTTTGATCTAAAGCAACTTGATGTCCCCATACTTTAGCAGAAATAATATGTATCGCTGCATATAAACGATGAAGTTGCCAAAATAATGTTGGCACACCATCCTGATGATAGCCATCGATGATACCACGAGCGTATGCTTGACTAATAGGTGTTGTGAAATACTCCATTTTATAAAATTCATGATAAGGGTCAGCAATAGTGATTTTCTGCAAATCAATCATACCAACAAGCTTTTTGTGCTTAACGATTATATTTGCAGGATGTAAATCGTAATGTTGAATAGCAACAGGGCGATTAGCCATTAATACTAGATTGTCCTTAATAAAGTCCAGAACTGAAAGGTGTCTTGACGAACTTTGAAAAATCTCTTTATATTGTGGTGAAAGTCGTTCAACACGTTTTGTCCAAAGCTCTTCCCAACATACTGAAGACTCAGCAATAGGTACAGCATGTAATTTAGTAAGCAGCTCCCCCACTTCCTTACCAAGTTCATACTGCTCATCTTCTGATAACTTATCCATCATCAATTCTGCATTTTTACCTTTTACATAATCAACAATCATATAAGGTATTTCTTCCCATACACCTAAATCATATACATTTGGAACCTGACAACCAGACTCATATGCTTGCTCGATTAAATTAGCTTGCCAAGTCAAAGTTTCTATATTGCTCTTAGGATAGAATCTCAATAAATAACATTCATCAATTTTCCATTTTTCATCTTCAGAAAAGCCTTCATGAATTAATTTTGCATTTTTAGCATCCTTTAGAAATGGAATCGTATTAAACTTCAACTGATTCTCCCCCTTACTAATGTAAACTCCTTATCCGACATACATATTTTTCCATATAAATTCTATTATAACAAAACAACACTCTTCAAGCATTAGTTGAAGAGTGTTTGTAATATCTTATTTCTTTTTTATTTCTTCCATCAACAGTTTGTTGACCATTGGTGGATTCGCTTGACCTTTTGTTTTTTTCATAATTTGTCCAACTAAGAAGCCAATGGCTTTTTCTTTCCCGCTTTTGAAGTCCTCAACTGATTGTGGATTTGCATCAAGCACTTCAACAACAATAGGAGTAAGCTGGGCTGGATCAGAGATTTGAACGAGGCCCTTTTCTTTAACGATTTTCTCGGCGTCTCCACCCTTTTCGATAAGCTCTTTAACGACTTTTTTAGCAATTTTTGATGAAATTGTACCATTTTCGATTAGTTTGACCATGCTTGCTAACCCTTCAGGGGAAATGGCTATATCAGTAATTTCTTGCTGATTAGCGTTTAAATAGGCGGAGATTTCACCCATTATCCAGTTTGAAGCAAGCTTAGCGTCCGAGCCGTGGTTAACGGTAGCTTCGAAAAAGTCAGACATTTCCTTAGTTAGTGTAAGTACTTGTGCATCATAGGCAGGTAACCCAAGTTCTTCTACATATCTTTTTTGCCTTTGGTCTGGGAGCTCTGGAATTTCAGAACGTACGCGTTCCTTCCATTCGTCATCAATATGTAAAGCAACTAAATCTGGTTCGGGGAAATAACGATAGTCATCAGAACCTTCTTTGACGCGCATGAGCAACGTCTTTTTACTTGCTTCATCATATCTACGTGTTTCTTGCTCAATAATTCCACCAGAACGTAACACTGCTTCTTGGCGTCTTTCTTCAAATTCAAGACCCTTTTGAACAAAAGCAAATGAGTTTAAGTTTTTCAGTTCTGTCTTCGTACCAAATTCTTTCTGCCCAATTGGTCTCAAAGAAATATTAGCATCACAGCGCAGTGAGCCTTCTTCCATTTTACAATCTGACACTCCAGTAAATTGAATAATGGATTTTAGTTTTTCTAAATATGCATATGCTTCCTCAGGTGTACGAATATCTGGCTCTGAAACAATCTCTACAAGTGGCGTTCCTTGACGGTTGAAATCAACTAATGAATAGCCGCCCCCAGAGTGTGTTAATTTTCCTGCATCTTCTTCTAAATGCAAGCGGGTAATGCCAATTTTTTTCTTTTGACCGTTTACTTCTATTTCAATCCAACCGTTTTCTCCTATTGGTTTGTCAAATTGAGAGATTTGGTAAGCCTTTGGATTATCCGGATAAAAATAATTTTTACGGTCAAATTTAGTATGTGTTGCTACTTCACAATTTAGTGCCATGGCTGCCTTCATTCCAAATTCGACTGCCTGCTTATTCAACACAGGTAGCACACCCGGGTAACCAAGGTCAATTACACTCGTTTGCGTATTTGGGGGGGCACCAAAATCAGTCGGACTACTTGAAAAGATTTTTGATTTTGTCTTTAGTTCTACGTGGACTTCAAGCCCTATTACCGTTTCAAAGTTCATCTTCTTCTCACCCCTTACAATACTGGTTTTGCTTTATGATGGTCAGTTGCTTGTTCAAATGCATGTGCAACACGATAAACCGTTGCTTCATCAAAGTGTTTACCGATTATTTGTAAGCCTAGCGGAAGCCCGTTTGAGAGTCCACATGGAACTGAAATACCTGGTACTCCAGCAAGGTTCACTGGAATTGTGAGAATATCATTGGCATACATCGTTAATGGATCCTCAATATTTTCGCCTATTTTAAATGCTGGTGTTGGCGTTGTAGGGCCTATAATCACATCATATTTTTCAAACACATCTTCAAAATCTTTTTTAATTAATGTCCGAACTTGCTGCGCTTTTTTATAATATGCGTCATAATATCCTGAGCTTAGTGCAAACGTACCAAGCATGATACGTCGCTTAACTTCTTCGCCAAAGCCTTCGCTACGTGTTTGCTTGTACATGTCGATTAAGCTTTCAGCATTATCCGTTCTGTAACCATAACGCACCCCATCAAAGCGTGCAAGATTAGCCGAAGCCTCTGAAGACGAAAGTAAGTAATACGTAGCCAATGCGTATTTTGAATGTGAAAGTGAGACTTCTTCCCATGTAGCACCTAAGCCTTCAAGAACTTTTAGCGCTTCGAGAACTGACTTACGAACATCTTCAGATACACCTTCACCAATATATTCAGTTGGAACAGCAATTTTCAACCCTTTTACATCTCCAGTTAAGGAAGATATAAAATCAGGCACTTCAACGTCAGCTGAAGTAGTATCCATTTGATCATGCCCTGCAATTGCTTGTAATAAATAAGCGTTATCCTCAACAGTACGTGTAATTGGTCCGATCTGATCCAATGATGATGCGAAAGCTACTAAGCCAAAGCGAGACACCCTACCATATGTCGGTTTAAATCCAACAACTCCACAAAATGCTGCTGGCTGACGTATTGACCCTCCCGTATCAGAACCAAGTGAAAATAGTACTTCACCTGCTGCAACTGCAGTTGCTGAGCCACCACTTGAACCTCCAGGTACATGGTCAGTATTCCACGGGTTTCTTGTTACGTGAAAACCAGAATTCTCATTCGAAGATCCCATCGCAAATTCATCCATATTTAACTTACCAATTGTAACTGTTTCAGCATCATATAACTTTTTAACAACAGTAGCATCATAAATCGGATCAAAGTTTTCTAGGATTTTACTCGCGCATGTTGTACGAAGATTTTTTGTGACGATGTTATCCTTAAGTCCTATTGGAAGTCCGAATAAAAGGCCATATTCATCCTTATTCCCAATCGCTTCATCTAATTGTTTCGCATATGCACGTGCATTTTCTTCATTTAACGTTAAAAAGGAATTGACTTTATCTTCAACCTCGTTAATTCGTTTATACGACTCATCAACAAGATCTGTAACTGTAATATCTTTTTTGTGTAAAAGTTTATGTAATTCTGATACTTTATGATCAAATAATGACATGCCTCGCCCCTCCTTATTCTATAATTGATGGCACACGTACTTGTCCACCTTTGTGATCAGGCGCATTTTTTAACACCTCATCGATAGGTAAACCTTCTTTTGCAACATCTTCTCGTAAAACATTCGTCATGTTTAACACGTGAGAAGTTGGTTCAATATTTGTTGTATCAAGTTCATTTAACTCTTCAGCAAAAGAGATAATTGCATCAAGCTGATTCGTAAACTTCGCTGCTTCCTCTTCTGTAATCGCTAATCGTGCTAAGTTTGCTACGTGCTTCACTTGATCGACTGAAATCCTTGACATATAAAGTCACCTCCATTGGTTGTTCGACCGTTCACAATATACTGATAATATCAAATTTTAGCCCATTAAAGCAATAGAAGTATACAATTCCAGTCAAAATAATCACTTCACTCTACCTTAATTAATAAGAAAATTGTGCTATTGAGACTAATTTAGGACAGCAACAACTACATTTATGCAATTGATCTCCATTTTAATGTGCAAATGTTTATTTTAGTAGTAAAAGCAACAAATCAATGCCAAAGCAACCATAAAAAACACGGAATCTCATCATATAGATTCCGTGCTCCGCTTAAAACTCTAGCCAGTTAGCTAAAAAATCACTATAATCCTTCTGAAAATAAGCATTAAAAAATGAAACAAATTTTGTAGTCGTAACATATTCGTATTGGAACTCCGAATAATATGCTGATAAAAACTTAACAGCTTCTTCATGCCCTCCGTTAGTTTGGAAGAACGCCCATAACTCAAGGGGGACTTTCCCGTATAGTGTTCCTGTATAACTATTAGTAAATTCATCTAAACTTAAATTAACTTTTTCTTCGGTTTCATTTAAAGTTGATACGCGTTTTGCAAATTCAAAACTAAAGTCTTCATCTTTTGTTTGCTCATAAAAATATACAGTCGTTGCAAATTCCGTCATTCCTTCATCTAACCATGCATCATGATATGGATCATTTGAAACGAGATAATAAAACCATTGATGTGCAATTTCGTGAATAATTGTATGCAATGATTGTTCACGTAGAGCATCAGACACTTCCACTACATTTGGATATTCCATCCCACCATCGTTACCAATCAAATCTAATTCTTCAAATGGATAATCACCAATGTTCTTTTCAAAATAATTAAAGCCTTTTTCAGCTTCTTTCATACCTTCTTGTAAGAGGTCATCAGCATCAACAGGTACAAATAAACGTAAATTTGTATCATTTACCTTAATTGAAGTTGTTAGCCATTCATCAGGCTCTAATATGCCTAAATAGAAATCTTTTATTTTTTCTCCATGAAGCGTTCCAGAGGTAGAAGGTTTTGCTTCACCATCTGGTGCAGAGCTTACAACGAAGTATTCCTTTGGTAACTTATAAGAAATCGTGTAATTCCCGTATGGGGTATGATAAGATTCTCCTCTCGCCATATAATTCTCAATATTCCAGCCTTCTTGATAGTGAGCTATCATTGGATACCAATGTGCTAAATAATAATTGCCGTTTTTTTGAGAGAGGCGAAGGCCCTTTTCAGGTATTTTTAGTGTGTAGTCTATAGAAATAGTTGAAGTTAGTCCCGAGTTTATTTCTTCATTTAGTTGAATAACCAAATTATTATTATGTAAGTCATACGTAGCCTCTTGTCCATTTTGATCCACTGACAAGATTGACACTTCCGCTTTGCCCTCTATGAATTCTGGTTTATTTTCTTCGATAAAGGCATTAGGAACTAAATAAAAGGCTACATCGTGCCAAACATCATCTGAGAGATTTTCCACATCAATTGTTGATGATATATGAAAAACGCCTTGATCATCTAAAGTTAACGAAATGTCGTAATCAGCTGAAGCACCCGGCAAAGGTGCAAGAACATTATATGTTGGCTCCTCAACTTCTTCAACCTGCTCATTTTGATTGTTAACTTCTTCTACTTGCTCATCTTGGGTGTCAGCTTCTTCTACTATCTCGTCTTCTATGTTATTTTCATTCATAGGTTCGTCGTTATTCATTGTTGTCTCTGCTGTTTCTCGAACATATAAAAATGCTCCTATTGCTATAACTATAATAATAACTATAAAAATAGGTACTAAACTGGTTAATTTTCTTTTTGTCATGTTTATCCCCTTCCTAATTCATATACAATTCGACACATAATTGTAAAATCCTTCAAATTCTATAAAGTGCATGAAAAAAGAACTTAGATGATTTCTAAGTTCTAAGAAAAATGAATCTCTTTTACACTTGCTATTTTTGCAAACCATTGTAATACGCCATTGTGATGATCAATAATTTGTTGAGCTGTTAAACCATTCGATCCCCAAGTACTATGCCCATCAGAAACTAACGTAATATCAAACCCCATACTAAAAGCTCGTCGACAAGTTGTGTCTACACAAATATCGGATTGGATTCCTGCAATAACAAGATGATTTATTTTATTTTCCGCTAGTTTTTCAGCTAAGCTTGTATGAAAGAATGAATCTGGTGTAGTTTTTTGAATGATTTCATCAGTAGCCATCGGCTCTATTGCTGAATGGATTTCCCAACCTTGTGTTCCTAATTCCAACGGATGTCCTTCACGTCCATTATGCTGAATGTAAATGATTGGTACAGATTTCGATCTAGCTCGTAAAATTAGTTGTTTCAACGTTTTTAATAGACATGAGGCTTTGTAAACTGGGTCTTTTTCAGAAAACATACCATTTTGTACATCAATGATAAGTAAGGCTGAGTTGTTCATTTTTTATCCTCCATTTTTTTGATCTAGACAACGTTCAAGTATTTTCTTCACAAAAAATTAGATCAAGACTTTGTTTACTTGCCTCAATTAACTTCCTATCATTGTGATCATAACCGTACATAAGAAGTATGATTGTCGTAAATACAGCTTTAAATTTTGCTAACAATAAAGTTTCTTCATCAACTTTTCCATAATGTCTAAAAAATACGCTCCTGCCTTCAGGAGGTAAAAAGCTATATACAATACTTAAATCAACAGCAGGGTGTCCGATATGAACGTCACCCCAATCAATGAACCCTGAAACTGTGTTGTTCTCATTTACTAGTATATTACGAATATGAATATCACCATGTACAAGTGTGCTTTTTTGCTCTACATCAATATGATCAACTTGCTCTATGTATGACATTAATGATGAGACTTGATCATATAATTGTAGCGTTTTTATTTGCTCTATATATTTTTCTGCAACCGGCTTTCTTTTCCTAATATCTAATCGTTTTAGTTCATCAAACGGTACACCTAACAATCTAGCTTTTTCTTCAGGAAAGTCATGGAGAGAGCGGAGAAAAGTTGCTAGTATTTTTGCAGAGTTCATTCTCTCAAGCTTTGACAATGTATTTGGCGGTGTACCTTCAACACGATAATACCCAGTAAAAGGCCACGGATACTTTCCAGTAACACTTTTTCCAAAGAAAATAGGATGTGATATCGCTTGTGGAAGAACTGACGATAAAATAGGAAGTAAGCTATTTTCTGTATTTAATAAATCAACTGCGATTGTTCTTCGTGGAAATCGAAAGACATACTTTTCATTAACAAGATAAACAGTATTATCAAAACCTTTACCCATTAATGAAACCGTAACAGGATATAGATCCGGAAACTGTGTTTCAATTAAATCCTTTGCAAGCTTAGGTGACACTACCTGCTCAGCATCCCACGGATTGGTCATACGTTACACCTCCAAGTTAATATCAATATTTCACACAAGATTGGTAATTTCTATATAAAACAGTTTTAATCAAACGTTTGTTTAAATATTTGTTAACTTTTCAAGTTCTCAAGTACAAGTACTTCAGTTCCTAACGTGACAAACGACATGCTATGAAAGAATCATTGAAATATCACATTATTTCGTGTATAAACAATACACAGGCATTAAACATCATAGATAAATCAACATGGAGGAATCGAATGCAATATCATACTCATCTAGCATTTTCAGGAATGGTAGGGTTATCAATGATAGAATGGGCTCAAGTTCCTGACCCAACATCATATTTTATTGGGCTAGCCATTGGCGCTCTCCTACCAGACATCGACCATCCAAAAAGCAAAATAAGTAACAAAGTTCCGATCCTACCATCAATAATTTCAAGGTTCTTTACTCATAGAACATTTTTTCATAGTCTACTCTTTGTAGGAATATTAACTTTTTTATATGGCTTATTACCTACTTCACTCGTGACAGGAATCATATTTGGAACAGCTTCACATATCTTAGGCGATATGCTTACACCAGCTGGGGTAAAGCTTTTCTACCCATTTGGACGTTATATTCGTTTACCAATAACTTTTAAAACAGGAGGCAGCATCGAACAAATTTGTTTCTTTACGTTTATTTTTATCTCGTACAAGCTTATATCCTAAATTATACTTTTTCCCACTACAGGAATCTCATCTATATGTGGTTCTTGAACATTAGATTATAGCATAGCTTGAAGATCGGTGAATGAGGTGGAAACTCTACCCCACCTCATTGAAAGAGTTCACCTTTAGACGTGAAAAATTAATAAAAATAAACAGGAAAAACCAATAAATGATCACTCAATAACAACATATAGCCTTTGTCAATACACTCATCTGCTTTCACCTAAGAAGGATACAAACTTTTGCTAAAACAGTCTTATGTTTTTGAATATTCTACAAAGAATCCATTCTTATAGCTTTACATTTTATTATGTAAATTGTATAGGAGGTGAAGTAATATGTGGTGGATTTTATTAATTATTTTTATCATTTTATTATTACTAGTTATTGTAATCTTGTCCTTAAGGGACAATAATAAAGATGATAAACCTCACCGTTTTCCCAGTGATTATGATGGTGGTGGGGGTGGTATCTAAATATACCTTTTACGATTTCAGCTTAGTAAAAACAAGTAAAGGCTATTTTCATAATTTTCACTTAAAAGTTAGCAACTAATGTGTATTAGAGACTTTAAATGTGAAAAGATCCCCCTAAAATGTATTTTACCTTTATTACGAAAAGCAACAATTAATTCGAAATCAACCAAAGTAAAAGAAAAGAGCTAGTTACCTACTTTCATTAAATTTTACCAATCTTCAAATCGTATAAAAATAATAACGATTTCTTTCTCTTTTGAAATAGTTTTACTCATACAGTCTTTGAGCTGTTATGTTATCTTCTGCTGTTTCAAGTACTCCCTTTGCTCCAGTATCTTCAGCAAAGGTTATCGCTCTCTTTAGTAATTTTTCGCCAATCCCTTTACCTCTGGCAGCTTCTTTCACATACAAATCATTCAACACCCATGTCTTCCTCATATTTATAGAGGGAAATGAGGGATATAACTGAACAAAACCAAGAGGGTCTTCTCCATTAAAAGTAATAAATATGACTGTTTCTTAATTAATCAACCTTTCTCGTAAAAACTTTCTTGCACCACCAACATCAGACTTTTGCTTACAGAATACCCGATACAAATCAAATAATTCCGTTAACACTTAAAGCTCACTTACTGTTGCCTTAAGAATCTTCATAAGCCATAAACCTCCATTTTCCTTCAATTGTTTTACTTTACCATTTATTGATAATAAAATGATAGTAATTCTATTAAACATCTATAGTTCATTTCATTCCCTTTAATTAAACGCTATTCATATACTTTGTTTTTATTTTACATAAATACGGCAGCAATCGTTTTATTTGTCATTGTTGTCCAATATTTAAAATGATTTAATCTCTTGTTGTAACCATGTGTTTAAACATTAATACGAAAAACATCCTTCAACTACTACTTGAAATATAGAATGACGTTATTCAACTATCAGTTGATGTACACTAAATAATTAAACCGATACAATTAAAGCATCAAAAATCAAAGAGGTGATAGTTTTGTTTGACATGAATATGGTTGGTAGAAAAATTGCACAATTTAGAAAGTCAAAAAGAATTACACAGATGGAGTTAGCAGATAAACTGGGAGTTAGCTTTCAAGCAATTAGTAATTGGGAATGCGGTAAAACGATGCCTGATATTTCTAAACTCCCTGAACTTGCTCAAATTTTTGATGTGACAATTGATGAGATCCTTAACAACGGAGACGGAACACAATTAATAAAAAATATAATAGAGGATAATACAGCAGAATATTTAGAACAAAATGATGTTTCTGTAGAAGAATTTTCAAATGTCGCACCCTTAATTCAAACAGATAAGGCTGATGAGGTTTTTCATACCATTAAAGGTAAGCTTTCAAATAAAGAGTTATCTTCTATTGCGCCTTTTGTTAGTCAAGACGTTATTGATGATTGTGCTAAAAAAGAGTTTGAAATCAATGGTATTAACAGTCTTACAGCTATTGCCCCTTTTGTTAGTCAAGACGTTATTGATGATTGTGCTAAAAAAGAATTTGAGGTCAATGGTATTAACGGTCTTACAGCTATTGCGCCTTTTATTAATCAAGACGTTATTGATGATTGTGCTAAAAAAGAGTATGAGGTCAATGGTATTAACGGTCTTACAGCTATTGCGCCTTTTATTAATCAAGACGTTATTGATGATTGTGCTAAAAAAGAATTTGAGGTCAATGGTATTAACGGCCTTACAGCTATTGCGCCTTTTATTAATCAAGACGTTATTGATGATTGTGCTAAAAAAGAATTTGAGGTCAATGGTATTAAAGGCCTTGCAGCTATTGCACCTTTTATTAATCAAGATATTATTGTTGATTATGCAAAAAAAGAGTTTGAGGTCAATGGTATCAAAGGTCTTACAGCTATTGCTCCTTTTATTACTCAAGATGTAATTGTTGATTATGCAAAAAAAGAGTTTGAGGTCAATGGCATTAAAGGTCTTACAGCTATTGCTCCTTTTATTACTCAAGACGTTATTAATGATTGTGCAAAAAAAGAGTTTCGTAGTAATGGAATTAAAGCTCTAACATCAATCGCACCTTTTTTAAGTAGTGATACGTTAAGTGACATCGCAAAATACAGCTATAATGAAAATGGTATAAGCTCATTAACCTCTATATGCCCTTTTATTGACAAGGAGTTGATCAACGAACTCGCTTTAGATGCTGTTTCAACGAAAGGAATTTCAGAGATATTACCGATTATTGCTTTTGTAGATCAAGATCTGATTAATGATTATGTTAAAAAAGGCATGGAGCTATGAGTTAGAAAAACTGTTTGATGTAAGAAGATCGTTTAATTACTATAACCTATAGAAAAAAAGGGAGGATCAACGTTGACCTCCCTCTCTTTATAATAGATCGTTTTCGAATTGATTGTTGTTTTCTGTATTAAGAAATGAACATGCACACCCACTAACGTTTGTAGTATCTTTTAAAATGTAAGAGCGCATATAATCTCATGAAACTGTTCTAATTAAATATAAGTTTACGAAAAACTGTTTGCATAATAATTGTTACTTTTCATATTAAAAAATAACTGCTTATAAACTATAACAAAGTCAATTGCTTAAATTTATTTGTTCCTGTCCTAAGTTAGTTTCAATGGCTACAAAGTTTACGCAAAGAGCATTTCGAAAAGCCCCTTATACTAATACATGATAAACCCCATTGCTTTACGAACTTCAGCAATAACCAATTCAGCCGATTTTTCTGCCTTCTTTTGCCCCATTTTTAAAATATCAATTACATCAACATCTGAGTATTGTACTTTTTGTTCTTGAATGGGAGCTAAAATATTAATAATAGATTGAGAGAGCATGTTCTTACACTCCATACAACCGATTTCAGCATTTTTACACTGTTGTTGAATGTCCTCTACAATTTGTTTTTCTGTAAAATATGAATGTAAATGAAATACATTACACCCATCCTTAGTTGGATTACCCGGATCTGAACGGTATATTCTATTAGGATCTGTGTATGCTCTCTTGACCTTGCTTTGAATGATTTGTGGATGATCTGTCATACTAATATATGAATCATCTGAATCAGATTTACTCATCTTTCCTTTCCCAGATAAGGATGGAATTCTTACAGCATTGTCAATAATAGACTGTGGCTCAACAAAAACCTCACCATATAAATGATTGAACTTGCGGACGATCGTTCTAGCAATTTCTAAATGGACAAGCTGATCTTCTCCAACTGGCACTACCTCACCTTTATGAATCATTATATCTGCTGTCATGAGCACTGGATAACCAACTAAACCATAATTAACATTACTTGGATGCCGTTTTGCTTTTTCTTTAAATGTGGGGCAACGCATTAATTCTCCCATTGGCATAACCATGCTAAAGTATGTGTGCAATTCACATATATGTTTAGCAATTGAAGACTGTGCATACAACGTACACTTTGTTGGATCAAGTCCAGCCGATAAGTAATCGCGAGCAGCATTTATGACATTCTCTCTTAATCTTTCACCTTGACGATGAGTTGTTAATGAGTGAAGATCAGCTATAAAATAATGGGCATCATACTTATTTTGCAGTTCGATTAACCCTTTCATTGCACCATAATAATTCCCTACATGTATATTTCCCGTTGGTCGTATTCCCGACACTAATTTAGTCATCAAAATCCCTCCATTGATAAATATGAATGTTGTTATATGCCATTACATTTAACCTACACCACCAACCATCTTCCATAAAAAATCACTCCTTTCAGTGTTGATGAATTTAATCAAGCTAATTGCTTTAGTTTACTGTCCTTTTGGTGGCTTTCTGTCCAAAAGTGGGCGTTTACTGTCCAATTTGGGTGGCTTACTATCCAAATACAGATGTTTACTATCCAAACTTGGACGTTTACTATCCAAACACGAGCGTTTACTGTCCAAACACGGACACTTTCTATCCAAATACGGGCATTTACTATCCAAATACCGCTACTTACTATCCAAATACGGGCGTTTACTATCCAAACTTGGACTTTTACTATCCAAACACGAGCGCTTTCTATCCAAACACGGACACTTTCTATCCAATACAGGCCGCTTACTATCCAAATACAAGTGCTTTCTGTCCAAACTTGGACGTTTACATCCAAACACGGACACTTTCTATCCAAATCCTGCCCCTTTATCCAAATACGGGCGCTTTCTATCCAAATACCACCGCTTTCTATCCAAATACGGACACTTTCTATCCAAATACGGGCGCTTTCTGTCCTAACGCAGCCGCTCTCTGCCCAACTTGGGCACTTTACTGTCCAAACTGGGTGCTTTCTATCCAACTTGGACACTTTACTATCCAAAAGCTGGTGCCTTCTGTACAAATACCTTATTCTCAATTGCTTCGAGAAGATACTCCCCTCTTGTAAACTAAAAAACCGCGGGCCTCTGTCCTATAAAAGGACGAGAAACCCGCGGTACCACCTTCATTAGCTTTTCATACATACGAAAAAGCTCACTTCACAAACATATCGGTACAACGTATTGTACGAATATGCGCCTCTTTAACGCAGAGGCATGGTCGCCAAATCCTACTTGAACAAATCTTTCGGTTTGGAGCTCAGGAGCCCATTCAGTACAACTTCCGCTACTGACTTGCACCTGCCGTCAGCTCTCTAAAACTTCCGTCATACTTACTCTTCTTCTTCATTGCTTCTTCGAGAATTCATAATTCTAAATTCTTCTTTTGTTGTTAAAAAATATTACCATATGCCATGGAAAAAAACAACAGAAGGTGGCTCAAAAAATGCTGATCGCAGCTCTACAGTTTGATTTTAAAACCCCACAGTTAGAACTCCAGATTCAGATTTTGAGTCACCTTCGTATACGATCATATAAAATGTTTATCAGAAAAAATTATAGCGTTTCTGACGTTGTTTTTGCTTGCATGTGAAGTAGTAAGTAATCAGGTCCGCCTGCTTTTGAGTCTGTACCTGACATATTAAATCCACCAAATGGCTGATAACCAACGATTGCACCTGTGCAACCACGATTAAAATATAGGTTACCTACATGGAAATCTTCACGTGCTTGCTCAATATGGTCTCGGTTATTAGAAATAACTGCACCAGTTAAACCATAATCTGTATTATTAGCAATATCCATCGCATGATCGAAATCTTTTGCCTTACAGAATGCAACGACTGGTCCAAAGATTTCTTCCTTCATAAGACGAGCATCTTCTGCAACATCTGCTACTACAGTAGGTTTAATAAACCAGCCAGTTGAGTCATCACCTTCACCACCAGCAACGATCTTACCTTCTGATTTAGCAATTTCAACATAGCTCATCACTTTGTCAAAAGCAGCTTGGTCATTTACAGGACCCATAAACATACCATATTCAGCTGGATTCCCAACTGATAATTCTTTCGTAAGCTCTACAACTCTATCTAATACTTGGTCATATGCTTCTTCAAGAATAACAGCACGAGAGCAAGCTGAACATTTTTGACCTGAGAAGCCAAATGCTGAAGCAACAATTGATTGTGCTGCTAATTCTAGGTCAGCTTCTTTATCTACTACTATCGTATCTTTTCCACCCATTTCAGCAATAACACGCTTTAACCAAAGTTGTCCATCGTGAACTTTTGCTGCGCGCTCATTAATACGTACACCTACATCACGAGAACCCGTGAAACTAATGAAACGTGTACGAGGGTGATCCACCAAGTAGTCACCAACTTCTGCACCACTACCTGGAATGTAGTTTACAACGCCTGCTGGAAGCCCTGCTTCTTCTAGTACTTCCATGAACTTCGCTGCAACAACTGGTGTTGTGCTAGCTGGTTTTAATAAAACGGTATTCCCAGATACAAGTGCAGCTGTTGTCATACCAGCCATAATTGCAAACGGGAAATTCCACGGTGATATGATGACACCTACTCCAAGAGGTATGTAGTTGTATCGATTATATTCAATTTTGCGACTTTCAATTGGAACGCCATCTTTTAACGATAGCATTTGACGTCCATAATATTCCAAGAAATCAATAGCCTCAGCAGTGTCAGCATCTGCCTCTCTCCAAGGTTTACCTGCTTCTTTAACAAGTAATGCTGAGAACTCATGCTTACGACGACGAATGATTGCCGCAGCACGGAATAAAATGTCCGCTCGCATTTCTGGCTTTGATTTACGCCATGTTTTAAATGTTTCGTCAGCAACTTGCATTGCTTTTTCAGCAAGTTCTTGATTAGCTTTTGATACAGTACCAATTAGTACATCTTTTTGTGCAGGATTTACTGAAGTGATTTTATCCTCAGTTGTAATTCGTTCCCCACCAATGATTAGTGGATAATCTTTACCTAAATAAGATTCAACAGTTGCAAGCCCTGCTTCAAATGCTTGTTTGTTTTCCTCTACAGTAAAGTCAACAAATGGTTCATGCTTGTATGGTAATACCATTTTTCGTTCCTCCCCACTGTTTTAAGCGTTTACACATATTACATTTACCATTCTAACTGATAAAATCAGTTACATCAAACATCGTGAAAATAGTCGGAATTTTAAAAAGAATAGTACACTTTAACTATGCTCTTTTTATTCAGGTTATAATCAGATTACACGTAAAATAAGAGAGCTTGTAACATCATCGTTCTATTTAGACGGTAGCTGTCCATGTAACCGTTTTTTAGAAGATAAGATGTTACGAAACTCTCATTGTATTTTCGTGTTTGTTTCTGAGAAGCAATAACAGGCTTATTATTGAAAAATATGAACGAAAGGTTCTTCTTCACCAGCTTCACGAATAACAATACTCTCTTGACCTCTAACTGATGATATATACATCTGCAAAGATATATAGTTAGGGAATATTTCCAATGCCTCATTTGTAACGTATTGCGTAAAGCCAATGACTTCTGACTTACCGTAAAATTGCATCGGTATTTCTACCGTCATTTGTTGAAGGGTATCGTCTTTGTAAAACCCTTTGCCAATAATGCCTGTGTAATTTGGAAAAAATTGAGCAATGCTATCTTTAAGCCTATTAAATGTAACGACATCCTCACGATGTTCGTTTTCAGCTTCGTCGGAAGGAAATAAATAATATTGTTCATTAATATCGGACCATTTATCAATAGATGAACTATCTGCTTTAACATTTCCCTGCGTAAAGAAATTTCCGGGTACAATCGAAGATTTGCTTTGTTGTTCAAATAATGCGACAACAATTGGAATATTCCCGAGCCCGTCTATTAATTTCACTCGCTTTACAACTTCTTCGGCAATCTTCTTACCCTCTTTCTCAAGCACAGATCGGTCAATGCTAACTTCTCTATCATATCCTTGTTCTTGTTTGAAATAATGAACCGAATTTAATGCAAGACCTATGACAATCCCGCCTAATTCAACAGTTTGTTCATCTTTCTCTACTAAATAATTATGTTCCAATATGTGTGCAAGATAGATAGGGCTTTCTTGATTTAAATCTGTGAGAGTTGCATCTGCAGTCTTATCAATACTAGGGTTTAGCCCTAAATCTACATAATTTTGATCCTCGTTAAGTTTTTCTTGAAGCTGTTCTGGTGTCAATTTTCGATTTAACCAGCTTTGGACCGTCTGGCGATCTAAATATTGTCCTTCTTGGAAAAAATATTCATCTGGAGAAAAGGTATCTTGTGCAATGCGCATAAGTCCTCGTTCCACTTCATCTATGTCATATCGTGTATTCAGGCCTGAAACAACCAGCCCTCTTGATTCACTTGGTTTGATTTGATTATCCTCAGTTAAAACTGTTCGATAAAATTGATCAGAAATTTGATACTTAGGAATGATTGCTTGTTCAGTTGTATCTTCTGATTCATTAACAATTTCTTGTTGTTTCTCAAACTTCGGTGCACACGCAGAGAGTAGTAATAATGTTGATAAAGTTAAGGCAATAATTTTCCGCAATATCATACACCTCTTATTTTTCAAATTCCGTAATTAATCGTTGTTCGTCCCAAACTTCTATTGATAGCTGTTTAGCCTTTGTTAATTTAGAACCCGCTGCTTCACCTGCAATGACTAAATTGGTGCTTTTACTCACACTTCCCGTTACTTTTCCACCTAAAGCTTCAATCTTTTCTTTTGCATCGTTTCTAGTAAGCTGTTCAAGCTTCCCAGTTAATACAACTGTTTTTCCTGCAAAAAATGAATCACCGTTTTCTGGTGATAGGGCTTTTATCCCAGTAAAATTTGTATTTACCCCTAAGTTGTTCAGTTCCTCAATCAATGCTTGAACTTCAGAGCTTGATAAATATGTAACAATCGATTCAGCCATTTTTTCTCCGATTTCATTTATACTAATTAACTGTTCGAATGTTGCTGCTTGAAGTTTTTCAATTGTCTCAAATTCCATAGCTAATGTTTTAGCAGCCTTTGCTCCAACATGGCGAATCCCTAGACCAAATAATAAACGTTCTAATGAGTTATGCTTCGAATTATTTATGGCTTGAATGAGGTTTGAAGCCGATTTCTCACCCATACGTTCCAGATTTAGTAGCTCTTCCTTAGTTAACTTATATAAATCAGCAACATCCACAATCAACTGATTCGCAAATAGTTGTGTGATGACTTTTTCACCTAGACCATCTATATTCATCGCATTTCGAGATACAAAGTGAATCAGCCCTTCACGAATTTGTGCAGGACATTTAGGATTAATACACCTTAAGGCAACTTCTTCCTCTAACCTAACAAGCTCACTATTACACTCTGGGCAATGTGTAGGCATATGAAAGCTTAACTCATCTCCAGAGCGTTTTTCAGCAATAACATTGACAACTTCTGGTATAATGTCTCCGGCTTTTTTAATCGTAACGTAGTCGCCGATTTTAATGTCTTTTTCTCGAATCAAATCTTCATTGTGCAGTGATGCTCTTTGTACAGTTGTTCCTGCTACCTGCACTGGCTCTAAAATAGCTGTAGGTGTAATCACACCAGTGCGTCCAACACTAAGCTCAATTTCTAATAGCTTTGTAACAACTTCTTCAGCTGGGAATTTGTATGCAATTGCCCAACGTGGACTTTTAGCAGTAGCGCCTAACTGTTCTTGCTGTTCCAAAGAATCAACCTTAATAACTATGCCATCTATATCATAAGCAAGGTTAGGACGTTTTTCATGCCAGCTTAAAACATACTCTATGACTTCCTCTATATCCCCACAAACTTTTTTCTCGTTACTCACTTTAAAACCTATATTCTCTAAATAAGCTAAGCCTTCACTATGTGACTGGATATTTGTAGCACTCATTTCCGCGATATTATATATAAATATAGACAAATTTCTAGAGGCTGCTATTTTTGTGTCAAGTTGTCTAAGCGACCCTGCAGCTGCATTTCGAGGATTTGCAAATGGTTCTTCTCCAAGCTGTATTCTATCCTCATTTAATTTCTTAAATGAGGATTTTGGCATATAGGCTTCTCCACGAACTTCCAAACTAACTGGCTTATTTAACCGCAATGGAATTGATCGAATGGTCTTTAAATTAGCTGTGATCTCTTCTCCAACGGTACCGTCTCCTCTTGTCGCACCGCGAACAAATACACCGTCTTCGTATTTGAGTGATACAGCTAAACCATCTATTTTCAGTTCACAAACATACCTAATTTCGTCCCCTACTTCTTGACGTACACGTCGATCAAAATCAAATAAATCAACTTCATTAAATGCGTTTCCAAGACTAAGCATCGGCACATCATGTTCCACTTTTGAAAATGAATCTAATATTTCCCCTCCAACACGCTGTGAAGGAGAGTCAGCTGATTTAAGATCTGGAAATTGTTCTTCAATTGCAAGTAATTCTTGCATTAATTGATCATATTCGTAATCAGACACTGTCGGTTGGTCTAGTACATGATACTCATAGTTGTATTTAGTTATTAATGTACTCAATTCTTGTACACGTGTTACCGCTATTTGTCGATCCATCTGTTTACCCTCCTTCATAAATACACACTTTTAGAGTTGCTATATCATCGTTATTGGACAAAGAGATTTAAATAATTATTATGACATACTATTACACAATGAAAACCTCTTTAGTTCATTCAATTGTAAAATCCTACTTCCATACTTGTCTTTTAAGATTTAGTAATAGGAGCAAATTTAGCTAACAAGCGCTTTATACCTGTTGGACTTGGAAAAGCTATATCCAGTTCTTTCCCTTCACCTTCTCCTTTTACACTTACTACTGTCCCGGTGCCCCACTTTTTATGTGAAGCTTTGTCACCTACTTGCCACTCAATCGTATCTCCACCAGTTGATTTTGCTACAGATTTGAAGCTAGTTTTTGACACGGAACTTCTAGATGTGAATGGGGTATTTTGCTTTTGATTATCTGCGATAACATCGAGTAATTCTTCAGGAATTTCTCCTATAAACCTCGATTCACTATTCATTGTCGTTCGTCCAAACAAGGTTCTCATTTCAGCATTGGACAAATGTAGTTCTTTTTCTGCACGTGTAATTCCAACATAAGCTAGTCGACGTTCTTCCTCCATTTCAGCCTCTTCATCAAGTGAGCGACTATGTGGAAAAACTCCTTCTTCCATGCCTAATAGAAATACAACAGGGAACTCAAGTCCTTTTGCTGAATGTAAAGTCATCAGAACAACAGCTTCCTTATCCTGCTCTTCCTCTTCATCTAAGCGGTCTATATCTGCAACCAGAGCAAGATCAGTTAGGAATGCAACTAAACTTTTATCATCATTTTGCTTTTCAAAATTTGTTGTAACGGATAAAAATTCTTCTATATTTTCTAATCTGCTCTGTGATTCTAGCGTCTTTTCATTTTTTAACATTTCTCGATAGCCACTTTTTTCGAGGACTTCTTCAACTAACTCCGTTATAGATAAATACTCTTGCATGCTAGTCCAATGGCGAATCATATTACGAAAATCTGTTAGCGCATTTCTAACTCTCGTACTTACACCAATCATGTCTATTTCCTCAAGGGCCTGAAACAATGATAGCTCATTAGCAATCGCATAGTTCGCAATTTTATCTACAGAGGCAGCACCTACCCCACGTTTGGGTACATTAATAACCCTCGTTAGACTGATATCGTCATCGGGGTTAGCAATCACACGTAAATAAGCAAGAATATCTTTTATTTCCTTACGGTCATAGAACTTAATACCACCAACGATTGTATAGTTGATATTTGATTTTAATAATACTTCCTCTACAACCCTAGATTGTGCATTTGTTCTATATAAAATTGCAAAATCTGAAAGCTTCTTGTTTCCACTACCCACAAGCTCATTGATTTTTCCAGCTGCATACTGAGCTTCACTAAATTCATTATTTGCACGATAATATGAAATCTTATTACCTTCTGGATTATCTGTCCAAAGATTTTTAGGCTTTCTGTTCATATTTTGTTCAATCACCTTATTTGCTGCTTGCAAGATGCGCTTAGATGATCGATAATTTTGTTCTAATAAGATAACATTTGCATCTGGGTAGTCTTTTTCAAAGGATAGGATATTTGCAATGTCCGCTCCACGCCAACGATAAATAGACTGGTCGGAATCACCTACGACACATAAATTTTCTAGTCGTTCTGCTAACATCTTTACGAGCATATATTGCGCGCGGTTCGTATCTTGGTACTCATCAACATGAATATACTGAAACTTGCGCTGGTAATATTCAAGCACTTCTGGTACACGTTTAAATAAGTGAATAGTAGACATGATGAGATCATCGAAGTCTAGCGCTTGATTCTTTCTAAGACGGCTTTCATATTCACTATATACATTACTTACTGTTTCTTCATAATAGCTACCCGTTTGCTTACTATATTCTTCAGCGTCAATCAATTCATTTTTGGCACTACTAATTGTTGATAAGATCGTTCGAGGGTCAAACTTTTTAGGGTCAATATTCTTTTCTTTAAGTATGTTTTTTATGACTGATTGCTGATCTGAAGAATCTAGAATTGAGAAATTTCTGTTTATACCAATTCTGTCAATATCCTTGCGTAAAATACGTACACACATAGAATGAAACGTAGATATCCAAATTTCTTCAGCGGCTGGGCCTAGAAGTGATTGAATACGGTCCTTCATTTCTCTTGCTGCTTTGTTTGTAAAAGTAATCGCTAAAATATTCCACGGAGCAATTTCTTTTTCTGTCATCAAATATGCGATCCGATGCGTTAATACCCTAGTCTTACCGCTGCCTGCTCCTGCCATGATCAGAAGTGGCCCATCTGTTGCCTTTACTGCCTCTTGTTGCTGAGGATTTAATCCTGTTAACAATCTTTCACTAATATACTGCATGTCCTCACCGCCTATACAAACATACGTTCTATTTTATCGTATATATATCATTTTGACAAACTACTCTTTTACTACTTGAACAGTTTCAAGAGCAGCATCAATATCTGAATAAATAATATTACCAACTACAATCGTATCCGCATACTTAGCCATCTCCAAGGCATGTTCCTTTGATGAAATTCCGCCACCATAAAATAACTTCGTATGAGATAACTCGTCTTTGACATCTTTAACAATATTTACATCACCGTATATTCCGCTATATTCAAGATAAAAAATTGGCAGGTGATATAAATTTTCGGCAATCCTTGCATATGCAATGACATCTTCATTTGATATGGAAGTGTTAGCTTCTGTTAGTTGTGCTGCTTTACTGTCACCATTTAATATGCAGTAACCTTCAACTAAAATTTCTTCCCAATTCATGATATCTCCATACTCTTTAATAGCTTGATGGTGCATACCAATGGTCCATTGAATATTTTGGCTGTTTAATACAGTAGGAATAAAATAAAAATCAAACCCTGGGGTTACAGAAGCAATTGTAGAAATCTCAAGTACACAAGGAACTGTATAACGACGAATTCTTGACATTAAATGTAGTACATTTTCAAGTGTGACACCATCACTACCCCCGACAAGAACTGCATCGGTACCTGATTCACATATTCTTTCTAAATGCTCGTCTGAAATCTCTTTATTTGGGTCAAGCTTAAAAACATGACGCCATTCCCTATAATCATACATTACCTATGCTTCCTCCAATCAAATATCCATTAAACTATTATAACAGAAAAGTGCTCGCGCACAGGCTATTCCCGCCAAGCACAGAAACTCCTTTTTAAGGGCGATCTATACATTCCGATAAATGAGCTAAGTTACCTAGAATGTGCGGATAGGAAATCGCATGCGTACTGGATATGCATTTTTTCTTTTTGATGATTATTACTTAAATTAGATTCTCAACATCAAGCCTTAAAATTGCTACAAAAAAGCCGGAGCTAAGTGCAACGGCTTTTGTTCTTTATTTATCTTCGTCATTTACTCTATCTAATGCCATTATATATGCATCATTTCCATAGTTCAAGCAACGCTTCACACGTGAAATAGTAGCTGTACTCGCTCCTGTTTCTGTTTCTATTTTATGATAAGTGAAGCCATCCTGTAACATTCTAGCGACTTCTAATCGTTGGGCAAGCGATTGAATTTCATTGACTGTACATAAGTCATCAAAAAATTTATAGCACTCTTCTAGATCCCGTAGAGAGAGAACAGCTTTAAATAATTGATCTAGCTCCTTGCCACGTAATTTATCTATTTGCATGACAATCCCATCCTTCTTCTCTTGATTAATATAGTTTTTTGTACACAAAATATGAAATTTTTTTAGGTAAAATAATAACTGCCACCTGTTTTTAGATACTCAACATAATCTTATTTATCTATTCATTTCCGGTTGATACAGCGCCAGCCAATCCTGGTGATGTTGGAATAATATTAATCCATGTTTTCCCTGGTAGGAATTTTACATCTTGTCCATCTTTATATGGAAGGATTCTCCCATCTACGTTTTGCCAATCAATTTCTTGAAGTTTACCTTTTTGAAGTAGATAGCCTTTACCGCCAGATTGTAAATTTATATCCCGACGACCTACTTCATCAATGATTTGATGATCCATTTCAACAATCATAATATTATCTATTAAGACGGGTTTATCAGATTCGAAATCCTTTGTTTGATCTTCACCAGTGAAGCGTGTATATTTTTCCTTCATTTGGTCGTATACATACTCGACAGTAGCATAGTAACTATTTGAATACGTAATCATCACTGATTGAACGTCATCTCCACTTATCTCCTCGTCATCACTCATAAATGGTAGAGGTGGAATACCAGCTTCATTTGTAACTGAGTAGTTATAACGATCAGTAGCTACTCCATTTAAACCATTAAATAATAAATAGGAATTATGAGGTGCTTTACGGTAGTTTGCACGTTCAAAAACAGTACCATCATTATCATGGTAACTTCCACTAATATTGTCGATAAGGCCGTTTCGTAATTTTTGCTCTAGTATTGTGTAAGTACCATGGTAAACATACAATGCATCATATCCATCACTAAGTTCAATAAAATCATGCCTTGCACTTCTTACTGGACCTACCTTTGCTGGAATATCACTCTGGTAAAAAGCCAATAGTCTAGTAATATCTCCTTCAGTAAGCATTTCATACACTAAGTCTGCTTGATTTAACCCCGTTTGAGGACGAGCATTTGGGTGATTATTAACCATAACCGCAACAGCACGTTGATGAACCGATTCATCATTCGTACCGATCCCTGTTAAAGGATAATTGTATTCAAACTGTTCTTCTTCAACTACAGTTGTCGAAGTTTCATCGACTTCTTCTTCTACTTGCTCTGTAATTTCTTCTGCTTCTTTAACAACCTGTTCGTCTTCATTACTACATCCAGTAATAGCAATACCTAATAGAACAGCCATACCTAATTTCCCAACCCTCATTAAAACACAACCTTATCTATCAATGTTATCATAATATATCTATACTTTTATATTTTAACGTATTATTGTTGGAAAGAGTACAGTTTTATTCATCACATCGTAAATTCCTTGCTGTGTGATGCGAACATATGGCAAGTGTGTCGATTGTAAAAATAATAATGAGTATACAGGATCTTCATATTGATAGCCACGTTCACGTAACACTAATTTAAATTGCTGTTCTTGTGGTATGAGTTCGGCTATTGGCTGCGAAGACATGACTCCATTAAGCTTTAAAGGAATTTCAAAGATGATGGAATTGTTTTCAGCTATGACTATTCCACCACCTATTTCTTTCATCCGTGTGTAAGCAGTTAGCATGTCAGCTTTATTTTTACCAATTAAGATCAAATCCCCTGTATTTGAAAATGAACTTGCCATACCTAATAAATTTGAGGCAAACCCTTTTATAATTGTGTTAAGGCGCCACTTACCATTTCGGTCAACGAGCATTAAAAAGCTCTCATCATGGCTTATTGATAATTCGTCCACAGAGACATCAATATTTACCGAATACGGCTTCATAATTACATCATTTTCCATCTTCAACCCTAAAGGCATAGAGAACTGTAAGTCTTCCGATTTTAAATCCCATTTCATATTTAATTGAGGCCAATCTACCTCTTCCCAAGAAAAATGACCAAAGTTATTTGTATTACGACCATCTTTTTTTAACCACATTCCTTTTGCAAGGACTGATACAGGAGTCGCGTTGTCTTTCTCGCTTAAGAAATTGATATTCGCTACCCTTCCCGTTGCAATATTGCCATGTAAATACTCTATTTGATAGTATCTAGCAACATTGATTGTTGCCATATTGTATGCGTCAATTGGTGGAACACCTTTGTCTATTGCAATGTTAATCATGTTGTCAATAAAGCCTTGTTTATAAAATGATGGTGTAGACCCATCTGTTGTATAGAATAAATGATCATATTTGTTAATTCCAAGAGCATGTATTTCATCTATCAACATAGGTAAGTCTGGTCGAATAGATGAATACCTAAGTGAAGTCGTATAGCCTTGCATCAAACGAGAATAAACTTCGTCACCAGTCATTGCCTCATGGTCACTTGTCGCACCTAACAACATCATTTTTGCAAGTGTTTTTTCAGATGCCCCTGGAAAATGACCTTCAATTTGTTTGCGTAAGCGCTTTGCTTCTTGAATCCAAAGAAGCATCATATCATCACCAGCAAGAAGCTTCGGCCAGCCAGTAAGCTCACCACCTTGAAGAACCGCATCATGCTCAAGCCAGGACTTAACAGTAGTATGAGAAAAAATTAATTCTTCATCTTGAATTTCTGTTTGCGGATCAAACCTACACCACCAGTATAAAGTTGATGGTATATGTTTCAATTTAGAAATAAAAGAAAACGCTTTCTCTGTTGACAATTGTAAAACCAAGCTCATATTATCGTTTATTAACGTTGTTGTGCCATATTGAGATGCATATTCAGCTAATGAATGGGGATTATATAACTGAAATGGGTGCGCATGAGGCTCTATGTATCCTGGTACTAAATAGTACCCATTACAATCAACGATTTCACATTTATCACTATGAGATGGTAGTTCTTTACCAACATAAATAATTCTCTCATAGTAAATCCAAATATTTCCTTTAACCCACTGATTTAACGCTTGATTTAAATATATTGCATTGGTTAAAACCAATGTTGGTGGTATGATTCCATCAATAACAGCTACATGTTCACGTAGGTGTTTATTCTTCCACCTATATCGTTGGTCAGGCATGGAATTCCTCCATTCAAACAGAATTATAAGAAGAGCTTTGCTCCGAAATGCTCTGGAGTAAATCAACTTGTTGAGATAAAAATCATACGTCTATGTATGCGTTTTCATCAACATATTGACCATCTTTATTTTATTTAGTTTTTGTCACAATTATTGTTATTTGTCCTTCTAAAAATCTGCTAAGAACAATATATGGGCTTATTTATATTTTACCGTACGAAAGTAATTTGAACAAATGATATCGATATAGGAAGGTGTGTAATCATCTATGAAACCAAACATTAGTATAATCAATGCATTAATGCGCATTACCTGTGGTTTTACTCTACTGTCATGGGCTACTGCAAAGATGGTGAAGAGACCCTGGAGAGAATCATATTTGGTTGTTGCAATGATTGCTGGTATGAAAATTGGAGAAGGAATCACTCGATTTTGTCCATTAACTGCTTGTATAGAAAAATATACATCTAAAAATGAACAAGGAATTAACCTTAATAATGATATGGATTCAATCAACCCATCTTAATTACAACAGCTGAGTATTTTTGAAGATGCGTAGGGTAGGTGAAAATTCAGATAAATTACAGCTTCTTTTTCTCTAGCTTTTTTGCACAACGAGTTGTTTATCGCAATAAGAATTAAGCTACTATTTTTTTTATCACAAAATTTTATAAAATACCGTGCAGTTTAAAATAAGACCGGAAAAAAAAGAGTTTACAAAATGATTCTTACCTTTAACAACCTCCTGCAATTTTTACCGCAGGAGGCTACTCTTTAAGGAGTTGATTTTATGCTAATAGAATATTTCACAGACATGACATTTGTTCTCACCATATTAATAGGAAGTATTATCGCAATTACTTTTGTGTATGTTCGTAAGAAACGGGTTCGATAGCTTTATTACCAATATCCTTGCGGTAAAATAATCCTTCACTTTGGATGTAATCTATTTCTTGATAAACTTTGTTTTGAGCTTCTTTTAATGAGCTCCCAGTTGTTACGATAGCTAAGACACGGCCGCCATTCGTTACAACCTTGTCATGCTGCTTTGCTGTGCCAGCATGAAAAACTAATGTTTTATCGCTCACATTATTTAAGCCTGCAATTTCAGCACCTTTATCATATTGATTTGGATACCCTTTTGAAGCTAACACAACTCCGATAGTTGCTGAATCATTCCAAGTTAACGTCACTCGATTCTCTTTCAAAATTTGCAATAATATCTCTACAAGATCACTCTCAAGTCTTGGCAAAACTACTTGCGTTTCTGGATCACCAAATCGAGCGTTAAACTCAATCACTTTTGGTCCATCTGTAGTATTAATTAAGCCTGCATATAACACACCTGTAAAGGAACGACCTTCAGCTACCATCGCCTTTGCAGTAGGCTTCAAGATCGTTTGAATAGCTTGTTCAACTACAACGTCTGAAATTTGTGGTACAGGAGAGTATGCACCCATCCCACCAGTATTTGGACCCTTGTCAAAATCGTACGCACGTTTATGATCTTGGGAAATGACCATTGGATAAACTTCTGTTCCATTTACAAATGCCATTAATGAAAATTCTTCACCCGCTAAGAATTCCTCAATGACAACTTGAGTACTAGCTTCACCAAACTTCTCCTCATTCATCATTTCATGTAGGCTTTCAAGTGCTTCTTCCATCGTTATTGCAACAGTTACACCTTTTCCAGCTGCAAGACCATCTGCTTTAATGACGATTGGAGCTCCTACATTTAATAGATAGTTCTTTGCTTCCTCATAAGATGTAAAGGACTCATATTGACCTGTAGGAATCTCATACTTTTTCATTATATCCTTTGCAAAGGTTTTACTTCCTTCAATAAGAGCAGCTTCCTTTGTCGGACCAAATATGGGTAAATTATTACTTTGGAATGCATTTACGATGCCATTTATTAAAGGTACCTCTGGACCAACAATCGTTAAATCTATCTTCTCACTCTTTGCAAATTCGAGTAGTGCTTCATGATCATTTTCGTCAATATTTACAAGCGTTGCAACATCCTCCATACCTATATTACCCGGTGCTACAAACACGTTATTAACCTTTGAACTTTGAGCTACTTTCCATGCAATTGTATGTTCACGACCGCCCCTACCAACTACCAATACATTCATCGTATTTCACCTCAGCTACTAATTATCATTTTATATTACAACTCATACATTTATCTTTGATATAATCTCTGGGATAAAAAGAGCTTCTTGCATTTCTTTTTGTCCAGATCCGCCTCCTTGCCTCTCGAGGTCGTTTCACTACTTTACCCGAAGGAAAGTGCCTTCATTTGAAGTAGCTCCAACGCTTGTCGAGGCAATGCAGTCGGCTTCGCTTTTCTTCCTGTCCAGCTACAGCGCCTATCTCCTCGAGTCGTTTCACTATTTCACCTAAAGGCAAAAAGCGCCTTCATGTGAAATAGTTCCAACGCTTTTCGGGGATGGTCAAGGCGCTCTCGCTTTTCTTCCTTAATGCTTGAAGTGGCGGATGCCCGTGAATACCATTGTAATTCCGTATTCATCTGCTTTTTTAATTGAATCTTCATCACGAATTGAACCGCCTGGTTGTATGATTGCAGTAACTCCCGCTTTAGCAGCTGCTTCAACAGTATCACTCATTGGAAAAAATGCATCTGATCCTAGGGCTGATCCTTCAATTTTATCTCCTGCTTGTTCGATTGCAATCTTAGCAGCACCGACCCGATTCATTTGTCCAGCGCCGACACCAATTGTCATATCATTCTTTGCAATGACAATTGCATTTGATTTGACATGCTTCACAACTTTCCATGCTAGCTTAAGATCTGCCCATTCTTGATCAGTTGGTTCACGTTTCGTAGGAATTGTGATTGATGCATCCGTTAGTGACTTAGCATCCTCATCCTGTACAAGTAAGCCTCCTTGCACGGAAGTAAGACGTTTGCCATCATGCTGTTGGCTAGAAAAATCAACTTTTAATAAACGGATATTTTTCTTCTGTGTCAATATATTTAATGCTTCCTCGCTAAATGATGGAGCGATGACGATTTCTAGAAATATCTCATGCATAAGCTGTGCAGTTTCTTTATCTACTTCGCGATTCACTACAACGATTCCACCGAAGATAGATGTAGCATCTGCTTCATATGCTTTTTTATATGCTTCTAGTACGTTTGAGCCTACACCTACGCCGCAAGGGTTCATATGCTTAACAGCAACTGCAGCTGGCTCATTAAATTCTTTAACGATTTCTAATGCTGCATCTGCATCATTGATATTGTTGTAAGATAATTCTTTACCATGTAATTTATCAGCGTTTGCGATAGAGTAATTAGTTCCTAAAGGCTTCTTATAAAATGTAGCCTTTTGGTGAGGATTTTCTCCATATCGTAAGTCTTGTTTCTTTTCAAACGTAACTGTATATGACTCTGGACTTTCTTCACCTGTCACTTCTGTCAAATATTCTGCTATAAGTGCATCATATCTAGCTGTATGTCTAAATACTTTTGCAGCAAGGTTTTGCTTTGTTTCAAATGTTACAGAGTTGTTCTCTCTAATTTCTGCAAGTACTTTTTCATAATCTGCTGGGTCTACTACAACAGTTACATCTTGATAGTTTTTTGCTGCTGAACGAAGCATAGACGGCCCGCCGATATCAATATTTTCGATTGCGTCTTTTAATGCTACATCTGGTTTTTCAATTGTTTGTTGAAAAGGGTATAAATTCACAACAACTACATCAATAGGTGTGATATTATGTTCAGTTATTTGTTTTACATGAGCATCGTTATCCCTTACTGCTAATAAACCACCATGAATATTCGGATGAAGAGTTTTCACACGTCCATCTAGTATTTCTGGAAAGCCAGTAATTTCAGAAATACCAATGACTTTGATTCCATTGTCCTCAAGAACCTTTTTCGTACCACCTGTTGAAATTACTTCAATACCACAATCAATTAAGCCTTGTACAAATGGTACTATTCCTTCCTTATCTGATACACTTACTAGCGCTCTTCTCACTGTTTCTTCCTCCTATTTACTCATGTTATTCGTTTCTGCAAAAATTTTTTGTAAAGTGTTTGGGTAAAATTGATGCTCAATTTGATGGATTCGTTCCTCAATACTTTCAATCGTCTCTCCTGCATGTATGTGCAATTCTTCTTGAGCAATAACAGGGCCTGTATCCATTCCTTCATCAACGTAATGAACCGTTACACCCGTCTTGGCTGCCCCGGCTCTGAATGCTTGACCAATAGCATCCTTGCCTGGGAAGGCTGGTAATAAAGAAGGATGAATGTTAACAATGTTACCACTGTACGCAGAAAGCAACGTGCTACCAACTAAGCGCATATAACCTGCCAGCACAATGAAATCCACATCATTTTCTTTAAGTATTAAAACGATTTCTTTCTCAAATGATTCCTTATTATCATAACCTTTTGGTGAAAAAGAAAAAACATTAACATTAGCTTGCTGTGCGCGTTGTATGACTTTCGCATGTGGTTTGTCACACACAAGTAGTTTTACATTAGCCTCAAGATGTCCGTTATAAACGGCGTCGACAATCGCTTGAAAATTTGTGCCACTCCCTGAGGCAAATACAGCTATATTTTTCATTTTAGTGCTCCTCCACCGTACGTTACACCTTCACCTGCTTTTACCCTACCGATCAGAAATGCTTTTTCACCAGCTGCTTCTAACAATTGAATGGCTTCGTGCATATTTTCTTCACTCATCGTCAACACCATACCGATCCCCATGTTAAAAATCGAAAACATCTCTCTTTTATCTAGCTTTCCTTTTGCTTGAATAAGATCAAATATAGGAGGTATTGGCCATGATCCGAAATCTACCTCTGCACCTAATCCCTTTGGTAGCATACGGGGAATATTTTCGTCAAACCCCCCGCCAGTAATATGTGCCATGCCATTTACTTGACTTTGTTTTAACAAGGATAAAATTGGTTTGACATATATTTTAGTAGGACGTAATAATTCTTCTCCAAGTGCTGAAGTACAGTCACCATAAGTATTCGTTAAATCAAGCTGAGCTTCTTCTAATAATATTTTTCTTACAAGTGAATAACCATTACTATGAATGCCGTTTGAGGATAGACCTATTAAGACATCCCCCTCTTTAATAGCTTCACCTGTAACAAGCTTACTTTTCTCTGCAACTCCGACAGTAAAACCCGCCAAGTCATACTCTTCTTCGTCATACATGCCAGGCATTTCTGCAGTTTCGCCACCGATTAAAGCACAACCAGCTTGCTCACAACCATCTGCAATACCCTTCACAATCGCTTCTATTTTCTCAGGAGAGGATTTACCGCAAGCGATGTAATCTAGGAAAAACATCGGTTCTGCACCTTGTACAACGATATCATTTACACACATTGCCACAGCATCAATACCAATCGTGTCGTGCTTATCCATCATAAATGCGAGCATAAGCTTTGTTCCTACACCGTCTGTTCCCGAAATAAGCACTGGCTCTTTTACCTTCATTTTTGATAAATCAAACATGCCACCAAAGCCACCAATTGCACCTAGCACCTCAGGTCTGCCTGTTTTTAATATATGCTTCTTCATTCGTGATACCGCTTCATAGCCAGCTTCAATATCGACTCCAGCTTGTTTGTAAGCATTCGCCATATGTTTATCCTCCTAAATCAAATGTTGGGTATTGTTAAGTTAGTACTTTTTCGTGAGGGAGAACCGTATCTGGGTAAATTTCTGTTGGATATTTCCCAGTAAAACATGCCATACACTGACCTCTATATTCGCCTTCATACGGTCTTCCAATCGCTGATACAAGCCCTTCTTCACTTAAAAATGAAATTGAATCTGCCCCTATAATCTTCCGTATTTCCTCAACTGAATGTGAGGATGCAATTAACTCCTCATGTGTTGATGTATCAATACCATAAAAGCAAGGATTTTTAATTGGAGGTGAACTGATTCTAACGTGAACCTCTTTTGCACCCGCATCCCTTAACATTGTCACGATACGGCGGCTCGTTGTTCCACGAACGATGGAATCATCAACCATTACAACTCTTTTGCCCTCCACTACACCCCGTACAGGAGAGAGCTTCATTTTGACACCTTGTTCGCGTAAAGCTTGCGATGGCTGAATAAACGTTCTTCCAACATAGCGATTTTTAATTAAACCTAACTCATAAGGTATACCAGACGCTTCGGCGTAGCCAATTGCAGCCGAAATACTTGAATCCGGAACCCCTGTAACAACATCTGCATCAATAGGTGCTTCATATGCTAGCTTTTTCCCAAGGCTTTTTCTCGCAGTATGAATATTAATTCCATCTATATTACTATCAGGCCTTGAAAAATAAATATATTCCATACTACAAATTGCACGATTCATTGTCACTGTAAACCTTTCGGAATGAATGCCTGTTTCATCAATAATGAGTAGCTCCCCAGGCTCTACATCACGTTCATAGGTAGCTCCAACTACATCGAATGCACATGTTTCTGAAGCCACAACGTAAGCATCCCCTAATCTCCCAATTGATAACGGTCGTAAGCCATTCGGATCAAGCGCAACCATCATTTGAGTTTCATCCATAATTAAAAAGGCATAAGCACCCTTTAACATGGATAAGGCATTTTTCACTCGTTCCTTAAAGGTAGAAAAGCCACTTCTCTTAATAAGATGAGCTAATACTTCAGTATCTGAAGTTGTTTGAAAAATACTACCTTGGCTCTCTAACTGATGCTTAAGAGCCATTGCATTAACAAGGTTACCGTTATGAGCCATAGCCAAGCTCCCTTTTTGCGAATGGAATAAGAGGGGCTGTACATTTTCAATTCCACTTCCACCTGCTGTGGCATAACGAACATGGCCTATTGCAGCAGAGCCCTGAATTTCAGTTAATTTCCCACCGCTGAAAACTTCTGCTACAAGGCCTTCACCTCTGACACCTTTTAATTTTTTTCCATCACTTACTACGATCCCAGCTCCTTCTTGTCCTCGGTGTTGAAGACTGTGTAAGCCGTAATACGTAATTTGTGACGCATCCTTATGACCCCAAATACCGAATAACCCACACTCTTCATTCAAGCCTTTTATTTCAGCAAGCATGGAATAGCTCCTTTCCAAGCATTTTCAGCTTCTTCTACCGAAATATGGATCAAATCTTCACCTTGCTCGTTATCGATCTTTAACATTGGTTCTGCGCTTACTTCACCAATTAAAGTAGCTTGAACAAGCTGTTCAAACGCTTGTTGGTTTTCTTTTTTCACTGTCACAATAAATCGAGATTGTGTTTCACTAAATAATGAAGTGACAGCACTTCCACTTATCTTAACGTTACACCCTAAACCTTCAGTACCAAATAAGCATTCAGCAATAGCAACAGCAAATCCGCCTTCAGCAATGTCATGTGCTGATTGTATTACTCCACTTTGAATAGCAGTTAACAACTGTTTTTGACGAGTTTGTTCAACGTCTAAATTCAGTTCAGGTGCCTTACCAAAAATACGACCTTCAATTAATTTTTGTAATTCACTTCCACCAAATTCCTCTTTCGAATCACCAATTACATAAATTAGATCACCTTCAGCTTTAAATTGCTGTGTCGTTATGTGGTCTAAATCTTTGATTAAGCCCACCATTCCTACAACTGGAGTCGGATAAATCGCCGTTCCGTTTGTCTCATTGTATAAAGATACATTTCCACCAATGACTGGTGTCTTTAAAGTTTCACAAGCTACACTCATACCATCTACTGCTTTTTCAATCTGCCAGAAAATCTCTGGTTTCTCTGGATTTCCGAAATTTAAGCAGTCAGTAATTGCAAGTGGCTCCGCACCAGAACAGACGATGTTTCTTGCAGCTTCACTCACCGCGATTTTACCGCCAACCTCTGGGTCTAGATATAGGTAACGAGAATTACAATCCGTTGTCATTGCTAACGCTTTGTTTGTTCCACGAACTCGTACGACCGCTGCATCTGACCCTGGGGATACGGCTGTATTCGTACGTACCATATAATCATATTGGTCATATACCCATTCTTTACTTGCAATTGTCGGCTGTGACAGTAACTGCAATAACGTTTCTTTATAGTCGTTTACTTTAGGAACTTCTACAGCCATCTCCTGAAATTGTTGATAATACGAAGGTTCTGTAGAAGGCTTATGATAAACTGGCGCATCTTCAGCCAAAGCATCAACTGGCACATCAGCTATAACATCACCTTTGTGATAAAGACGGAGCATTTTATCATCGGTTACTTTTCCAACTGCTACAGCATCAAGGCCATATTTTTCTACAATTTGCTGTATCTCTTGCTCTCTACCTTTTTCAACAACAATTAACATCCGTTCCTGTGACTCTGAAAGCATCATCTCATAACCAGTCATACCTGTTTCGCGTTGAGGAACTAAATCTAAATTCATTTCAATTCCTGAACCAGCTTTACTTGCCATCTCTGCTGAAGAGCTTGTTAAGCCTGCAGCTCCCATATCCTGAATACCTACTAATGCATCACATTTTACAAGTTCAAGGCATGCTTCTAGCAATAACTTCTCCATGAAAGGGTCACCAACTTGCACGGCAGGACGCTTTTCTTCCGATTGTTCTGATAACTCCTCTGACGCAAATGTCGCTCCGTGGATCCCATCGCGCCCTGTTTTGGCACCAACATACATGACGGTATTTCCAATCCCTTTTGCTTGCCCTTTTTGAATATCCTCATGATCAATTAAGCCGACACACATCGCGTTAACAAGCGGGTTCCCGTCATAAGATGGTTCAAATTGGATTTCTCCACCTACTGTTGGTATGCCTACACAGTTTCCGTAACCAGCGATTCCTGCAACTACTTCTTCAAACAAATATTTCATACGTGGGGTAACTAATTCACCAAAACGTAGAGAGTTTAATAAAGCAATTGGACGAGCTCCCATTGAAAAAACATCTCGTATAATTCCACCTACACCTGTTGCAGCCCCTTGGTAAGGCTCAATAGCGGATGGGTGATTATGACTTTCGATTTTAAAAACGACAGCTTGATTGTCACCGATATCAACAATACCTGCACCTTCACCAGGACCTTGTAGCACTTTTTCACCGCTTGTTGGAAATTTGCTAAGCACTGGCTTAGAGTTCTTATAACTACAATGCTCTGACCACATAACGGAAAATAAACCCGTTTCAGTATAGTTAGGAAGACGGTTTAAAATGCCTTCTATTGTAACAAACTCTTCATCACTTAATCCCATTTCTCTGTATATTTTTTCATCTTTTATCTGTTGTGGACTTGGTTCAAGAAGTAACGACATGAGTTTCCCTCCAATTTTTCACTATCGATTGAAACAGCTTTAAGCCATCAGCACTGCCTAATAAATCTTCAACAGCTCGCTCAGGGTGTGGCATCATACCAAGTACATTCCCCTTCTCATTCATAATGCCCGCTATATCTTCTAAACTACCATTAGGGTTTTCAGAGTTATATTTAAATACAATTTGCTTGTTTTCTTTCAGTCTGTGCAATGTTTCTTTATCACAATAATAGTTTCCCTCTCCGTGAGCTATAGGAATGGTAATTACTTCACCTTGCTCATAGCTAGATGTAAACATCGTTTCGCTATTTTCAACAGTAAGTTCCACAGGTCGGCAAATAAATTTCAAACTGTTATTATGTCTCATTGCTCCAGGTAGTAGATTTGCCTCTAATAAAATTTGAAAGCCATTACAAACTCCTAAAATAGGTTTCCCCATATCTGCTGCTTTTTTAATTTCTGTCATGACCTTTGAGAAGCGAGCAATTGCTCCACTACGGAGATAATCTCCATAAGAGAATCCACCTGGAAGTAGGATTCCATCAAAATGAGCTATATCAACAGCATCATGCCATACATATTCTACCTCTGCACCTAGACTATCTTTGATCGCATGAAACATATCTACATCACAGTTAGATCCTGGAAATACAATTACGGCAAATTTCACTGTGAGATGACCTCCTCAACTTCATAGCGGTAGTCTTCTATAACAGTATTTGCTAATAACTTCTCACACATTTCTTGAACGATTTCATCAATATCTCGATCAGTTTTGTCAATTTGCAACTCCATATATTTACCAATACGGACATCTTCAACTTCTTTATATGACAAGCTATGAAGTGAGTTTTTCACCGCACTTCCTTGTGGATCCAATACACTCTCTCGTAACGTAACAAACACTTTCACTTTAAACATATTGTGAGCCCCCTAAGCGTTTTAGTATTTCTTCATAAGCATCTGTAAGCTGACCTAAATCTCTACGAAAGACATCTTTATCAAATCTTTCATTCGTTTCCATATCCCATAAACGGCACGTATCTGGAGAAACTTCATCTGCTAAAATGATCGCACCTTCTTCAGTGATTCCAAATTCAAGTTTAAAATCTACTAAACGAACACCACATCCATGAAAATGTTCTGCTAATATTCTATTAATTTCTAATGCTACTTTTTTCAAGTGTAAAACTTGCTCATCTGTTGCAACTTGCAATATTGCAATATGGTCTTCAGTAATAAGTGGGTCACCTAAATCATCATCTTTGTAATAAAATTCAACAACAGGTTGATTTATAGGTGTACCTTCTTCAATTCCTAGTCGTTTAGCAAGGCTCCCTGCAACTAAATTACGCACAACAACTTCAAGAGGAATAATTGTAACTTTTTTTACAAGCTGTTCAGTTTCTGACACCTTTTTAATAAAATGATTTTCAATATTTGAGCGATGCAACTTTTCAAATAGCAAGCTTGTAATTTCATTATTTAGTCGCCCTTTACCAAATATCTGTGCTTTTTTTTCACCGTTATAAGCGGTTGCACTATCTTTGTACTCTACCCACACAACGTTTGGATCATTTGTACGATATATCTTTTTTGCTTTTCCCTCATATAGCATTGCTAATTTTTCCATTGCATGCGCCCTCCTTTATTAAGCCTTAAAGATTTAAACGATTAAAGATTGCATCTACATTTTTTATATGGTAGTTATAATCAAAGCATTCATTGATTTGCTCATTAGTTAAGCGTGAAGTAATCATATCAGTTGACTCAATCAGCTGACGGAAAGGTACTTGTGTTTCCCAAGCTTCCATAGCTTTTGGTTGAACAATATCATACGCTTCTTCTCGGGTCATTCCTGTATCAATAAGTGCTAATAAAACTCGTTGGGAATAGATTAAACCTAGTGTACGATCCATATTTTTCTTCATATTCTCTGGAAAAACAGTAAGGTTTTTAACAATGTTACCGAAACGGTTAAGCATATAATTTAGAGCTATTGTCGCATCTGGTAAAATAATTCTTTCTGCTGAAGAATGAGATATATCTCTCTCATGCCATAATGGGACATTCTCATATGCTGTCATCATATAGCCTCGAATGACCCTTGCCATACCAGTCATATTCTCTGATCCAATAGGATTACGTTTATGCGGCATTGCTGACGATCCCTTTTGCCCTTTGGCAAAGAATTCTTCCACTTCGCGTGTTTCGCTTTTTTGAAGACCACGAATTTCCACAGCAAATTTTTCGATTGACGTAGCGATTAAAGCAAGAGCTGCCATATATTCCGCATGGCGATCACGTTGCAATGTTTGCGTAGAAATAGGAGCTGCCTCTAAGCCTAACTTTTCACATACATACTTTTCTACAAATGGATCGATATTAGCATACGTTCCTACTGCTCCTGATATTTTTCCAACTCTAACACCATCTGCAGCCCTTTTAAAACGGTCAAGATTACGTTTCATTTCCTCATACCATAATGCAAGCTTTAAACCAAATGTTGTTGGCTCAGCATGGACACCGTGAGTACGTCCCATCATAACCGTATATTTATGCTCCTGAGCTTTTTGTTTTAAAATGGCAACAAAGTTTTCAATATCTTTTAGAAGAAGGTCATTTGCTTGTTTCAATAAATAAGAAAGTGCTGTGTCAACAACATCAGTAGATGTTAAGCCATAATGCACCCATTTACGCTCTTCACCTAATGTTTCTGAAACAGCACGAGTGAAGGCTACAACATCATGTCTAGTTTGTTCCTCTATTTCATGAATCCGATTAATATCAAACGAAGCATTTTGTCGAATGAGCTTTACATCCTCTTTTGGAATATCTCCTAGCTCTGCCCATGCTTCACATGCTAAAATTTCGACCTCTAACCATGCTTTAAAGCGATTTTCCTCTGTCCAAATTGCTCCCATTTCAGGGCGAGTATAACGTTCAATCATTTATCATTCTCCTCCGACCAAATATTTAGCTCATTTGCTTGCTTGATTGCTTCTTCATTATTATCCGCCAAAATGTTAATATGACCCATTTTTCTTTTTACTTTCGCTTCTTTTTTCCCATATAGATGGAGCTTACACGTTGTGAATTTTGTAATATTGTCCATCACAGCATCGACATGCTCACCTAGAACATTCATCATCACAACTGGTGTCAAAAGGTCCGTTTCTCCTAGTGGCAAATTACATATCGCCCTAATATGCTGTTCAAATTGTGAGGTTTTACAAGCTTCCATCGTATAATGCCCTGAGTTATGGGGCCTTGGCGCTAATTCATTAATAAATATTTTGCCTTCATTTGTAACAAACATTTCAACTGCCAATGTTCCGACCATTTGCAATTTTTCTGCTAGATTTATTGCTATTTGATGCGCTTCATTAACTATTTTATCAGTAGTTCTAGCAGGTACAACCGATTGATGTAAGATATTATCTACATGAATATTTTCCGCAACCGGGAATGCTTTTACTTCCCCCGCCTGGCTTCTTGAAACGATGACTGATATTTCTTTCTCAAAAGAAATCCAAGCCTCTAAAACACAAGGACCATGGTCTAAGAGTGGTAATGCTTTGCTAATATCATCATCATTACGAATTACCGCTTGCCCTTTACCATCGTATCCACCTCGACATGTCTTTAACACACAAGGAAATTCCATTTGCTTTAATGCATCTATTAATTTCTCTTCAGAATCTACTAATATATATGGAGCAACCTCAACTCCGGCATCCACAATGGTAGCTTTTTCTGTCGAACGGTCTTGTGTTATCGCCAATAAACGACTACCTTGTGGTAAACGCACATTCTGTTCAAGCCATATTAAAGCATCATAATCTATATTTTCAAATTCATACGTCACTACATCACTATATTGTGCTAGCTTTTTAATAGCATCAATATCATCAAAATTACCAACGATTTCGATGTCAGCGACTTGACCACAAGGTGAATTCGGCGTAGGATCTAATACAGCAATATTATACCCCATTTGCTTAGCAGCAATCGCCATCATCCTACCAAGTTGTCCACCACCAATGATTCCGATCGTCTCTCCTGGTAATATGCAATCCTTAATCAAGCATATCACTACTTTCTAATACATTATTTCGAATAGTTTCGCGTCTATGTTCTAATGAGGCTGCGACCTCAGGAAGATGTGTACTTAATATTTCACCTGCTAACAGCCCAGCATTTGTTGCACCTGCTTTGCCAATTGCGACAGTTGCTACTGGTACTCCTCCAGGCATTTGAACGATTGAAAGCAACGAATCCAAGCCGTTAAGAGCTTTAGATTGTACTGGCACTCCAATAACTGGTAGTGTTGTTTTTGAAGCAACCATTCCAGGTAAGTGAGCAGCACCTCCAGCACCTGCAATAATAACCTTAATGCCTCGCATTCTAGCTGATTCTGCATAGTCAAACATTAGATCTGGAGTTCGGTGTGCTGAAACAACTTTCTTTTCGAATGGAATTGATAATTCTTCAAGTATGTCACAAGCATGTTTCATCGTTTCCCAATCAGAAGTACTTCCCATGATTACTCCAACGAGCGGCTTCATTGTTTTCCTCTCCTTATTATTCACTTTGATCCTATAATAAAAGCCCAGCATAGAACGCTCCCTAATAAGGAAAAGCACTCTACCTGGGCTAAGACACCTTGTGTCCACTTTACAGGCCAAGCTGTTAATTTACAGCTTAATACTTTTCCTCATAGTCCAATAATTTACGGTTATTGGGTAGAAACTTTTGGGCCTTATTCCCATTATTATATGAGGCAAATAATTTTCTCTAGTGACATCTTAACAATGGACGATAAAGATTGTCAACAGAAACATCGAACGATTTAAGTTTATTTATTTTATATTGTTCGTGTTTTCTAAATTAACTTTCCTTCGAAGACAATTGTACTCCCACTAGGGACAACTGATACTTCCCCGCCTTTTTCGACTTCCTTAAAGACCGGTTCTTCCGTTCGTCTAGTTGGTGAATATCCTTCCTTTTTCATACGATCCAAACAATCACTTATTGTCTCATTTTCAGCAACAACAAACTTTTTTTTCTTCGGCTTTTTACTATTCATCAAACATTTCCTTTCTATGCTAGTTCCTATTTATTAGGCACGTTTAACGAACCATAACATATAATATTACAGCAGTAAAGGAGGCCAGTCTTACATGTTAGATTTTGATCAATTTAAAAACCTTAACAACCTCAAAGATCAATGGGGACATTTTTTCGGAAAGGACTTTTTAAGTGGGTTTGATTCACTTTTTAATGGCTTTCAATCTCAAGCACCAGTAAATATTTATCAATCTCATAATGAGTTATTAGTCGTGGTCAGTATGCCTGGGCTTGATAAAGAAAGCGATGTTGATCTCTATGTAAATAAAAATAATCAAACATTAGAAGTAAAAGGCAGCATTAACTTAACATTTAAAGGCTTTGATCTACAAGAACAGGGTATCCAAGAAGGAAATGTAGAAAAAAATGTTGAATTACCGTTTCCAGTGAGAGATGATCGAATTGACGCAAGCTATCATAATGGACTTCTAATTATTCATTTACACAAGTTAATCTCAAAAGATGCAAAGAAAAAAATAAAAGTCCATAAAATAGAGGATTAAAGGAAAAGTGGAGTCGACTGTTTAACCTCGAAAAGCGTTGGAACCTTTGCAACTGAAGACGCTTTTTGTCTTCTGATGCAAAGGTGAAACGACTCGAGAGGTTAGGAGACAGAACTAGACAAGAAAGAAAAGCGCAAGCACCTTGTCCATTCCCGACAAGCACTGGAGGCATTTTCTATGAAGGCGCTTTTTGCCTTCGTAGAAAATGGCGAAGTGACTCGAGAGGATAGGCGCTAGGAAAACCTGGGCTGATTAATAAAAGAACATAGAAACACAAAAAAGCGTAGCGATAAAAAACAAAACGGCTAAAGGACTATTAGATCTTTTGGCTGTTTACATAGACATAAAAAAAACACAGAGTATAGGTACTCTGTGTTTTTTAATTGCCTGGCAACGTCCTACTCTCACAGGGGGAAACCCCCAACTACCATCGGCGCTGAAGAGCTTA
>NZ_JAXBMC010000015.1:0-80453 GCF_033963865.1 Cytobacillus sp. IB215316 | reverse complement strand
ATTCGAACCTGCGACCGATCGGTTAACAGCCGATAGCTCTACCACTGAGCTACTGTGGAATAAATGTCAACTCTTCATATTATATTCAGCTATACAATCGTTGTCAAGACTATGATAGGTTATTATCTATCGTCTTGCATCAGCGACGCTTTTATAATTTATCACGATTTCTATTTTAAGTCAAGCAATCTGATTCTCCCTTTACATTGACCACATACATATTTATTCGTATCCATTCTTTTTTTTCGCATATATTGTTTTTTACACTTTATGCATTCATATTTATATTCATATTTCTTATTCTTTGTAGTAGCCTGAATAGGTTTACAGAACCTCGGAGCGTTAACTAATGTAAGAAGCTGTTTGAAATCTCTATCTCTATGCTTATACCCCTTACCTTCAATATGAAGATGATAATGGCATAGTTCATGTTTAATTACATCGATCAAATCACTTATCCCATGTTCTTGATAATACTTTACATTCAATTCAATGTTATGGGATTTTAGCAAATACCTCCCGCCAGTAGTTCGTAGCCTATTATTAAATGCGGCCTTATGTCTAAATGGTTTACCAAATGATAACTGGGATACTTCTTCTACTAATTCCTGAAGTTGACGATCATCCATTACAATTCCTCCTTATTCTCAGCAATCCAATTACTTAGAAAATGAAACCTAACGAGCTATTATTGCATAAAGTAAATACTACACATACAAATTCGTTTCATCTACAATCCAAACGATTTGCTTGTTGTTTTTCGTAATATAGACTAAACACGAACATGATTTTCGATCGTCTAAAGACTATAAAAATCATACCATAAACTTTTGTTACTCAAGTCGAAGTAACGAAAAGTAACAATCAATACGAAAACTATATAAGAAGAAAACATCAAATAAAGGAGGGTATAGTTATGCCAACTTGGTTTAAAAACCAAATACAAAAGGCTTATTATGAAAAAAACTCCTATCAAATTAGGCTTCTTAACCAATGCTGGTTTTTTTACAGAAAAAACACTACTAATTAAATAGCAGTGTTTTATACATTTATTGATTTGCACCTAACATCGTTAAGGAAACTCTTCCTTTTTTTTCATCAACATCATCAACCCAAACTGTTACAACATCACCAACAGCCACAACATCCAGCGGATGCTTAACAAACCGATTACTTAGCTTTGAAATATGAACTAGGCCATCTTGCTTAACTCCAATATCAACAAATGCGCCAAAGTCTACTACATTACGTATTGTCCCTTGCAATTCCATACCTTTTTCTAAATCTTCTAGTTGCAATACGTTTTTCTTTAATAATGGCGTTGGCAAATCATCTCTAGGATCTCTTTCTGGACGTTTAAGGGCTTCAACAATATCCTTCAACGTTAATTTACCAACACTTAATTCTACTGACATCTCATCTATTGATACATTACCCATTGCTTGAATTAATTCACCTGACCCTAATTGGTCAATTGATAATCCAAGCCTTTCAAGTAACAACCTTGTTACTTTATAGCTTTCAGGGTGAATACTCGTCCGATCCAAAGGTGAATCACCATCATTAATACGAAGAAAACCAATACATTGTTCATATGTTTTTGAACCAAGGCGCGGGATGTTCTTCAGCTCAGATCGATTAGTAAATTTCCCACTCCCCTCTCTTTGCTTTACAATATTCTTTGCAACAGTTTTTGATAAACCTGCTACATATTGAAGAAGTGAGGGGGAAGCAGTATTTACATTAACACCTACTTGGTTTACAACTGTTTCTACAATAAAAGTTAAAGAATCGTTCAGCTTTTTCTGGGATACATCATGCTGGTATTGGCCTACACCTACTGATTTAGGGTCTATTTTTACGAGTTCAGCTAAAGGATCCTGCAAACGCCTTGCTATTGAAATTGCACTTCTCTCTTCTACTTGTAATTCTGGAAATTCTTCTCTTGCTAAATCTGAAGCGGAATAAACACTAGCTCCGGCCTCGTTGACAATTAAATAGTATATGTCTGAATTAGTTTCCTTTATGGTCTCGGCGATAAATTGCTCTGTTTCTCTTGACGCAGTACCGTTCCCAATTGCAATCATCTCTACATCGAACTTTGTTAAAATAGCAATGACTTTATCCTTTGCTTCAGTTATTTTTTTAACTGGGGGATGAGGATAGATGACATCAATATGCAACACTTTCCCTGTCTCATCTACAACAGTTAATTTACATCCTGTTCGATATGCAGGGTCAACACCTAACACAACTTTGCCTTTTAACGGAGGTTGTAGTAGCAGATTCCTTAAATTCTCTGAAAAAATATGTATCGCTTGGTCTTCTGCTTTATCAGTAAGCTCTTTGCGGATTTCCCTTTCAATAGAAGGTTGAATTAACCTTTTGTAACTATCCTCAATCGCTTCAGTTACATATACGTTAACTGAAGAGTCTGATTGTTTTATGACCGAACCTAGCATATAACTTAACATTTGTTCTATCGGTGGCTTAATTGAAATACGCAGAACTTCTTCCTTCTCACCCCTGTTCATAGCGAGTACACGATGGGGAACAATTTTACTAATTAATTCTCCAAACTCATAATACATTTCAAATACATTTTTTTCATCAGCAGCTTCATCTTTTACAGACGATTCAACTCTACCTTTCTGTAATGTTTCTTTACGAATCCATTGCCTAATAGTTGCGTCCTCTGATACCCATTCTGCAATTATATCTTTTGCACCTTGTAATACTTCTTCAACAGATACTAGCTCTTTCTCTTTCGATAAGAATTGTTGCGCATAGTCTTCAACATTCACATTTTTCGGAAAATCCATTATCCACTGCGCGAAAGGCTCTAAACCTTTTTCTTTAGCAATCGTTGCTTTTGTGCGTCTTTTCTGCTTGTATGGACGATACAAATCTTCTACTTGCTGCAACTTTGTCGTCGTTTCTATTTTTCTTTTCAGTTCTTCACTAAGTTTCCCCTGTTCGCTTATTAAGCGCATAACTTCCTCTTTACGCGACTCGAGATTTTGTAAATATGTCCATTTTTCTTGAATAGCTCGAATTTGAACCTCATCCAAAGCATTAGTAAGCTCTTTGCGATATCGTGCAATAAATGGCACCGTATTACCTTCATTCAGCAATGAAATAACATTATTAATTTGTTTAGTTGAAATCTTTAGTTCACTAGCTATAGAATCCACTAATATTGAGTGCTTTTCCATCGTATATTCCACAGTCAATGCAATACCCCCTACAATGATTATAAAATTATAAAAATATTCTAAAATTATTATCTAAAATAAAGTAGAACTCATCCATATGATAAATACCTAGATAAGAAAATAAAAAAGCCACTAAAGTGTGGCTTTTTTCCATATATGAAAATCTAAAAATCAATTAGTCCTAAACTGATTTGTAAAGCTTCGTCCACTTTATCCATCATCTCTTCATCTAGATGTGTAATCTTATCAGTCAATCTTTGCTTATCGATTGTCCGAACTTGCTCTAACAAAATTACAGAGTCACGTTCAAAATCATACCGCTTTGCATCTATTTCAACATGTGTAGGCAGTTTAGCTTTTTGTATTTGAGCGGTAATAGCAGCTACTATGACAGTTGGACTAAAACGATTGCCTATATCGTTCTGAATGACAAGTACAGGGCGAACGCCCCCTTGCTCAGAGCCAACAACTGGGGATAAATCAGCAAAATACACGTCGCCTCGTTTAACAATCAAACGATTACCCCCCGCTAACTAAGCGTTCTACTGTATGTTCAGCTTCGTATTCAGCTAAAAAGGCTTCTGATGCAATGCTTAAATTTATTTTTGCCATTTCCATATAACCACGTCTCATCGACTCACGTATTTGACGCTGCTTGCGTTCTCGAAGGTACATTTTTGTAGCTTGATAAATAACCTCACTTCGATTACCTTCTTCTTGTTTTACTAGAACATCTAACTCATTTACTAAGTTTTTCGGTAACCTGATTAATATTTCTGTCGTTGCGCTAGATTCAGACACAAACATACACCTCCACCAGTACACTACACATTATCATTCCATTCTAACATTTATCATACCACTAAACACCTTAGATGCAAAGCGTAACTAAGTAAATTCTTATCTATTATCGTCTAGGCAAAGGTATTTTTATTCATAAAGTTTATATTACAATAGCATTTTTTATAAAATCATCATCCTACTTCAAGTGATTTACCACTTCAATAACACTGTTATTCCTAATATAGAGCCGTGGAACACGGTAATTAATCATGCAAGTAATTTCATAATTTATTGTATCTAATTGCTCAGCTATCTCATCTACTTGTATAAAGTTATTAAGCTGTTGACCAATTAATGTTACTTGAGTACCTACTGGCACCTCATTATTTAGCTTTACCATCATTTGGTCCATGCAGATTGTACCAACAATTGGAATTCTCACTCCGTTAACTAATACCTCATTGTTACGTAGTTTTCGTAACCAGCCATCTGCATAACCAATTGGTACAGTTCCGATCCATTCCTCTTGTTTTGTCGTATAGGTGGCACCATAACTAATGCTATTGCCTGGCGAGACTAGCTTTATATGAGATAAACGACTATGCAAAGAAAAAGCTTCCTTTAATGGAAAAGGTAATTGTGGCTTTATATCTACAGATGGAGTTAGCCCGTACATAGATATACCGAATCTTATTGCATTAAATAGTTTATGTGGGAACCTTAGTGCTGCGGCGCTGTTTGCACAATGAATCATTGAAGGTTTTTCAGCAAACCAATCTAACATCTCCTGAAACATACGATATTGTTGTTCAAGATATGTTGTGTTAATTTCATCAGCAGTTGCAAAGTGAGTATATGCACCGTGTAAAACTAGTCGTTTATCATTGTTTACCACGGCTTCGATTGCTTTTATTTCAGCTTCGGTTCTAACCCCTAACCTTCCCATACCGGTATCTAACTTCACATGCAAATGTATTGCTTGATCTTCGTGATAGAACTTAAGAGCTTCATGTAACCATTCTGCTTGAGATATAGTAATAATAACATTAAATTTTACTGCATCTGATAGATCCTCAGGTCTTGTAGCGCCCATTACTAAGATCGGGGCTTGAATACCCTGCTTTCTTAAAAATATCGCTTCATCCATAAAAGCAACAGCTAACATGGTAGCTCCAGCTTCAAGCGCTGTACGTGCAACTTGAGTATAACCATGGCCGTATGCATTTGCTTTTACGACTGCTATAATTTGGACATCATCCGCTATATGATTTCTCATAGCTTGAACATTATCATGGATATGATCCAAATTTATCTCTACCCATGTATCTCTGTAAAAAGTTGACAAAATCAACAAAACCCTTTCTGCTTATATTACCATTAGTATAAATGATTATTAGCTGTATATCTTCCTTTGTCAAGTAAAAGAAAACAGGCCTAGCATGTATTGTAGAGCCTGTTTGGGGTTTTCCTATTTAATTGATTGATTCTTAACAGAACTCGCAATCATGATCATTTCTTCCTGAGTTAAATCTTCAGAAGCGAGCATAAAATCAACCCCATTATACGTCCAAGTCAGACTATTATTTGTTAAAGCTCCAATTGTAAAGTCCCCTAAGCTGACAATATCACCATTCATAATCGTTGCAGAACTCATTGCTGGAACATCAAATGCTTGTTCCTGAATCAATGTATAAGATTTCTCTCCACCGTATGTCATAATGATTCGTTTCCCATTTTCTGTTTCAACCGTCACTTCTTCTTGTGGTATCACACCGACGAGTTGATCACTCGGATAGTATACCGGCAAGGATAAGTCAGTCGAACTAACAATTGATAAATCATCTAGTCTCGCAGCAGTCATATTCTTCTTCGTATCAAATGCATCTTCATCAAAACTAGGGTTAAATTCCATCTTCCCAAATTCAATAGTAATTAAAGGCTTATAATCAGGGTCCATCACTTTTACAACTGATGGTGACAAGTCTTTTTTATTTATTGTGATTTCTTGCCTAGGTAGCATTTTATGGTTTTGATAGTTCGTTTTTGTCTCAAATACGTACAATTGATCTTTTGCTTCAAATGTCGCTTCTGTGTCTTGCATAATATCATTGACGATTGATTCATAAAGGTACGGCTGACTACTGTTGTTTGGCCAGTCACTTTGGAATCGATAACTTTTATTTAACGCTGGGGTTAGAACAAATACACCTTCATTATTTCGCAGAATCATTTGACTTTGATCTCTTTCAGTATTTCTTAAATTGACACGGTAATTATCCGGCTTTTGATGCCAAATCTCTACATCATAAACTTGTGGTTCATCTCCAGTTTGAATGGTCATCTTGGCTTCAGTTTTATAACCTTTCATGTCTTCAACCTTCGAGTCTAGTGCGTTTACAACATCTTCTTGTGATTTATTCCCACAACCTACAAGTGCAAGAAGAACACTAAGTACAAAAAACAGCCATACTATCTTCCTCATTTTCCTTCTCAGCCCCTTTGCCTCTTTTCTAAGTAGCTTAGAGCGATGATCATATCCGCTCACCTATCGCTATAAAAATATATGAGACAAAGTATCACAATATGCAGACTAGCTTGACGAGCTTTCAATTATTACTTGAGCTACAGCATATTCTTGACTGTGAGATATCGAAAGATGTATATGATTTTCATCGGAAACTGCGATAATTGGCCTTCCTTGCTCATTTGAAGTAATTTCAATATCTAAAAAGCTAATTTCCTTTCCAATTCCCGTGCCTAGAGCTTTTGAATAGGCTTCTTTTGCAGCAAATCTACCACAAAAAAATTCTATTTGTCTCAACCCTTGGAGTTGATTAAAATTTTTTTGTTCATTTTGTGTTAAAATTCTATTTATAAACCTTTCGCCTTGTCTTTCAAGAGTACTGGCTACACGTTTTATTTCAACGATATCAATCCCAATCCCGATAATCATATGAAAACCCTCTCTATGCATATAATAATTACTTAATAATACTATATAGAAAGATATATACGTAAAGGAGAAATTAATTTATGTTTATGAGAACCGAAAACTTTCGCACCTTTTTGTTTTTATATCCTATTATTTCAATTATCATTGCTATTCATATTTTATTTTGGTTGATTTTAGCCATCCCTACATCAATGTCAAATATAATTTTTCAACAAATGGTTGGATTGAACTTTCTTATATCACAAGGAGAATATTGGCGTCTATTTACACCAATTATTATTCATAGTGGTTTTGGCCATATGCTGTTGAACTCATTTTCACTCGTATTGTTTGGCCCTGCTCTAGAAAAAATGCTAGGCAAGTGGAAATTCATCGTTGTTTATATTGGTGCTGGTTTTATTGCAAATATGGCTACATATTTCATTGAGCCATTACAGTATGCGCATGTTGGTTCATCCGGTGCTATATTCGGCTTATTCGGAGTTTATTTGTATATTGTTCAATTCCGTAAAGATATCATTGACCATGCCAACTCACAAGTCATTATTACCATTTTAGTCATCGGTTTAATCATGACATTTATAAATCCAAATATTAATGTTGTCGCTCATTTATTCGGGCTAATTGGTGGAGCCATATTAGCTCCTTTACTTATTACAAAGAATACATCATCTTATACTTATGTCGCAGCACAAGGACGTCCTGTGAATTACTCAAATATATTTACTAAAAACAATCTCATTTGGCTAATTATCATCTTTCTGGTCATACTAGGTTTATTTGCTAGGTAATGTCGTTTCGTTCGATGACACCTGTGGAACATTCGCTTCTTTGTTACTAATAATCCTTCAAAAAAACGTATTCGAAACTTTCGAATACGTTTTTTAATAAAGTTTAATTATCTTTTTGATCGAATGATATTAGTTATTTATAATAAAAAGGGAACTATACTTATAGCCCCCTATCACATATCATACCGTTTAGCCACTGTTCAATATACCATTAGGAAGATGTTAACTATTTACATTTTCCAAGCGATTATTGCCTCTATTTGAATACCATTCATGAATAGCTCGCCCTTCATAAAACTCCATGTCAATCATATTAAAATGTTTACCACTTGCACTTGATTTTATGGAGGATGTTATAGTACATAAGCTTTTTCTTTTTTGAAAATATGACTGCTGCATCGTACAAGCTTGTATTTTTTTCCTTTGCATTAACACTGTCGTTTTACCAATAGTACGAAATTGCATGAACAGTTGTTTTTCATCTAATGACCATTGCGCCCCTCTGTACTTCACATAACCAAATACCATAGCAACTACAAATAACAGAATAGATGTATAACCCCAAGGGCGTAAAAATATTACCATTGGCGCTACAATTATAGTTACAGGATAAATTGCCCTTAACATGTACCTTATTAATGAACGTTTTGGAAGCTTAGTTTTAGATATCGGAATGTGATAATCAACTAATATCTCATTTATTAATTTTGCTAACTTTTTCTTTTTTATAATAGGGAATAGCATTGTTGACATACCTGAATCCATATCAGTTGATGCCCCAGCAATTTCAACAAATACAGTAGCAAAACCTAGCGGTTGACGAATAATATTCTCTGAAATTCTAATTGCTTGTATTCTTCCTAATGGGACAGTAACCTTTCGCTTTTCTATGATTCCCCTAATTATGACTAATTCATTTTCATATTTTTCAATTGTGAAATTCCCGTATTTTAACATCGTGTTAATGAATGCAATAACCCAAGCAATAAATATCGCAAACATAGCAGTTATCATTACAAGTAATGGACCAAAGTTTAAATACTGTTCAAATCGATTTACAATTATTTCATATGGTATGAGTTCTTCAAATTGTGAAAAGAAAGCAATAATAGCTGATAGTACTACACCAATACCACCAGTAGTTGATCCAGCAATGAGAAGTTCCTTTGTAGAAACTTTATAATTAAATAGTACTTTTTCCTTTCCTTCCTCAGCTAATGAATGAGTATGCTCTTCCTCCATTGGTGCCTCAAATTGCTGGGCGGTTTGTTCCATCAACGCTCTTTCAAGCTGTCTGGATTCCATAGAGGTTATAGCTGTTAACTCTGCTTCTGCCTCTTTACCACCACCAGCAGTTTCTACTCTAACCTTAACCAACTTGAACAAACGATGTAGCACCCCTTGTGAAATATCAAAGGTTTGGATTTTTTCTATAGGGATATACCGTTTCTTTTTAATAAATACACCGTGTTCAATTCGTAATTCTCCATCTTCCACTCTATATGTATAGCTGTACCAGTAGAGAAATCCTGCAACTAGCACACCAATGAAGCCTACTCCAAACGAAATAAACTTCACATATGATAAGATCATACCGTCATCACCTGAGCCAATGAAAAAGAAAACTATAATTGGGATAATGAGACTTTTAATAAAGCTAATTATAGATAGTAGTGCTGATATTGGATGAAGACGACGTTTTTCAAACATTAATCATCCTCCACCCTCGCTAAAATAGATATTCTATCTCTTAGTTCATCTGCTTCATTAAGGTCTAAAGCAGGTATTTCATGAACAGTTGCTGCTGTTGATACTGTAACAGTAGCAAGACTATATTTTCTTAGTATAGGTCCTTGTTTCGTATCAACATGCTGAACACGGACCATCGGTATCAATGTTCGTTTAATAATAAATATACCGTGTTGAATATCTATTTCATGTTCGTTCACCTCATATCTCCATCGCTTCCACCTTAATTTAGGAATAAGCATAATAAATGTATAACCCATTACCAAAGTGAGCAATGAACCAACTACAATAATCCATATTGACCAATGATAAATAATCGTAAGTATAAGTAATACAATAAAAGCAATTAACGACACTAAAAATTCGATTATTCCACCGATACGCCAAACCGGCAATGCACGTGTACTTATTCGATTTATAGGTATATCTCGCACAATTTCCCCCTCCTTACTGTATCTTTTCGTGACTATAAGAGGATATTCAAATTCATAGCATAATGTAAACACACACTATAATTTATTATTATATACAAAATTAACCTTGGTATAAAAAGGGTTTGATAATTAAATGCAGTCAATCGATCTATAACTTAGCATATTCATTGTTAAACCTGTAAGTTTAACCAGTATATTATATAAAATAACTAATAAAGTTTGTCCTCAAGAGAATAATGCTACAACAAGACATCCGTAAGCCTCATTCCACGTAAAAAGGGTGCAAAGCTTATGAGCTTTGCACCTCTTAATTTATCTTGATTCTTGTTTTCTTGGTCTTCTTTTCGGGTTACCACGATGATTCCTATTTGAATGTTGACGTGACTTTGAATGATGGCCTTTATGACGATTTCGACTATTACCACCTTGTGACCTTTGTTGTTTTTTCATGTGTAAAGGCGGTTCTGATGTTAAATTAACTGGCGTTTGATCAGGTTCTTTCGTCATTAATTTAATTGCTGCTGCAACTACTGATACCGAATCATGATCCTCAAGCAGCTCTTCTGCAGCTCGTTTATAAAAGGATACGTTTCCTTTTTCAACAGTTTCTACAATTTTATCAATAACGAGATGCTGTTGACCTTCAAGAGCCTCATCGAGTGTAGGTGGCTTCATACGCTCCATTTTTCTCTTAGTCGTATGTTCTACATTCTTAAGGTGACTCATTTCTCTTGATGTGACAAATGTAATAGCTGCCCCCGTCTTACCAGCTCGACCTGTACGACCTATGCGATGAACATAGCTCTCTGGATCTTGTGGAATATCAAAATTATATACGTGAGTGACTCCAGAAATATCTAGACCACGCGCAGCTACATCTGTTGCTACTAGGACGTCTATAGAACCTGCCTTAAACTTTCTTAACACAGATATACGTTTTGCTTGCGTCATATCTCCGTGGATACCTTCAGCTGAATAACCACGTAGAGAAAGAGCTTCTGATAACTCATCTACACGTCGTTTTGTTCGACCAAAGATAATTGCTAACTCAGGAGATTGAATATCTAATAAACGTGTTAAAATGTCAAATTTTTTCTTTTCATGAATTTCAATGTAATACTGCTCAATATTAGGAACAGTCACTTCTTTTGCTTTTACTTTCACTACTTCAGGGTTATTCATAAACCGTTCAGCAATTCTTTGAATTGGACCAGGCATTGTTGCTGAAAAAAGTAATGTTTGGCGTTCATTTGGAATATGAGATAAAATCGACTCAATGTCTTCGATAAATCCCATATTTAACATTTCATCTGCTTCGTCTAGCACAACAGTATGAATATTGTCTAAACGTAATGTTTTACGTTTAATATGATCAATCATTCGTCCAGGCGTTCCAACGATTAAATGAGGACGTTTTTTTAACCCACGAATTTGACGACCAATATCTTGTCCACCATAAACAGGAAGGATTCTTACACCTTTATACGATCCAATTTTATATAGCTCCTCTGACACTTGAATTGCTAATTCCCGAGTCGGTGCAATAACAATACCTTGTGTCTTATCTTCAGCTATATTAATTTTCTCAATTAATGGAATACCAAACGCAGCAGTTTTTCCAGTACCTGTTTGCGCTTGTCCAATAACATCTTTTTCCTGCAAACCGAGCGGAATTGTTTGAGCTTGAATAGGGGTTGCTTCTTCAAAACCCATCTTGTTAATAGCCTTTAATAAAGGCTCACTTAAACCTAATTCATTAAACATGATCAATTGATTTCTAACTCCTTTTTACATCTATTTCATAATAACTACAGTTACTTTGCATCCGAACATTACTTCGAGCTTATTTAATAATGAAGTACCAAACCAACATCATATCACTAATAATATTCATTTGCAATTTTCTAATGAAATTAAATTAATGTTATCACTAAATAGTTGTTCCTATTTTTCCAACAATTTCTAAATATGAAAATAAGCTCCTACTCCTTTAAAAAGGTATATACCTCAGCAAAAAGCTCCTTACGCTCATCACAGTAGCAGACATGATGCTTAGCTGATTCTATATAAATAAGTTTCTTCCTTGCAGAACTGATTGTTTGATGTATATACTCTGCACTTTTCATTGGAACAATCCCATCACATTTCCCTTGCACAATTAATGTAGGTACAGAGATTTTCTCTAAAACTGGTCTAACCATTCGAACGAGCTGCTGGAACTGAATTATTGCACTAAGAGGAGTTGCAATTATTTTCTTCTTATACCTCTCATATAATTCATTTTCGTGTATTTTTCCTTGCAATCCAAGCTTAAATAAATCATGTACATCACTAATAAGTTGCTTTGGATTCGTATAATATACGGCTGCACTCAATAAGACAAGTTTGCTAATGGGGTATTTCGCGGCTAAGTAACTAGCAATTACACCGCCCATTGAAAACCCAATTAAATATAAGGTGTCGAATTTGTCCAGCAATTTCTTCAGCTCTTCTTCCACGCAATCAATCCACTTAGTGTAACTCACACCGGTCAACGAGAGTTGCTCACCATGACCAGGTAGTACAGGTGTGACAATTTCCCAATTAGTCTCTTGAGTTAAATAGTCGACTAATGGTTGAACTTCGTAAGGACCACCTGTAAATCCATGAATGCATAAACAACCTACCATTTCAATGCTTCAACAACTTCTTCAAGCTCCATCCCACGCGATGCCTTGACCAACATTACATCATTAGCTTGTATAATTTCCTTTACTTCTCTAATAAGTTCTTTTTTATCACTATAAATTCTTGTTCTCTCTGCTGGGAATACTTTTTGTGCTTCATGGGCGATTTCTGCTCCTAATCTGCCCAAAGTAAATACGTAATCAACCTTAGCTGGTAATAACATTTTTCCTATGGAACGATGAAATTCAATTTCGTTTTCCCCTAGCTCTAGCATATCTCCTAAAACAACAAACTTACGCGAAAAGTTTGGTAGTTCATTTAGCAGGTGAATTGCAGCCTTCATGGAAGTAGGACTAGCATTGTAGGCATCATTAATTATCGTTAAACCCGAAGGTGCTACTATACGTTCCATTCTCATATTCGTAAGTTTAACTTTCTCTAGACCTTCTTTTATTTTATCCCAAGAAACATGAAAATATCGTGCAGTTGCAATAGCTGCAAGTGCATTATAGACGTTATGCTCCCCTAATACAGGAAGAATATATGAAATGCTCTGAGATTGATTAATTGAAAAAAGAGTTTGGTCACTTTGTTGTGAAATAGAAGTTACCTTAAAATTATTTCGTTCATTTTTACCAAATGAAATTAACTCTCCATCCAAATTAGACACCCGTTCTAATAGTAGCGGCTCATCACCATTGTACACAAGGGGAGCACCAGGTTGTAACCCTGCTATTATTTCTAGCTTCGCTTCACAAATGGCTTCCCGTGATCCTAAATCTTGCAAATGGGATTCTCCGATGTTTGTAATTACAGCTGCATTAGGGCGAGCAATCTCAGATAATAATTGTATTTCGCCACGACCACTCATTCCCATTTCAAGAACCGCAATATCGGTATCTTCTTCCAAACGTAATAGCGTCAAAGGCAACCCATAATGATTGTTAAAATTACCTTCTGTTTTCAATACTTTATAATTAGTAGAAAGCACTTCTGAAATTAAGTCTTTGGTTGTTGTTTTTCCATTGCTACCTGTAATACCTATAACCTTAACATTTAGCTGCTGTCGATATTGTGCAGCAAGCTTTTGTAATGCCATAAGCGTGTCATCAACAACAATTAACGGTCTTCCCTTAGGCATATTCGGTTGCCCCTTTTGCCATAGAGAAGCTACGGCTCCTTGTTCAAACGCATCGTTAACAAAATCATGTCCATTAAAGCGTTCCCCAATGATCGGGATAAACAAGTTCCCATGTTGAATTTCTCGTGAATTAATAGATACACCCTCGATAAACTGCCCATTATGTTGAAATTGCACTGCTTCTCCTAAAACCATCTCAACAATTTCTTGTAATGTTCGTCTAATCATTTATCGATCATCCTTTACTTAAAATGTATATTTAATTTGTTGTTTCTCTTCATGTCGTTCTATTGCTAATTGCACAAGCTTTTCGATTAATTGAGGGTATGTGACACCAGAATGTTGCCATAATAATGGAAACATACTAACTGGTGTAAAACCTGGCATTGTATTCACTTCATTAATATAAACTTCACTATCTTCTGTTAAGAAGAAATCAGCTCTGACTAGACCTGTGCCATCAATTGCCTTAAATGCTTTTATGGCCATTTCATGAATCTTTTCATACTCTGATGTTGTTATATCGGCTGGGATGATTAACGCAGTATTTCCGTCTTCGTATTTTGCCTTATAATCGTAAAAATCGTCTTTAGGGACAATTTCTCCCGCAACCGAAACCTCCGGTTCATCATTACCAAGTACACCTACTTCAATTTCACGACCAACTATTGCAGCTTCAATAATTATTTTACGATCATAAGTGAAAGCCTCATCGAAAGCCTTCTTCAAGCTATCACGACCATTACATTTACTAATCCCTACACTTGATCCTAGGTTTGCAGGTTTTACAAAGCATGGATAACCCAACTGCTCCTCTACTTGTTCGTATGCTTCTTCCTTTAACTTATGCCACTCGTTACGAGTGAAGCCTACGTAATTCACTTGTTTTAGCCCCACTTGGGCAAACAATTGTTTCATAATCACTTTATCCATTCCCGTTGCTGATGCTAATACTCCGTTCCCAACATAAGGAAGGTTCAATAATTCCAGTAGCCCTTGCACAGTACCATCTTCTCCATTTGTCCCATGGAGTAATGGGAAAATGACATCAAGTGAATCCTGATTACCATCAGCGCTTTGTGAAGATTTGAAAAGCTCATTAGCAAAAGTATTAGGGACAATTGAATTTTCTTCCGAGACTAATGTTAAAGAACTTACATTATCAACTGAATCTGTAATTTGCTTACCACGGACCCACCCCCCATTACTCGTTATAAAAATGGGATGGATTTCAAATTTATCTTTATTTAATGCCTTAATAACAGCAAGTGCTGTTTGCAATGAAACTTGATGTTCAGCTGATTTCCCTCCGTACAGCAATCCTAATTTTATTTTCATATAACAAACCTCCATAATTTAAGTAATACATAGGCACCTTGTTACCCCCCTACAAGAGTTGCAACCATTTCACATGATGGACTAAGGGACTTGAGGCGATGAGCGCCTAAAACTGGGATTCCAAATGTGTAAAGCGACGATATATAGGTGACAAGCTTAAAATAAGCTGGCGAAAAAGATACTTGATATATTATTGAAAGATTGACTTATGGCCTCGAGACGCCTTGAGCCTTAAGCTCGACAATAATAAACTAATACAGTTGAAATAAATCTATTTAAAATGCTCTTTTCGTAAACTCCGTTGCTATTTTTACTAAAAATGACATTTAAGTCCCACAATCTTATAGTAATAAAGGCACGACAGAAGATAGATGTTTACGTTTTTATATCTTAGTAGGTCCATGCGAAAACAGCCATTTTGGAATTATACTTGATTTCTATTATATCATGTTGCACCTAACTTTACGTTTCGGTTAATACACTTATATGTGATATGATGCTTGTATCACAACCTGAAAGCGAACCTACAACAGCTAATGGTAAGTTGTCTGTAGTTCTTATTTCATATATAAAAAATTTATTATATAATGATAATCATCCTAATAATTCCATCTAATACATTAAATAACTACGAATCTTACAAAGAAAGGTGATAACTATGTCTACAATTTTAAATAATTTCCAAAATTCGGTTAATGAAGTGTTGATTGGCAAAGAAAAAGTGACCGAGCTTTTGTTAGTATCCATCCTAAGCAAGGGTCATGTACTTCTGGAGGATGTTCCTGGTACAGGAAAAACAAAACTAGCTAAAACGTTTGCTTCACTCATTAATGGGTCTTTTCAACGAATACAATTCACCCCTGATGTACTTCCAAGCGATGTTACTGGTATTCAATTTTTCAATCCTAAAGAACAGGATTTTCAATTACGCTTAGGTCCAGTAAATACAAATATTTTATTAGCTGACGAAATTAATCGAGCAACACCTCGTACACAATCCAGCTTACTTGAGGCAATGGAAGAGCGACAAGTAACAATTGATGGTAGTACATACAAATTACCAGAGCCATTCATTGTATTCGCCACCCAAAACCCTGTTGAATCACACGGAACATTTCCATTGCCAGATGCTCAACTTGACCGATTTTTTATGGTTATTCCTGTCGGCTATCCTTCATTTGATGAAGAGAAAGAAATGATTAAACGCTATCGCAATGAAGACCCGCTTAAACATATACAAAGTATTGTTGATTCAACACTACTATTAAACTACCAAGATGAGATAAAACAAATCAAAATATCTGAAGATATTGAAACATATCTTCTCGCTATTATCCATGCAACACGACAATCTGATCTCATTGAAACAGGCGTAAGCCCACGGGGTACATTAGCTTTCATGAGAGCCATTCAAGCAAGAGCTTTTCTCAAAGAGCGAGATTATTGTATCCCTGAAGATGTTAAAGAACTCGCACCATACATATTGAGTCATCGACTTGTTCTTTCAACAGAAGGTATGTTAAAAACACAATCTCATGAAATCATACAGCATATTATAGATTCAGTTGAAGTACCGGTTGAATCAGGAGCCACACTATAATGAATTGGTATAAAACTGTACACATACCTACCATATTTTCTCGATCTATTTGGTTGGTTTCTTTATTGCTATTTATCGAATTCATCTTTATCAAATCTAATATTTTATTTTTTTGTATTTTCGTATTGTGCTCATTATATTTTTTCATCTATTTATATTTGAACAATATAGGGAAGTACATTCGCATTGAAGATGAGAAGACGACCATAAGAATGTTTCCAAACGATGAAGCTACAATGTATTTGAAGTTGCATCATAAAGGTATCCTACCATTACTTCAAGGAAACGTAACGTTTACATGCAATAATACAATAAAATGTACAAATATCCCTAAATTGTACGATAATGTTATGGCTAAGAGGTCACCTTATAAACTACCTCTTACATATCAATACAAGTCATCCAAATCATATCCTGTAAACATCGTTGCCAATAAAAGAGGGGTCACACGTATAAGAGAGATTAATTTACAAATATTTGACCCATTCCATATAGGAACGGTATCACACTATAATACTTGGGGGATCGGACAAGAAATACTCGTTTATCCAGAACCAAAACCGTTAGCAAACATACAAACATTTAGTAAGATGAGGGCTGGAGAACAAATTTACCCACATTCTTTATTTGAGGACGTATCACGTATTAGAGGTGCAAGAGAGTATGCTGCCAATGACCCATTTTCACGTATACATTGGAATTTGTCCGCAAAGAACGGTCAGCTAATGACTAAGGAATATGACAAAACAGTTTACCATAAATGGACGATCATATTAAATGTTTTAAAAGATCGTCAAATGTCATTTGATTTGTCAGAAGAGATGGAGGACTACATAAGCTATGTTGCATTTATATGTCAATATGCCTACAAACAAAATATCCCTTTTGAAATATATGCAAATGTAGTTACAAACAGCAATGATTCAATCTTTCATTTGGAGCCAGGAACTGGGGGGAAACACCTATCCATTGCACTCGAAATGCTTGCAAGAATAAATGAAGGTAACTACATCAAGCATATTAACCATTTTTTCCACTCTCTAGACAGGAGAATTGATGAAGATGCAATCGTGCTATATTTCGGTGATTATGGATCAACCATTGCAAACTACCTTGCATCCTGGTCACGCGGTGGTATGTCAATATTTAATGTGGAAAACAATGAAGAATATGGATATTTACAGCCATTCAAGTTAAGGAGTGATGCACTTGCTTAACTGGTTTAAAGCGAATTACGTCCCTTTTATAAATTATCTTTACGAAAGTTTGATCGTGTATTTCTGTATAGTCTTATTATCAATATTCACTAGTGAGATTGTACCAGTAAGTTTATTTTTTTTACTATATGTCGTAGGTGCAATCCCAATTGCAATGATCATATATAAAATGGAGGGAAAAGCCTTTAATCAAGGCGCCTTATTATACATCCCATTTCTATTTGTTGTTGCCTTATTTCTTAATATCCCAGTAATTGAAGCAGCTGCAATCTCTATCGTTTCTGTTTGGAGGCTTCTAGTTCATCTTAAATTAAGAAAATGGGAAAGTTTTGAGAAGCATATGATCGTTTCGATGTTAGTCATCCCTATTGTATTAGTATTAAACAAACCCGAAATGTTGTATTTATTAGTAGTACAGGTATTATTCTTCCCAATCGTTAGGCGGGAAAATAATGAACTGTCAGGAGGTCAGACGGCGAACCGGTTATGGGGATTACTTTCTCTATTAATCGTAATTACGATCGTTTTTGTTGGTAAAATTATTATTCCGATGATTTATAAAGTAGTGACGCTTGTCATTGCATATGTTGCTACCGGAGCTTTTATTGCAATATCATGGATCGTTTCGAAATTACCATTACCTCCATTGACAATTCCAGAACTATTCGAGACCGAAGGTAAAGAGGAAGAAACATTAGTCCAGCTAGTGCAAAATAGTATTAATCAAGACGCTACTGGAAATAACACTTTTATTTATGTTTTGATTGTTATTATTGTAGGGTTAGTTATTTATCTTTTATTCAAAAGAAAAGCTCATGCTACAAATGACCCTTCTCATAAAGTACAACCGCTAGCCATTAATAACGACGTTAGTCATACAACCATTATGTATGGGAGAGGAATGTATTCATCTCATGGAAATCGAATGATTCGGAAAAGGTTTGACCGTCTTGAGCATCATATGGCTAAAAAAGGAAGAGGTCGAAAAGTCAATGAAACTGTCCATGAATGGCTACACCGTCTAGACATCAATCATATTCACGTAGCAGAATTTGAAGCGATTTATAAAAAAGCACGATACGGAGAAGTAGATGTCTCCAAGATAGAAAAACAACAATTTATACAGACGATAAAAGAGATAAAAAATCATTCTTCGTAATATATGAAAAGCCTGTACCTTTAGTTCAACAACGGTACAGGCTTTGTTCATTTTTACTAACCTTCTATATAATAAACTACATACAATTAATAGTAAGCTATAATTAGAAGCTGTTTCCTATCTTAATTTTAGCAATAATAAAAGCAAACTTTTGTGATAACTTTTCTTTGTACTTGGCTGTTTTCGCCTTAATTGTTGCTTTTTTAATAAGAGCTAAACACGAGTATAACTAACGATCAGGGCACCTTCTCCTCTCTCTTCTATAATCCATAGCATACACATTAGTTACTCAAATTCAAACAACAAAGTTAACTAACAGAGCATTTTTATCTTTGTCGATTAAGCAACAAAGTTATTATCTTTGTCTTAAATAACCTCACCTTGATGTTCCTATATAAGTACAATAGCAATCGGATGGGGGAAATTTAAACAAACGTTTAATTAAATGATCAGGTCCATACTTTATCTAGTTTATCTGCATAAAAGAGAATTGCCTTTTGATATTGCTTAATACCCTCATCATTCGTTAATTCAGCCAAGTTACGCAATAATACTTCCATTGATTCTTTGTGATGTCCCAAATTGTGTAAAGCCATAGCATAAAAAGGATAAAACTCATTTGCATGTGGGAATTCTTTTAAGCCATTTTCTAACGTTTCTTTTGCTAGCTGGTATTCACCTATCGTTCTATATGTGCTCCCTAATCCTAACAATGCTCCCCTTTTGTCTTCGCCAGCTAAACCAGTTTCTAGTGCTTTCACATAATAAGGGACTGCTTCAACTTCAAGTCCAAGTACATCATGTGACCAAGCGCATTGATATAGCACTGTTGGATTGTTAGGCTCTTCATCAACAAGCTTTAGCATTAACTCCTTTGAAGACTCTAAATGACCTTCTTCCCTCAGCTTAATTGCTTTTTGTAATGTAGACATAATTTGATCCTCCCAAGAACTATATTCAATATCTATATTTTAGCAAAAGTAAAATGTTTTACTATCTTAATTTATTATTATAATAACTTTAGAAAACGTTATAATAGGTTTAGAGAATGTCTACAAAGGAGACATATGGGATGAAATCGATAAAGTCACTTCAACTTCAAACAAAAATGGCTTTATTAATTGTTTTATTATTAATGTTTATTCTAATCATTGCCGGAACCTTATTTAATTCGATGTTGTCAGAAAGTATAGAAAGCCAAATTGGGAAACGAGCATTGGCTGTCTCTAAAACAGTTTCATCTATCCAGAAAATTTCTGATGCTTTTGAGCTTGAGAATCCTTCTATTATCATTCAACCACTTGTAGAAAAGATTAGAGTACAAACTGGTGCTGAATTCATAGTAGTAGGAAATCAGGATGGTATTCGTTACTCCCATCCAATTCAAGATCGAATTGGGAAACATATGGTAGGTGGTGATAATGATCGCGCGTTACTACTTGGAGAATCTTATGTTTCTCAAGCAGTAGGGACATTAGGTCCTTCCATCCGAGGTAAAGTCCCCATAGTTGATGAAGATGGCTCTGTTATAGGAATTGTGTCTGTAGGTTTTTTAACTGAAGACGTACAAGTTATTATCCAAGAGTATAAAACAAAAGTGATCATTTTAATTATTATCGTGCTAGCAATTGGTATTTTAGGTGCAGTTTCTATCGCTACAAATTTCAAAAACCAAATTTTTGGTTTAGAGCCAAGAGAGATCGCACAGTTATTTATAGAAAAGAATGCCATCCTCGAATCAATACATGAAGGTATTATAGCAATTAATCATGAAGGGAAAATCACATTAGCCAATCAAAAGGCGTATCAAATTTTAGCTTTATCTCCATCTGAACTAATAGTAGGAAAACAAATTCAACAAGTTTTACCACATACAAAAATGCTGGAAGTACTTGAAACAAGTGAAAGTCACTATAATGATGAATTACAAATTGGAAATTATGATACGATTGTTAATAGAATACCTATTTTCACTAACAATCATATAAGCGGAGTTGTCGCAAGTTTCAGAAAAAAAACCGAAATTGACCAATTATCGAATGAGCTCTCTCAAGTTCAACAGTATACGGAAATACTTCGTGCACAAACTCATGAGTATTCAAACAAACTTTATACAATAGCAGGATTAATTCAGTTGGAATCACATCAAGAAGCACTTGATTTAATACAGTCGGAGACGTCAGGGTACCAAAATTTAGTTCACTTTTTAATGAAAGCGGTTCCTAATACTCTTATATCAGCTTTAATTCTAGGAAAGTATAATCGGGCGCATGAGTTGAAAGTAAATTTTGTAGTTCATAATGATAGTAGTTTAAAAGATATCCCTACTACCATTCAGAAAGAAAAATTAGTTACCATTTTAGGTAACCTACTTGAAAATTCCTTCGAAGCAGTTCTTGAATTACCTCCAAAAGACAGAGTCGTACAATTATTTATGACAGATATTGGACACGATATTATTTTTGAAGTTGAAGACTCAGGAAATGGCATACCAAAAAATATGGAGGAGAAAATTTTCACTAAAGGCTTTAGTACAAAAAGGAATTCAAACAGAGGTTACGGCTTACACTTAGTAGAAAAAGCCGTGGACAATTTACAAGGGTATATAACTTTGTCAAAAAGCAACTTAGGTGGGGCAAACTTTACAGTGGTTGTTCCAAAAGCCAAAGGGGAGACAAAACATGAGTGAAATCAAGGTACTTATTGTGGAGGATGATACGCGTATAGCAGAGATCAATCGACGCTTTACTGAAAAGATTTCAAATTTTATTGTATGCGGTATCGCAACAAATTCGGAAGAAGCTTATGAATTATTAGAAATATTACATCCAGATCTTGTTTTACTAGATGTTTATTTTCCTGGAGAAGATGGAATGGACTTGCTATGGTATATTAGAAGACATTACCGAAATACAGATGTAATCATGATAACGGCCGCAAAAGAAGCAGCAAAGGTTCAGGATGCTATAAGAGGCGGAGCAATTGATTATATTATTAAACCAATTATTTTCCCAAGATTTAAAGATACATTAGAAAAATATAAAGTTTATAAGCAACAACTCGATAATACTATTATGTTTGAACAGCAAGATGTAGATGATTTATTTCGTTCAATTAGAAAAGATGATCAACAACAATTAACACCGAAAGGAATAGATCCTTTAACACTAACCAAAGTGTTGGATGAAGTGGGCTCATATGATAAAGGAATAACTGCCGAAGAATTAGGACAAGATATCGGCGTCAGTCGTACGACAGCTCGCCGATATTTAGAATACTTAGTTTCTGTTGATAAAGTTAGGGCTGACCTTACCTATGGAACTGTTGGAAGGCCTGAACGTAGATATTTTACTATTTAGTATTAAACACAACTATATTTACACACCCTTATTTATGCCATTATAATTATTTTTCACCCGACTTTGAATAAATGGAATACATAGCGAAAGCAAAGATAAACTTAATAAAATGATTGTTATCGGACTTTCTATAAAAGTACTATAATGTCCGTTAGAAATTGTTAATGCTTGACTGAAATATTGTTCCATCATCCCTCCTAATATAAAAGCTAAAATAAACGGCGGTGCTGGAAAAGAGTAGAGACGCATCATATAACCAAGAACACCAAATGCAATTAGTAAATATAAGTCGAATGTATTAAAACTCACCCCATAAACACCAATTAAACAAAATACAATGATCAAAGCGATTAGCATCTGTTTTGGGATGTACAAAATTTTCGCGATAAAAGGAATTAACGGTAAATTTAATACTAATAAAAAGATATTACCAATATACATACTAGCTATAACTCCCCAAAAGACATCGGGATGATCTTGTAGCATTAGTGGACCAGGCTGGACACCAACTACCATAAGTGCCCCAAGTAAAACAGCTGTTGTACCTGACCCAGGGATTCCTAACGTTAGCAATGGAACGAATGCACCACTCGTTGCTGCATTGTTAGAAGTTTCAGGAGCAGCTATCCCTTTCAAGTTCCCTTTGCCAAAGGAAGAGGGATTCTTCGCTATCCGTTTCTCAGTAATATAAGACATGAACGAAGCAATTGTAGCCCCCGCGCCAGGTAATACTCCGAGTAAAAAGCCAAGTATAGAATGTCTTGCAATTGGCCCCGAGATTTCTTTTGCCTCTTGTTTTGTTATCGTTAATTTTCCGACACTCGTTTTTTCATTTGATTTTTGATGTCGTGACAAAATTAAAGAACAAACTTCAGATAGAGCAAATAATCCTAAAGCTATAATAAGAAAACCGATCCCTTCTATTAGATTTATACTATCAAAAGTAAAGCGCTGTGTTCCGGTTTGTTGCTCCATGCCGACCGTAGCCACCATCATCCCTACTGTTGCGGAAATTAATGCCTTAATTGTTGATCCTTCTGATAAACTTGAGATGGCTGTCAATCCTAATAACATTAATGCAAAATATTCAGTTGGTCCGAAAGTAATTGCTACACGTGCCATTAATGGAGCAATTAACATTAAAGCAATAACGCCCATCGTCCCCCCTGAAAAAGAAGAAATTGCAGCAATTGCTAAGGCTTTTCCTGCTTTTCCTTGCTTTGCGAGTGGGTAACCATCAAAAGATGTTGCGACTGTTCCAGATACGCCAGGGGCATTTAATAATATTGATGATGTTGAGCCACCAAATACAGCTCCATAATACACGCCAGCCATCAATATTAAGGCAGATGCAGCTTCCATACCATAACTAAGAGGAATCATTATTGCAATGGCGCTAATAGGACCTAATCCTGGTAACATACCAATAATCGTCCCTGCTAATACACCAACAAATGCATATAGTATATTCGTCCATGAGAGTGCTACATCAAATCCATATAATAAGCTATCTAAACCTTCCATAAACATTATCTCCTCTCACTAGAATGGTAAGATTCCTTGAGGTAAGTAAATTTTGAGCAGGTAATTAAATGCAAAATAAATGACTATAGGTAAAATGATTGAGACAAGCGTATTACTTAACCATTTTTTATATCCTAATAACCGTATGAGTACTAGCAAAAATAAAAACGTATTAATAACAAATCCAATTATCTCGAGTAAAAAAATATAAATAATTATGATGATAAGAACAACAAGTAGCATGCGAATTTCCTTTGGATCAACATTCCTCTTTTCCCGCTCTTGTTCCGTCTCTTGCTTATTTTGAAGAAAAAGCAAGAAAGCAAGAATGACAAGCAAAAACCCTAGTCCTTTTGGAATGACATCAGCATCCATGATAGCGTACGGATATTCTGGAAGCCGGTAGCTTAAAAACAAATAGCAAGTAGCAATTGCAATACATATCAATGAAAGTTTACGATCCATTGTCTTGAACACATAAAACACCTACTTTTATAAGAAATGAGCAACCGAATGTTTAAATAATTTATATTAAAGGGGCTGTCCGATAAGTCGAATTTTTTCGGCTTAGAGACACCCCTCTCCACGTTAATGAAAGTTGATATATCAACATTTTTTTCTTTAACATTTAAGATTCTGACCTTTAAAACAATCCCTTGCAACTACTAATTAGCAAGACCAATTTCTTTCATAAGCTTTTCCATCGTTTCATATTCTTTATCTAGAAATACTTTAAATTCTTTACCGCTCATAAAATTATCTTTCCAGCCAAAATTATCTCTTTGCTCCTTCCAAGCCTCAGTCTCCATCATATTTTTAATAGCTGTTTCATAATATTTTGTTGCTATAGGGTCCATATCAGGTGTTCCCATAAAGCCACGCCAAACTACAAACTCATCATCTATTCCTTGATCTTTTAATGTAGGGAATTCCGAAACAATCTCCCCTTCAAGACGCTCTGGAGCCGTTATCGCCAATACTTTGACCTTTCCTGCTTTCGCTTGTTCAGTTGCTTCAGCCAATCCAGTAGAATACACATCAACCTTATTACCAAGCAACATGCTCATTCCACTACCATCCTGTGCAGATACATATTTTAATTGCTTTATATCAACACCAGCAGCCTTTACAGCTTTTACAAACTGCAAATGATCCATGCTTCCTGGAGCAGAATCACCAACTACAGAAATTGATTGGGGATCTGCCTTTAAGGCTTTCACTAGGTCATTCATATTATTAAAAGGTGAATCTGCGTGAACAATAAAAGCTGCAAAATCAGCAATCACCCCAGCAATGGGAGTAAAATCATTATGACCTACATCTGATTGACCATTTAATGGGACAAACAAAATAGGTGGTGACGTAACGAAAATTGTATGATTATCATCCTTTTTCTTGTTTACATACGCCCACCCCACTGCACCTCCACCACCAGGTTTATTCACAACTGCCATACGTTCACTTACTAACCCTTCTTGTTCTAGAACTTTTGAGACAGTACGTGCAGTAGTATCCCATCCACCACCAGCACCACCTGGAGCAATAACTTCAATCGGTTTAGTTGGTTGCCATTCACCTGTAGACGCATCATTATTTGCATTACTACTACAAGCACCCAACAGTAATATAAATGTACAGAACATCAAAGCCAACAATCTTTTCACCACAAAATCCCCCCTTATCCTATGTTTGATAACGCTTTCAATTATAAAAGCAAGAGTATTATTTTGTGAATATTATAAAAATAACAACTTTTTGCTTTATTTAGGCAATATTGTTCATAAAATTCATGGTATATCATGTAATAATAATTTTAATAAAGGTGCTAAAGTACAATTAAAATAAACTAATGAGGAATAAATAAGGGTTGCGTCTAAGTCGAATATTCGACTTAGACGCAACCCTATTTTTAGATCTAGATTTTTTTAGCTTACTTATGTGGATTATTTCATACATATTCACCATAATTCATTCAGTTTACTTCTAATTTTATGTATATTCCAATATTATAAAAGCATTTTTGTATTATAGCCTTGCTCCTAACCCCATTCATGCTTTTATCCCGAATTACTATAGAGCTAGATCTTAAATTCCTATATTTCATACGTCATATATTCCATATGATTTTCATTGAGATGTTGTTTATACACAAGCAAAATAAACCTTACATTCATATACTAGTTAAAATTTATGTATGAGGGGTGTTTGAATTGCTAAATTTGATAAAGCTCTTTGCGCTAGTCATCTATACGATTCTTGATCCAAAAACCGTATCGGTTCATATAAATACATTGGTTGGTAGCCAAATTTAATTTCATGAGTTGATTTTAGCAATAATATTAATTATAAAAACAATATAGATTAACAATACGATAAAGATGAGAGTATGCTTTTCCCAATACCACTTTTTTTGTCTGTTTGCCTTTAATTTTAGAAGCATGTCTTGCAATACCTCTTCATGACGAGATATTCTCCACCACCGCTTAATAGATATATTTATCGTCGTCCTTTTATGACCTCTTAGGGGATGCCAACTCATCACTACCTTCGCTCGGTCATTGACTAAGTCAAATATGTACTTATCATTCACATCATCTTCCTTCTCTTCATATACGATTTGCAAATGATCTAACACTTCTTTAATGATAGCTTTTACCTCTTGCTGTGTAATCTCATAAACTGATATACTTCTTCCACCATAATAAAATCTCAAAAAAAGGATGACGAAAATGGAGAAAACAAAAATTAGATAAAAACTTATATTCTCCATAATATTGCCGAATTTTTGGAAAATAAATGGAAATAGAATGGTTACAACTACATTCATGAGAAATAAAATCTTAGAGTCCATTACGACGCCATAATTTTTTCGCGTACTAATAACCTCCAAGACTACTCCCCCAATGAGAATGAAACTTACAATGACCATCATTATAATGATCACATAAAGCTGGGACACTTCCACTTTCCTCACCTCTTACAACAGCCAAAGGAGTGTCGTATAAAACATCCCCCTCTATAATCAATAAACGTCTCTTTACACTAGGCTGTCTTCACATTGATTGCTGTTTTTCATTCTTTGCTATAAGCACGTATTATTCCTATACACTTTGGGGCAATTTTCTACTTTTTTTATTATGAAACACCATAAAATTTAGTTATTCTATACAATTTTTATAACAATTTCAACATAGTTTACGAAAAGAGCCTTAGTTAAATGCTGCTTTCGCATAAAATGTTGCTTTTCGCTCTATGTTATAAGCACGTATTATTCCTATACACTTCGGGGCATCTTTTCTAGTTTTTTTATTATGAAACACCATAAAATTTAGTTATTCTATACAATTTTTATAACAATTTCAACATAATTTACGAAAAGAGCCATTCAATCTAATCAATTTTTGCCCACATCTCTTGGGGATTTAATTCATAAATTCCTTTTTCCCTATACATATAATGTCCCATAATAAGCTCTCTACGTAAAGTGGCATAATCATCATGAAATTGTTTAATATGGTCATTAATCTCTCTTTCGGTGTACTTTCGTCCCTGCTCTAGCCCTTTAATAATATATTCTAAGATAATTAACTTCTTCTTTCTTTGTGCAGGTATCGTTTTTAATTTCCCATCACTCGTAACAAAGTTGTTTAGTATTGCTTGATTATTTGTATCACGACTCATACCTACTTCTCCCTTATGGTTAATAACATTTATTAGCGCTAGCGATTTATGTTCTAGATCTTTCTTATTTAAGTAAAAATAAATCGTATTTTTCTCCCTTTTTTCTTTAATGAGTCCTAGATCTCTTAATTTAGTAACATGATGAGTAATCGTCGGTGGCCTTAATCCTAACTTTCCCGCTATTGCTTGACCATGTAACGGCCCTTGTGCCAACAACACTAAAATACGAATTCTTGTCGGATCACCAAGAACTTTATGAAACTGAACAATTTTTTCTAATTGCACGATTTATCCTCCATCCACTTCAATTAGATATACATCTAATTTGATATTAATCTAATTATAAAGCCCTGTCAATTCAGAATTAATTTTTTAGCTATTCTCACCTCATCAATCCTAATTGTTAGGCGCTTTTGGAAACGATGTTGTAATTCCTAAAGGACAACAGCGCGACGTAGATACGATTACTAATTTAAAGAAGTAATTTATTAACAAATCAATAAATTACTTCCCTATATTATGAATTAAAGAAAATGACTAAAATAAGGACATATGTCCTTTCTTCTTACTTCACTTTTATATTTTAATTAATTTATAACGAATTTGAGAGGAAGGGATATCATGAAAGGTTTGCTATATTCTCTAGCAGCAGGAATTTTTATAACTTTACAAGGTGCTTTTAATGCCCGGTTAAGTGATGATTTGGGACCATGGCATACGACCTCACTCATTCATTTGATTGGATTTATCATTTCATTCGTCATTTATTTGTTTGTGAGAGATGGACAAAGAGGTGGATTTCAAAAGACCCCATTCCTTTACCTTCTAGGTGGAACATTTGGGGTTATGATCGTATTCGGACAAATGACCGCAATCAACCTTATAGGTCCTACCTTTGCTGTTGCAGTATTATTAATAGCTCAGTTATTTTCAGCATTCATTATTGAGACTAAAGGTTTGTTTGAAGAGCAAAAACAGCGCATCACTTGGTCAAAATTGCTTGGAATTGCTTTAATGTTTTGTGGAGTGATTGTCTTTAAAATTTAATGAAGATTGGTGATACATGATGGACAAGGTTAATAATCCAAGTTTACTAATACAATATCTTAATTACCATCAGTTGGATTCCGTTTTTTCACAGGAAACCCAAAAGAAGATGACATTACATCGTATCGTTAAAGGAGAGACTTTATGCACAAGAGGAGATACATTAAATCATATGTATTTTCTAGTAAAAGGCAAAATTAAAATATATACGATTTCTCCTGAAGGAAAGACAAGGATAGTACGCTTCAAAAAACCTATAGCAATCATTGGAGATATAGAATTTATTAAAAAAAACAAAGTGATTTATACGGTTGAAGCTGCTTCTGATGGCTATTTAATCGGGGTATCGTATGAGCAAATTAGAAATAAAGAGGAGAACAGAGTCACTTTTGTGAAATTTTTACTTGAAATAATGACCCATAAATTTTTTACTGAATCCCAAACATCTAGTTTAAATATACTTTACTCTGTCGAAGTGCGGCTTGCAAGCTATTTACTATCGATTTCATCTGATGAAGAGGGTTCATTATTTCATCAAGAAATGAGAACATCGAACTTGACTGAGCTAGCTGATTTAATTGGGACGAGCTATCGACATTTAAATCGTGTCATTCAAAAACTAGATGAAGAAGGTGTGATAGAGCGTAGAAAAGGTGCAATTTACGTAACAAACCTTAATCTATTACGTGAACGAGCAGAAGGAAATATTTACGAATAACTAGGGAGGAATAATATGCAAGGCGTTATATTATCAATCATTACAGGTATATTGATTAGCATTCAAACCGTATTTAATGCAAGAGTTAGTGAACGTGTAGGTTCTTGGGCAACGACTACACTCGTTCTAGGATTAGGCTTCATTGCCTCATTACCCATCTTTTATTTGAATAATGATACTAGTTTATTCCAATTGGAAAATATAAACAAACTCTATCTCTTTAGCGGAGTAATTGGCGTAGGAATTGTATTTTGTATTATGAAAGGTATTCGACATATTGGGCCAGCCTATGCTGTTTCTGTTGTTTTAGTATCTCAGTTTACTGTAGCGCTTCTCATTGATACCTTCGGTTGGTTTGGGTTTAATACAATTGCGATTACATGGAATAAAGTAGTCGGCATATGTATTATTCTATCAGGGATCATCCTTTTTAAACTAAAACGATGATTTTATTAAGCAGTTCAAATACAACTGTATACATGAAGGCTCATTTTAGCCTTCTAGTTACATAAATATGCTTTGAGGCAAGAAAACTAGAGGATTATGTATTTCAGGTCTGTATTTCCAACAAATGAAGCTAAAAATGATATCTTGCGATGTTTTCAAGGAGTAGCGATAAAACCAGTTTTTATCCCTTTTTTAAACCCTGCACGTTCGTAAAAAGATAATGTCTCTTCTTTTTTGGAGCCGGTAAGGAGCATCACTTTATAACAGTTTTGTTCCCATGCAATGTCCAACGCTGCCTGCAATACCTCCGTTCCATACCCTTTACGTCTATAATTACTGTGAGTAACCACATTTTCTATTAAGCCATAAGGACGTGCGCTCCTCGTCAAATTCATTATAATGTTAAGTACACATGATGCAACTAGCTGACCATTTTTTCTGCAACGATATAGTATGTATAAGGGTTACAGCAAATTTGTTTCCATAAAGGTGCTATATCGGTAGCAGATAGTTCTGGATCATCTGAATTTAAATGTGTATACAAATGTAATAATGATTGTAATTCTTCACGTTTTATTGGTCTTATGCAAACTTCATCACCCATATAAATCACACCTCAATAGTCATGTTATTGTAAGGCTCTTTTCGTAAAATTTTCTCTATTATCACCAAATTGGGACCATAAAAAGTGGCTTATCATTTTAATTAAGCAAATAGCCTGTTATATCTCCTTAACTGTAAACGAAGATCCTTTCAATCAATGAATAGCACTAATTTACAAAAGAGACTGGATAAGCATCCAACCTCTTTCTATTTAACATATGTAATTTATTAACCTCTACCTGATTGCTTATTATAGTTTCTTATTATCAAACCACTAGACCTTATCATGCCAAACTTTTCATAGTAAGGCTGAAGGTCCTCATCACACATCACGTCTATCATGTACATGTCATTAAGCTCTTGTAGCATTCTCGTGACTAATTCCTTTCCAACTCCTTTGTTTTTGTATGCCGGCAACACTTCTAGTAAAGGAATGTAAGCAGAAAGAACGCCATCACTTATAGCTGTAATAAATCCAACAACTTGATTATTTGTTTCATCTATCGCAATGATAACTTTATAGCTATTTGACAACAACCTTAAATGTGTTTCTGGACTAGGCGGATTCGGCCAATCTACAAAAAAACCTTCCAGCATTTCATGAGTAACTCCATCAAGTGACAATGTATATTTCAAAATTTCCAGCTCCCTATCTGTCATATTAGTAAAATATTTGTTAACAGATGGGTATTAAAAATATAATAACAACGATAAAACCTCCTGCTTGATAAATGCATGCACATACTTTATTCTATGATGTATTCAAAAATCCTCTTTGTTACTTTTATGTTACTCTTTTCTACTAAAATACGGACCTAATTCCCCTTTTTCATGTGTAACAACATATGTCCAACTAAAATGTTCATCTACTATATAAACATCCTGTTCATCTTTAAAATCATCCGCACATATGTGAGCAGCATTTTCTATGAGTAACACCAAATCTATGTGCTGATAAAATATATAACATGTCCCTTTAGGTTCATTATTAAATACAAGGTCGGCTTCTTCTCCTTGTAAAAACGACACCTTCTTAAAGCTAAAAAGATGCCATAAAAAACCTCCGATACTGTTTAGGTATATCTTCACTTTTTCACTATCATTCAGATGATTCGCAAATGTCTTCTCCCACTTGCTACGTAAATAAGACCCTTTACCATGTATTTCTTGTACTTTAATATGCTTACTCTTAAGGTTTATTAACAATTCATTAACTTTGCGATGTAAAAACTGTTCTAAACTCATACTACCTCCAAGCTGTTAAATAACCCAGTTTCCATCAAGGAAAATCGGCTCAACTAGTCCTTCAGCAGTTTCACCGTCTATATGAAGTTTATCAGATCCAATCATAAAGTCTACATGTGTGATACTGTCGTTAAACCCGATTTGTAGTAACTCTTCCTTACTCATTTGTTTTCCGTTTTTAATACAAATAGGCAATGCATTACCTAATGCAAGGTGACAAGATGCATTTTCATCATACAAAGTGTTATAGAAAACTAGATTCGAATTAGATATTGGTGAACGATGTGGTACTAACGCTACTTCCCCAAGGTATGAAGCACCTTCATCTGTTTCTAAAAGACCTTTCAATGCCTCAAAGCCTTCCTCTGCAGCAAAATCTACAACCTTCCCATCTTTGAATGTCAGACTAAAATTATTAATAATTGTACCATTATAATGAAGAGGCTTCGTACTCGACACCTTCCCATTCACGCCCGTTTTCACAGGAATAGTAAATACTTCTTCCGTAGGTAAATTAGGAACAAAATTTGTTCCTTTGTCGTTTGTGAATTTTGCACATAACCATTGATGTGCATCTGGTAATTCAATCGTTAAATTGGTACCAGGCCCGCTGTAATGTAATTTTTTGTATTTTTTCTTATTTAAATAATTCGCACGTTCATTTAAGGAGCTAATATGATCCTTCCACATTTCAACTGGTTCTTCATTATTAATACGTGTAACTGCAAAAATTTGATCCCAAAGCTGTTCAACAGCTTCTTCTTTATTTAAGTTCGGAAATATCATCTGCGCCCATTCAGGTGTAGGCACTGATACAATTGCCCAGCTTATTCTTCCCCCACCTATATAACCTTGAAACTCTTTCATAGCTGTTCTTGCAGCCTTTGTTGCCACCGCTACACGATTTGGATCAATATCCTTCAAAAGTTCTGGGTTTTGAGCATAAACGTTTAAATACGCTACATTATCCTCAGCCATATCTAATAAGCCCTTCACTTTCCATTGTGGAAAACTCTTTAACCCTTCTTCAGGTGCTAGTTCATATTTAAGTAGATCTAGTTGGCTATCTATGTATTCGACTAATACATCCTTTGCTCCAGCTTTATAAGCTTGCTTCACCACTTTATGAACGAAATCTGTTGCCTCTATAGGTGTGTTAATATAAACAGTTTGACCCTTTTGAACATTTAAACCGACTTGTACTACAGTCTCAGCGTATTTCTCTAATTTCATATCAAAATTTATCAAAGTCATTACCTCCTAAATAATCCCCATATATCCATGTCATAAGTTTAATGAAACCACTATTTATTATCGCATAATAGTTAAATTCCACTTAACAATAAATTTGAACAACTCAATCATATAACTGTTTTCAGTATTAAAAATGTTCTACCTATTATATACAATAACCTAATCTTCTTCCAATAGAAACCAAGTTCTTGACGAACACTACTGTAACATTTATAATTACAGTAATTATTATTATTAATTTGTTTTCGTACAAGAAAAACTTCACATAAAATAAAAGCTGATGAAATCGTATAATACTACTTTGATCTGCGCCACTTTAGCAACTGCAACTAAGTTAAAGAGCATTAATTACAAAGGAGGGAATAAATATGAAGCCTTTACTTATCGGTGATTGGGTGAAAGGTACAAGTCGGAATGATGAACTATTTCATGGTTTTATTGAATCTTTAGAAGGACAAACTGGAATCGTTCGTATTGTTCAGAGTGATAATCATGAACTTGAAGGACAATCCATTAAAATGCCAATAACTACTATTTCAATTATTCAACACTCAGACTTACAACAAGAGGGTTATCTGTTAAACTTAATTGACATCGCACTTATTGAACGTGATGAAGAAACTTTCATGAAGCTAACAAAAAAACTAAATGCTATTCGCACCAATAACAAAGAACTAGTTGGCGTAAAGAATGCTCCAACAGCTGTAAGCGATAGAGAACTTAACCGTCAATAACTTTGTTCATACAATAAGGTGAAATTGCCTTTTTGACATGTAGTTAAGGGAGGGAGAAAAACAAAAATGAACAGTGAATTTTCACTTGCCGTGCATAGCCTCACATATCTTGCGTTATTACCTGGCAAAATGGCTACTAGTGACTATTTAGCCGAGAGCGCTTCAGTTCATCCAGTGAGAATACGTAAGATGCTCAGTTTACTCAAAAAAAATGGCTATATTAAATCAAAAGAGGGTGCAGGTGGAGGCTTTATACTTGCTTGTGAACCTAGTGAAGTAACATTAAAAGAAATTTATTCTATAACTTCTGAAGGAACTCTACAGCCAAAATGCTCCCAAGCAAATGAACAATGTATTATTGGTGCAAACATGAAGCATGTGCTTTTTTCCATCTTCCAAGACGCTGAAGAGCATTTAGGTAATTTCTTAGGGCAATTTACAATTGCTGATATATTAGTTCAAATTAAAGAAAAAGATGCACAAAATATATAAGCAAATGACTTGGTTTCGACCAAGCATTTGGTCTAAATGTAACAAAAACAATTACAGTTCAGGAGGGATCATATGAATATGAACGTTGTGTCTTATACAACTACTAATGAACAAATTTTTCAAGATCAAAATAAATTACAAGCATACGGACAAAACCATCATGTAGAACATGGAACGGTAATATATAGTCCTCAAGCACCTATCAATTCTGTGTTATTTTTAGTAAAAGGAACGATCCTTTTAACAGATGCTGAAAAAGGTACTGAGAAAATAGTTCATGAAGGCGAATTTTTTGGTGACCGATCAATTTTTTCTTCAAAGCATATAAGTGCCAAAGCTTTGTCTAATGCTGAGTACTTTCAAATTGATGCTTATAATTATGCTCAATTAATGGGAAATAACCCTAAGCTTGCTTTAAATATTGTTGAAGAGTTGTCTAATCAATATTTAGACAAACAAATTTCACAGCCTACAAATTTGTTACAAAAATTGAAAACATCAATACAATCATACAGATCGAAAAAACAAGTGGATATGCGTTACGAAGAATGTTTATAAATATTAAATAGTTTTTATTGACTTTTCTAACTGTAACATCTAGAATTACAGTATAATATTAATTGTCACCAATGATTAAACTTTTTTGACAGTTAATTGTAACAAAAAAAATTACATTAAATATAGGTTAGGAGAATTTAACTCATGACAACTACAAAAAAAGATATGTCTGCATCAGAAGTGATGAAAGCACGCACATCAGTACGTAAATATGAAAAGGGACATGTAATGCCTAAGGAAGACCTAGAAGAAATTCTTAACTTAACAGTAACAGCACCATCTTCATGGAACTTACAACATTGGAAATTTATCGTTATTGACAAAGAAGAAGATAAACAACGCCTTCTTCCAATCGCTTATAATCAAGAACAAGTTGTTGACAGCAGTGTAACGGTTGCAGTTTTAGGTGATTTACAAGCGAATGAAAATGCAGAAATCGTCTATGGTGAAGCAGTTAAAAAAGGCTTTATGCCTGAAGAAGCTAAAAATACATTAATCGCTCAAATTAACGGTGCATATGCTAGCATTCCGAACGCAGCACGTGATGAAGCAATTCGTAATGGATCATTAGCTGCGATGCAATTAATGTTAGCTGCTAAGTCACTTGGATATGACACTGTTCCAATGGGTGGTTACGATTCAGTAAAATTTGTTGAAGAATTTAATGTTCCTGAGCGCTACATTCCTGTGATGCTTATTTCTATAGGTAAAGCAGCTGCACCAGCTCATCCGACACCTCGCTTCCCTTTAAAAGATGTTATTCTTTAATTAACTTAAAAACAACGCCTGGATAACCAAGCGTTGTTTTTTTTCATTTATTCAGCCTTCATATAGAACTTTCATAAATGTATTTACTCAATTTCTTCCTCTTCTTTTAATGACATGAAATGTACGGCTGAGTTTGTTGCAGCATGTTCTTTAGCTGAATCACTTGCTGAATGACTCGCTTTTGAGTTTTCTTTATTCTCCAAAGATGGATTTGTTTTTTTGTCAACGTGATTTATTACTACATTTTCTTCATCTATCTTTTCTCCATCAGTAACTTCTTGTTCAGCATCTTCTTCTAATGCTAGTTCATTAAGCTTTTCTTCAGCTTCATCATTCGTCACTTCTTCTATTGTAGCATGTACCGCAGAGTTAACTGACGCATGTATTTTAGCTTGTTGATTAGCTCTAATACTGGCCTTTGAATTTACTTTATTCTGTGAAGATGGATTTGTCTTTTTATCAGGGATTAATTCTTCGTCTACTTCTTCAGCATTTTCATTATCCTGACTATCTTCTTCACGATTTACTTCTTGATCCTCAGAATCATCATCACTTATACTATCTTCATCTTTTTGAGGCTTTGTTATGATATCATCACTTTCAATATGTTCCTCAATTGATGCATGCACTGCTGAATTTTCTGAAGCCCTTTCTTTGGCTCTCTCACTAGCTCTTTCACTTGCTTTTGAGTTTGCTTTATTTTCTTTAGAAGGATTGTTTTTTTCCTTCGTCTTTACTTCCTCAATATCATCACGCTCATCATATTTTTGAACACTTTGGATATCACTTATTTCTTGTTGTTCTGAAGCTTCACTCATACCTGCTCCAACTAATAGACTCACTGAAATTGCTCCCGCTACAACAAATGATTTAACAACCTTTTTCATTAATATTCTCTCCTTCTTCTTTTAGAATTTATTTTGATAATTAGCAAGAAGAAGATAAATCCGGCGGTTGAGGAGGAGGCGCATTTATCCATTGATTTCTCAGCATTTGGATATTTGAAACACAATCCGTCTGCTGTGAAATTTTCCATCTATGCTGATTTAATTCGAGCGCATGTAATTGATGATTTAAGTTAGAGCCTTGCCCTCCTCCATCAGTAGAAGAGCTAGGTGAACTGTGCAAGTTGTTAATATTCACCACAACATAGATATAGCCTAGTAGCATTTCTCTCTTACTTTGTTCTTCAGATCTTGAGTTATAGTTAGTTGTACTTGACTTTGTTCTTTCTTGCATATTTTGTTCAGTTTTAGTCGACCTAATAATAGATTGCCTAAATTGAATGGCTTTCTGTCCATCATCACTAAGGTTTACAACTTGATCAGATGGACTACCCTTTATCTTTTTCAGTTGGTTAGCCTTGGTCTTTTGCTTGTCTAGAACTTTGGTATTCTTAAAAGATTTTTTACCATTATTAGTCTTCTTGGTTGACTGAATGTTTTTATGATCATCCTTAGCTTGATTCTGTTTTTCATTTTTCTTAGTTTTTGAAACTTCTTTTTGCGCCTGACTGTTATACGTTCCTTTTTCTTTGTTGTTATTTTTATTCTTGCTGGTTATTTTTATTTCACTCTCTACTTTATGGTCTTTGTTAGCATTACCATTGCTTGCCCCATACACGTATGTAGGTATGACGAGAAATAAGGATATTAGGAACACTATAGAAGAAACAATACGATAGTCCACGTTTTCACCACCTTTCTTCGGTGACCCTACTATAGTAGTTCATTTTGACTTATATGTTTTTGTCGGTTGCATATAACTTAACAAATTTTTCAATTTATTCAGTTATTTAAAAAATATTTTAAATGAAGGCTATATAACTACCATCGTATAAAGCAAAAAAACCTACTCTGAAATAGAATAGGTTTAAAAGCTTATTAATATTAAATCCCTTGTGTATTCAATGATTATTCCATTTACAAATCACAAATTTCTGTGTTAGCAATCTGCAAAAGCTCCTGCGCCATGATTTCACATTCAATAAGCGGAATTAACTCCTCAAAGGAATTTTCATAAATTGATTGAATGCGTTTCGCCAAAACAATTTTGTCATTTAACTCATGTATGGCTTGTAGCACATCTATATTTTCAGTTTCATAAAAGCCAATACCATAACCTAATGGATCCCAGCTTTGTAATTTTAACATTAGCTTAATATTCGTATTCTCCATGCTCCTCACCTTTTATCTTACATATTTAACTATAATAATAACGTGGTTATGAATTTATATCAATTTTCCTCATAATACTTGTTGTGTGCACTAACGAGTTAATCACACAATTTAACATAAAATTATCATAGTTTACACATCATTCTTGTCTATTCTATAAGTGTAGAAACAATAATTACATCTCGTTTGAGGAGGAAAAGAAGTGAAAAAAATTGGATTATTTGCACTTGCTGGTGCGTTAACTTTAGGTGGACTAGGAGCTAGTCATGCATTTGCTAATGAGAACGGTGGTTTATTTCAAAGAGGACAAAATCAAAACCAAGTGATGAATAAAGATAGTTTCGTTGAAAAATGGAGTCAACTATCTGATGAAGAAAAAGAAACTAGGATTTTTGAAAGAGCAGCAGAGCTTGGGATTGATACGGATGGAAAAACTGTTGATGAGGTGATAGATTCAATTAACGAACAACGCCAACAGCGCCTATTTGACCGTGCAGAAGAACAAGGAATTGACACAGAAGGTAAAACTGCTGATGAAGTAAAAGAGTTACTCAAAGACCAGGCTCCTAGTGGTGAACGTAGTGGGAAAGCACATGGCAAAAGAATGAACAAGGAACAATTTGCTGAAAAATGGAACACTCTAACTGATGAAGAGAAAGAAGCTAAAATACTTGAGCGTGCATCAGAACTAGACATAGATACGACAGGTAAAAAAACTGAAGAAATAGTTGATTTATTGCTCGAACAGCGTCAAGATAGATTGTATGACCGAGCTGAAAAGCATGGTATCGATACAGAAGGTAAAACACTTGAAGAGGTTAAAGAACTATTAAAAGAGGACATCTTAAATAGTATAAACTCAAATAGTGATAGTCTTTAATTAAAAATTCCTAATTAACTAATTGGAACGTTCTTTCCGTACACTTTGTTGCTATAGTCCCTACAAAATTGAAGGAAAGAAAAAATGCCCCGAAGCCTAGGATACATGCTTATTTGTTAGTACGGAAAGAACTTCAAGAAAGCCAAAGGTATGTTATCTTTGGCTTTGTTTGGATTCATAAAATGTGTTCAAACTACTTTCATAACAAGCTGTTGTACAAATAAGAAGCCAGCCCAGCCAAGAACCCCTAACCCAATTGAAAACACTAGTGGCATTGCTAATTTTAAACATATCCCAACAATTACTAATAAAACAACTGTAGCTGGTATGCCGATTAGTACACCTGTTGTAAATTTGCTTAAGTTCACTAACGATTCACCTTGGAATGATAACCATATTAAGCTAAGTAAACTTACGAGAGGTAACGCAGCGATAATACCTCCATACGATGGATATTTGCGCGCTACTTCTGTCACAATACCAATAATTAATGCAGAAACTAGAATTTTTACCATCACGTACATTTAGCTGCCTCCTCCCGCAATATCGTAAAAGCTTGATCAACCACTTGTAGCTGCTCTGGAGAAATAGATGAAAAGATAGCTGTCAATTTTTCTTCATCCAGTCTTGAATGTTTATGAATAATATCCAGACCTAGTTTCGAAAGAAATACATACACCCTACGCTCATCGTTATTATCTCTCTTTTTGTTCACATACCCTTTATGAATTAGCCTCTTCACATGCTCGGATGCAGTATTATGACTAATTTCCATATATTTTGAAATGTCCCCTATTGTCAAATTCCCCTTCTTCTCAAGATGCTGAAGTATGCGTATTGCTTGATGGGAGATCGATTCCTTATGTGTCATATGCAAATAATAATATATATCTGTCCAAGCATCATTCACTCGTTTTACTTCATCCATTTAGGTTCACCTCTATAATATCTTATTATACGATATATCTGTATATTACGATATATAATGCAATGTAATTTGTCAACTTCCATATTTAACGATGATTATTTTCTAATTAATATCGCCCTTGAAAAATTACTGTTTGAAGGAAGGTATATAACAGTTCTAACTTGAATAATTATATTTAGATTTTCCATTTTAAAGTGAAGGGTGCGTGTCGAGTTGGATAATGTTATTGGTAATAATGATACTGAGCATTTGATGTATACAAAATGGGAGCCATTTGAATGGTACAAAAAAATGAGGAAAGATCATCCTATTCATTTACATACAGAGTATAACTATTGGGATGCGTTTAAATATGATGATGTAAGCTTTATATTAAGTAATTATAAATATTTTTCTTCTGCTCGATATCAGGGGCAGGATAATGACCCTTTCGGAGAAAGTATACTTTTTATCGATCCACCTAGACATAAACAAATGAGAGATTTAGTTAATAAGTCATTCACTCCTAAAGCAATGCAATCATGGGAGTCGAAAATTGAACGGATTTCAAATATGCTAATTGAAGACTTACATGGAAAGCATTCTTTTGACCTCGTCAACGAATTTTCGATGCCTTTGCCTGTTATTATTATTGCAAATATACTGGGTGTTCCTACTGAAGAACTACATTTATTTAAAGAATGGTCGGATAATATCGTTGAAGGGGTTTCTGATACGTCAGAGGAAGCCATTAAGGCAGCGCAAGAAAAATATGCCTCAACTATAAATGACCTTACGAGCTTCTTCGCAGAAATGATTAACCATAAACGAAACAATTTCTCAGATGACATTATTTCAATACTTCTTCAAGCTGAAGTTGATGGCAAGAAATTAACACAAAATGAATTGATTGGTTTTTGTATATTATTGCTCGTTGCTGGAAATGAGACTACAACGAACCTTATTACAAATGCAGTTTATTGTTTTCTTGACGATCAAACTATTTTTGAACAACTAAAACAAAATGAGCAATTGCTCGTACCTGCGATAGAAGAAGTGTTAAGATACAGATCCCCTGTTCAAGCAATGGAACGGATCGTTAAACAAGACATCGAACTTCATGGACAATTGTTAAAAGCAGGTGATTATGTTGTCGCACATATTGGTTCAGCCAATCGAGATGAAACTAAATTTCCTCAAGCTGACCAGTTCCTACTAGACCGTTCATCAAACCCTCATCTAGCATTTGGAAAAGGCATACACTTTTGTTTAGGTGCACCTCTTGCACGTATGGAAGCAAGAATAGCTTTAACTAAACTAATTAGGCACTTTCCAGAAATGAATTTTGTAGATGATATGGCAATAGAACCTATAAATAGTCCCGTCGTATATGGCTTAAAGAAATTAAAAATAGGGGTCAGTCGCCCACCGCTTTAAAGTGGTGGGTGACTGACCCTCTGCTTTTTTATCTTCCTTCATCTGAGAATTGTTTTATTCTTTCACCTATTTCATCACGGACACGTTGGAAAAATGCCCATCGTTCTGCTTCTGACCCTTCCGCTTTTGCAGGGTCATCAAAGCCCCAGTGAACACGTTTTACTTGAGGAGGTGTAACTGGACAATGCTCATCAGCATGACCACATAGTGTAACGACTAAATCAGCGGAATGTAAAATCTCTGTATCGATGACATCAGATGTTTGTTCAGAAATATCTATCCCAACTTCATTCATCGCCTTCACCGCATTTGGATTTAAACCGTGTGCTTCAAGGCCAGCGCTATATACATCCCATTCGTCACTTAAATATTTTTTACCCCAACCTTCAGCCATTTGGCTACGACATGAATTACCAGTACATAAGAAGTAGATCTTTTTTTTAGTCATTGTATTATCTCCTTTTATTCGTGAATTGTTTTGTATACTACTGCAGCAGCGATTGCTCCAATTGTGGTAGCAATGATATAAACCCATAGATGATCAAATGTTCCCGAAATTAATGCAGGACCGAGAGAGCGTGCAGGGTTCATCGAGGCTCCACTAATAGGACCTGCAAACATCGCCTCGAGTCCAACAGTCGCTCCAATCGCAATACCTGCAAAGGATTTGACAGCCTTGCCATGTATTGCAGATCCAAAGATAACCATCATAAGAAAAAAGGTTAAAATAATTTCTAATAAGAAAGATTGCGTTGCTGAACCATGTGGAAGCGTGGCACCTAAATTAGCCACATCCCCAAATAACAATAAGAGCGATGCACTCGCACTGATCCCAGCGAGAAATTGAATAATGATATAGTATAACCCTTCTCGTAAGTCAATATCACCATTAACTATAAATGCAGCAGTAACAGCAGGATTAAAATGTGCTCCAGAAACGTGCCCAAACGTATAAATTAATGCCATCACTACTAGCCCAAACGTAATCGCAATGCCTATATGTGTCAAGCTATTTGTAATGCTATTAATGATGATGGCACCTGTCCCAGCGAATACTAAAAAATACGTCCCTAAATACTCTGAAATTAACTTCTTTCTCATATTTCAACTACCTTTACTATGCATTTTTGGCTACTTACATGATATGCGTAACCCCTTGTTTTCAAGCTCTTTAATTTTTTCGAGTTGATCGGGCAAGAACTTCATCATATCTTGAATCAATGGATAGTATTGACTATCAGTATTTAAAGAATAAATCATCCATTGACTTTTTCGATTTTCTTTCACAAGGCCACTATCTTTTAATTTCCTCAAATGCTGACTAACTGCGGGCTGACTCATTCCAAAAATATCTACGAATTCACATACGCAAAATTCATCATGATAAAGAAGTGCAATGATTGATAAGCGGGTCTTATCACCTAACAATTTCATCTGCTTAGCCATATGCTCAATTTCAATATGAGGTAATTCTATTTTGTCCTCCCCCTTTAGTAAAGGTTGCTTTATTTTCATTCTGAGAAATACGTATGAACTTTTTCTTGTTTAAACGATTTGTTGTTCGCTAGATCATTCAAAGTGTATCACTTTTTCAGTTTCATAACTTAGTTATCATAAGAATATAAATATATGCTTATATAATAGAATGCTTATATAAATACGTCAACTCATTATTTCATATAACCCTTCATAAAATTACATAGCTTTATCATAAATTAGGGGTGTTTTCGCATTGAATGTTACTTTTCGTTCTTAGTTATAAACTCGTATATATATAACGTTTGTGGCATCTTTTCTACCAGTTATTGATTTCGCAAAAAAATTATCATATTATCCATTTTAGTGAAAAAGGCAACATAGTTTACGAAAAAATTCTAAAAAAATTTGCTAATATACTTTTCCATATTACTCAAATACTCATGTACAAGCTTACACCACTGCATTTTGATATATATTGTATATCTCTACATTTGTCCTCCCTTAATTAACCCTTTGCCATTGTTATGTATATGTACTTGTTTCTATATTGTCACCCACTATTAACGATTTCACCTCTTCCATAAATGCATTCATGCATTTGCTAAGTAACTTTGACAGTTTTAATTTTGTAAAATTAATTTTAATTTATCGTAGGCATATATTCATTAAGAGTTAAATTACAATTTATCTGATTCCGATTTCATATAGTCATGTTTAATACTAATAGTTAGTTGATGACTAAATATTGACATACGTTTCATAAATAGTATAATTTAGACAGTTTGAGCTAAATACACAAGGCTGTTTTCGCGTAGAGTTGCTTTTTGTAAACTTTGTTGTTATTAATACAAAATTACTCCAGTAAAAAAGAAGTCTTATGTGATTATCATCATATATAGAAAACTAGATGCAAGAAACAATAGCTTGATCTCTGTTTACTTATTTGTACGAAAAACACAAAGACAACCTTGTAATAAGAGCTATGAACGTTTTGGGAACCTTTCTTTCTCTAAGGCTGTTTTCGCATTGATTGTTGTTTTTCATAATTAAGAAAGAACACCTAAACAACTAACGTTCGTGGCACCTTTTCTGCAGAAAAACGATGTCAATCGTTTAAACCGTTTTTATTACTGACAATAGCAACGAAGTTTTCGAAATGAGCCTCAACTTATAATTATTGTACTCCTACTGCATCAAATGCTGCTGATATTGCTGCAACTTCAGAACCATTATCTCCATAAAAAAATAAAAATACATCTCGGCCGAAATGTATAAACTTATGAATAAATTTTATAAAAATGCAAAAATTTCGTCAATATAAACAAAAAAACACTACTATTTAAGTAGTAAAATACCAAAATTAAGTTTATAACCATAAAAAATTTATATTCTGAAAATATTAATAATAATTTTTTCAAGACTTTAGCCCTATCTGAACTTAACAAGTATTTTCTTAAACTTGAAAAGTTTGAACAAAACATTCCTCATCATCTATCAAATCTCTGCTGTTTTCATATTTAATATTCATCTTGTTATAAATACCCTTCCAAAAAGATACAGCTGATTCATTGTGAACAAGCTCAATTACATAATACTTCCCTTTCTTCTGCTCAAAAAGCTCTTTTACTACATTTATTCCATTTCCATTTCCTTTTCCCCTATATTTATTAAGTATAAAGATGTCATTAATACAGTAATCATATTGCCCTTTTAAAAAAGGTCTCTCTAAAAGTAAAACGAAACCAATAATCATTTCACCTTGTTTTATAAAAAATGGAGAAAAACCATCTATATCCCAAAATATATTGAATTCCTCCATCTCAAATATTCCGTCACTAGTAATATCTAAACTAGAAGTAAATTTTGATAAATCATGAAGGTATACAGATTTTTTAATACGTGCTTTTGTTCTTGCAAAACCGGATCTAACGATACTGCAATTTAGCTCAACTCCTTAATAGCTTCTTAAATGATACCTATCCATTTTTTCCATCCAGTAGCATTTACAGATTGTTCATTTACATATGGCTTATCTTTTGTACTAAATAAGTAAAAATCTTCTCCCCAATGCCCAGAACAACCTAATTTTATCCAGTTATTAAAAAACGTATAGAAATTTCCACCTAACCTTAAGCCATGCATATGATAACTAGTCGTTAAATAGATGATTTCACCAACATTGTACTTTAGATCAATTCCTAAGTAACTACCATTTCCGAACGATGTAAACAGTAAACAATTTTCCCAATATTTTTTTTCGAATGCATCATCGTCATCTAAAAATTCGTATGTCTCTCTGTCATTTTCATAGCTTAAAAGATTCTGTACGGACCACAATGGATTGTCAAATATCCCTCCACAATCAATAATACGTTGGTCTACATTTCCCATATTAAAGAAGGTCTTATCAATGTAATTTGATTGTTGTGTCATTGGATAGGTTATATTATTCAAAAACCAATAAAAGTGAAGGTGTTTAGAAAAATGAAGCAATACATGCCGAAAATCCAGTGGAATAAGTTTCCCCAATTGTTGCTCTATAGTCTTTATTTCATCTTCTGTAGCTGGATGTACAATTTCTAAATAGTTTTGATGCTGCCCTCCAGTTAATCTTAGCAAAAAATTCTCAAGATCAGCCTTCCATACTTTATAATCTCTAGTTAACATTCATTACCTTCCTCTGTAGAATGATTATTACATTCCTTTATTTATTATGCTCCCTGTACACTACCCTTTGTTGAAGGAGTTTCTGAATATATAACAAGGTCTTCTTATGAGAAGACCTTGTGTAACAGCATATATACTATTGAACTTTATTTTTTATTTTGCAAGAGCTTTAATGACAAATCTATGCTGGTTTACATCAAAAAAACTTTCAGATTGTATATGTTTATGAATGGTGTATAAATTTTCATAGTATTGTTCCACACTAAAATCTGGTACTTGCCATGGTACTGCTTTTAAGTAATACATAAGGGCACCTATATCAAAAAAACGCTGTGTTGGAAATTCTTCTTTACAATACAAAATTTCAAAATGATTGTTCACCAAGTCACTCATTGCCGTAGTCAGATTCCAGTCTTTAAATTCATTATTTACCGAAGACCCTAGTGCTTCATTAATCCCTAAACAATCCAAGCCACCGACTTGTTGAGTTAAAAATACCCCATTAGAATTTATTATTCTTCTAACTTCTTCAGGACCATAAGATTCATGTTGATTTAAAATGACATTAAACTGATTATCGTTAAATGGCAAATTGGAATCTTCTTCAACTGAAACCACTTTAACTCCTATAGGCTCTAAATGTTTTTTTGCGATCGGAATATTTGGTTTGTACCCTTCTGTAGCATAAACTGTCTCCGGAAATGGTTGAAGCTTTGACAAAAATTCTCCGCCACCTGTGCCCATATCTAACATAGAATTTGCATGCTTTATTAATTGTCTAGCCATGCTTCCATAAGACCAGGAAAGTAGATTGCTTTTCATTCGTCCAGTTCCAGTTATAAAGGAAAAATCCCAACCCGAAAAATTCTCATTCACGTCGTTTATATATTCTTCAAATTTTACTGCCACCATTATTTCTCCTCCTAAATTTTCGAAATTTAACAGTATTACAATTTAGGGAGGAGGTCCTCTAGGAAAGCAACAAAGTTGTTATATTTCATGTTCTAACAATATCATTATCTATACCTCTCGTTTGAAAATACTAGTACTAATAAATTCCTATATATATTTGGTTACCATATTTTATCATTTTTTTGTCATTTTAACCTCACTTTAAATCGGAAACAATACGGAGTGCACAGATGTATAAAAGGAGAATAAATATTTACTTCAGCCTATAATTACAGATTACTCATTCAGAACTGAAGCTATGAAGGTGTGTTGTAGGATTTCACCCACGCTCACCAAAGCTATGAAGACCAAGCTAAAGTTGAGAACGTGGGAATGTAGTTACAGATCTTATTTTATAAAGAGCAACTTCTTAACTGCTAGTTACGTAAGCTTTTAGTTTCCCTCTTCAATACTAGTTAAGTGTTTTGTAGTTCATTTCACAGATATATAAATATCAACCTGACCATCATTTGGGTCCATTGCTCTTTCGTCGTATAGTTCAAAGTCAGCTCCATAAGCTCTTTCACGCCGCTCCGACCATTTCCAAATTTCCTCCCAAGCCTCTATGATTACTCCCGGTAAAGGACCTTTTCGAGTTGTAAATACAATATATTTTTGATCAGGAATTTGTATTGATTCCATCCCATTCGGCACTAGATTGTTGTCCCTGACTTCTGCTCCTAATGCAAATGTATAAGCACCATGTTCATTTGTCTCGTAATCAGTATAGATTGCTAATACATTCGAATTCTTCTTATGAGTAATAGCTTCTAAAACTTCATTTTTGTAAAAATCGTCCCATAGTTTAGGGATACGTCTATCTGCTGTCATTTCAACTTTATTAGTTGTTCTTGTACAATTGCCTACGAAATCAAAACCTTCTCTTGCTATAACATTACTTTTTGTAAGTGTGTTAGACACGAAAAAGCCTCCTCTATCTAAATAGTATAAGTGTGATCTAACAATAGGTGTTTTACAGTATGACCTCATATATACAGAGATATTAATTATGGTTTATTTAAATATTGTTCAATTTGAGATTTATGGTGGCTATCATGGGGGATAAAGCCATCGAGATAGCTTTTGATAGTAAAATGATTCCCGTCTTCATCTACATACTTGTTTTCATAGTTTTCACGTGGTACGGAAGTTAAATGATCAATAATTTCTCGACGATAACTTATTGTCTCACTAATAAGTGTATCTTTATCTTTTGTCTTCCCATATTGAACCGCATTATTATTAAATTCATCAAAATTAACATGACGACTAGTTAAAGGTTGTTGTAATTTTATCTTACTTATAGCATTCTCAAGAAAATATTTGTCCCAAAGCATAATATGAGCAATGATGTCTCTCACAGTCCACTTTCCCTCAGCAATCGGCAGCTCCCACTTCTCATTCTCCATATTCCGTAAGGACTCTACAAAATGAATAAATTCTTCAAAACTGTTGATGCGCTCATTGATGATTTCTGTTTTCATATTATTACCTTCCTTTCATAGCATAAGGGTGACTCAAATTAGTTATCTTTATGTGAGTCACCCTTGTTGTAGATCTTCGGCTATTAAGGGCTTAAAGCCCCTTAACTCTATAATTGATATTGACAATGACAAACCTTCAGCTGATTCATCGATATCAAATGTACTTGATCCCGATCTCTTTGAAGACAAATATGCCAGCACATTATTTAACAGAAAGTTATTGTGCGCATTTGCCTCATTAACTTCAAATAGTAATCTTCTTTTGAAAACGGGTCTTCTTCTATATATTTTTTTGCTATTTGAAGCGAGCTTTAATAACCATTAAAGCAGTAACATCAATACGAGGACCACAAAATAATAAGACTCCATCTATTTTTAGCTTCTTTAAATAGTCAACATGGGCAATGATGAGCTGTGCAATCATCAGCTCTACTTGTTTATTAGTAAGATAAACAACATATATTTTTTCATGATCATTACTTCATACAAATGTTGCTATTTTATCGGGATGTAAATATCTGTCTCCGATTGATCATTATCCGGCCCAAGAAATCTCTCACCATATAACTCAAATGAAGCTGAGCTAACGACTTCATAATTAGATTGCGGCAGCCAAGCTTCAAAAATATAGCCAAATGTTTTACCAAGCTCACTAATTAGCCCTTTATGAGTAAAGACTAAATAACGTTGCGCAGGAATTGTTTTTGTCACTAGCTTATCTGACAATTGATCCACCTTTTCTACTTCAACAGCGGCAGCGTAAACAAATTCACCTGTTTCTTTATTTTCATCATAGCAAAAGCCATACGTCACATTATTGTCTTTTCGGAAAGGAATACTATTTTCCAAAGACATAAAATCCATCCATAAACCATGAATCGGATTATTTTTTTGCATTTCAGTCATTGAAGTACGACATTCTAGTCCAACAACCACCATCTCGTCCATCTCTTTAATTGTCGGTTCAAGCTTCATTTCATTCGTTTTATTATTCATTATTTATTCCTCCTTTTCTTTTACACTTTCATCTTAGTTAATAATAGCGACATCTAATGTCGTATTTATTATATTTTTCCAAATTTTTTATTAGCTTCATATCTCTAAAAATGGCAAGCTAATATTTAGGGCACCTTTTTCTCCAAAGACTAATTACATAATACATATCAGTTACTCAAAATAACGTGAAAAAACAATAAATATTAACATTAAGATTAATTCCCTTATTCATCTTCAGCCGTAAGCAAAGACCCCTCATTTAAGTTATCCGAGACAAACACTGGAGACACTCCACAGAAGGCACGTTGTGACTATGTGCAGAAAGACATATAAGGATTTTAACTTTAGACCCATTATTAATAACAAGCTTTTAAGAAGTTGTTTACTTAACTTTGCTACTATGTTCACTAACTAATCTCGATTTTCTCGTTTTTAAGATGAAAAGATGCCACGACTTATGTGAAAATTAATATGAGAGTAGTACTTTGTACGAACCCAACAGATTAATAGTTTTTTAAACTATTGGTTTTAGATGATCAATTGGCACCCAACCCTCTTCATTATTGCTAACGTTACGGCACCATAACCAGCCATAAAGTTCCTTTATTCCAATAACCTTTTCATTTACGTCTATATTTAGTTCCCTTGCTGTATAATTTTCCGAGGCAAATGCTGTGTTTCCATCAATTTTAATAAGGCTTTCTGGGACCCATCCTTCCATTGCCTCGTCTGTAGTTTTACAATAGATCCAATATCCCTCTCTTTTTTCACTTACAATAATTTCCTGACCCTTCATCAAAGTAATAGGCTTGGGATAATTCGTTTTATGACTCCTTGCTACTATATAATACATATATTTATCTCCCTTCATTTAGATCTTAACTTATAATTACGACAATTATTGACGTATTAATATGATATATTAAGCATATAAAGGTGGGACTAATCAGGGGGCTGTATTAAATGAATAAATCGAAGAGGTTAGTGGAATTAATGATGGTCATTAACTCCAAGCGGGTATTTACTGCAAAGGAGTTAGCAGATGAATTTGGCGTATCACTTCGTACAATTCAACGGGACTTACTTGATCTACAAGAGCTAGGTGTCCCACTATATTCAGAAGTTGGTGCAGGAGGAGGATACAAAATTATCAAAGAACGCATTCTTCCTCCAATTGCCTTTACAGAAAATGAAGCGATTGCAATGTTCTTTGCAAACCAGTCACTCCAATACTATAACGATCTTCCCTTTGAAACAGATGCTAAATCTGCATTAAAAAAGTTTCATCATTACTTAACGAGTGATGTTAAAAAACGAATTGAGGAAATGGAACAACGTTTTGTCTTTTATACACAACAAAGACAGCAGTCATCTCCTTGCTTACAATTACTACTAGATGCTTCCATTAATCAACAGGTTGTTCAAATTACCTATGATTCAATTAAAGGAAAATCAACTAGAACAATTCAGCCAGTTGGTGTTTTTTCACAAAACGGGCATTGGTACTGTCCTGCCTATTGCTTCAAGAGAGAAGATACACGCTTATTTAGAGCTGATCGCATTATAAATGCAACCATCGTTGAAGAACATGAGGGTGTGAACTTAAGTAAGTTCAACATTCACAATTGGTCATATATGGGGAAAGAGCCTGAAAAGGTTTCACTCAAAGTAAAGCTCAGTCGTGAAGGTGTGAAAATTTGTAAAAACGACCCATTCTTAGAACAGAGTATTGTCGTAGAACAAGATGGCATCGGTCGCTTATATACTCAAATCACCAAACCTGATCTAGAATATTACGCTTCTTTTTTTATTAGTCTAGGTAAACACGCGCGAGTTGAAGGACCAGAGCAACTAATGATAGAAATGAAAAAAATCCTTAGCGATTTAAACGACATATACCTTTAGAGTCAGTAGCCATAGGATGATATGGCTATGTTACGATAGATGAAGCAACATTTATTCGGATGTTTAATTGATATTTTTCTCTACAGAAAAAAAATATCTTATTTAATAAAGACTGTTCGTACTTAGATATAAATACGTATAAGCTAAGCTTTCGTGGCACCTTTTCTCATTTAAAATAAGGTCGATTGCAAAAGCTGTCTTAAATAGCAACAAAGTCTACGAAAAGAGCCTTAGTAAAAGGTTGTTTACGCAACAAAATTTACGTAAGTAGCCTAGTAAAAAATACACCCAGCTCGGAGTGAAAATATAATGAAAGACAGATATTTATTTTTATTTGGTGGAAACCCTTCATTATTACAAGCTAATCAAACGTTTGTTCAAAAATGCGGGGGCAAAAAAGCTCATATTGCATTATTGATCACTTATTCTCCTAAGTGGAAAGAATACTTACCGTTCTACGTTCAGACTTGGGAGGAGTTAGGTATTAATAGCTATTCTGTCATTATGCCAGACGAAAATAATCAACTAGCTTACGATCAAGCTACAAATACATTAGCTCAATCTACGGGGATTTTCATAGGTGGTGGAAGTACATACGAATACCATAAACAATATACAAAGTCACCAATAAAACAGCTAATAAAAGAACATTATTACAATGGCTTTCCTGTCGCAGCCTGTTCTGCTGGTGCACTCATTTCATTAACAGAAAGTTTTATCTCACCTAACGAATCTAAAACTAAGGAGATTGAAATGATTAAAGGTATTGGTCTACTTTCCAATATCCTTATCGGTGTACATTATACAGAGGACAAGCAGGAACCATATTTGCATAGTGCTTTGAATCAGACTTCCATTCCATTTGGCTATGGGATTGACGAAAATGCATGTGTTGTATTTAAGAATGAAGATCATTTAACAAATATAGGAAATTCAGTACACTCCATAAAAATCAGTTCAAATTAATTGTTGCTTTTTTATTCTAAGGTATAGTATACGACTAGCGTTCTTGGCATCTTGCTACCTTTACAATTATTGAGCTCATGTAAAACTCATCAATCGTCCATTTTTAATAAAAAATAAGTTTACGAGATTTGTTTTAACTATAAAAAATCTCCCTAAAGGTATGCAGGGGAAGATCAAGAGTTTAGCTCTCATCACTTCATTAGAATTAAACTCTTTGCCAAAGTTCACTTTTGAGTGATCGTTAGCCTCCAAATCGGTATGTGCTAAACTCATCGATAAACCCTATTATTCCTCTAACCAGGTTGCCAAACCCCTTCTTGACTCTAAAGAGTTCCACCACAGCTCCCCTAGTGAATTTGCTACTCTCTGTTTTAATTCATATCATTATAAGCTTATTAGCTAATTACATCATTCAATTAGCTTGATTATTTCGTTGTCCTCACTAGCATTGACTGTAATAATTACCGTAAACTCGATTGATGGTGAACCTGAATCCTCTTGCTCTTTCATAAAATGTTTTACAAGTTCAATTTTCATGTTAGCTTATTAATCACTACTTCTTTATGACATTTTCTCCAATTTATAAAAATTCCCTTCATGCAAAATCATTTAAATTAAAATTACATGTTCTCTTAATCTCGACAAAATCACACATAATATGACAAAATATAACTTAGTAGGAAAAAAGCTCAGGAGGCACACCGATATGTTAATAAAAACGAAGAAGACGAAAGATTTACAAAAACACATAGATGAACTTGAAGAAAAAGTAAGAATGCTAGAATTAGAAAAACAACAACAAGAATTGATGACAAATGAGTTTCTAGCACAATTACAAACAGACTTGGTTGCGACGGTTGATCAACATCAAGTGGTGAATGATCAACATCAGGTATTAGATTCTTTAGTAAAAACAATAAAAAGCCGTTTTGAACAAGTTCAAAATTTAAGCATTCAATCCAACGACATCTCTACATCTGTTATCGATAAAGGCGAATCACTTATCGCCTCAACAACCAAAATGGTCGAGCAGTCAAAAATAGGTAGGGATTCAGTAATTGAAGTAGAAGCTCTAATTAAACAATTGGGAGAACAGACGAATAATGCTTCTGAGAGTATGACACAGCTTGGTATTCGATCTAAAGAAATTGAAAATATCGTCAATGTCATAAACGATATTGCCGATCAAACAAATCTACTTGCGTTAAATGCATCTATAGAAGCAGCACGTGCTGGTGAACAAGGTAAAGGCTTCGCTGTCGTGGCAGAAGAAGTTAGAAAACTAGCTGAAAGCACAGCGTTAAGTACTAAAAACATTGCTGAACTTACGAGTCATATACAAGGCGAGATAAGTAGTGCTTTAAATGAAACGACAAAGAGCTCCTCTTTAGTTGATAAAGGAATTGAACTAAGTGCTGAAACAACTTCAAAGATAAATAATAATTTACTAATAATGGAACAAGAACAAGAAGAAGTCAATAACGTACTTCAAGCAATTAATGAACAAACAGCCTTTTCTAAAGAGGTCATTCAGCAAATAAATGACACTAAGTTTGTTTTTGATGAAATTAATGAAACGATTCTCATGCATATTGAAGATGCTGAAATAGTTGATTCAAAACTTGCAGCTGGCATTAGCGGAATTATCCATAAAGCACAAGAAGATACCAATCATGTTAAGGGAGAATAGCTTATCCCATTCATTATTGGACAACTAAAACCAGCTAATCTCGTAATCATTAGCTGGTTTTCCAGTTACATAATCATTATTTTGTGACCATTTCCTTATGCAACTTGTTTTCTTCGAATCGTGTTGTAAACTACAATAGTGAAAATGATTCCTAGAAGTGCAACGAGTGGATAGTGAACAACGGGATCTAATATTGGAACTCCTACAACATTTATTGCATGAAATGGGTTTATAAATTCTGAAGCAGACATAAAACTTCCAAAGCTATACTTCATCACATATTCCCATAATGGAGTCGGCATAGAGATAGATGGCAAGATGAAGACTATTGCACTAATAATAAAAGATACGAGTACACTTTTCGATACTGCAGACACCGCGAATATGAAAGCCATAAAAGCAAATGCAGAGAGTATGTGAGCACCGATTTGAATACCAAAATACTCTAGACCCGTTAGGCTATAAGGTGATTGTGGATATCCTAAATTTTGTATAGATGAAGTCCATCCACTAGTTCCATAAATGTATGTGTTCATTAATACATCAAAAATAACCCATGACATTGTAATAACTAAGATCAAAACCGTTGCAGCAATTATTTTTGCTGTAACAATTATTTTGCGTCCATGGCGTGTGCTGTATATCAATTGGTCCATTCCAGTACTTGTTTCATTTACAAAAACTGAAGCTAGTCCAACTAACATAATTAATCCTGTAAAATAAGCTGCATAATCACTGGCGAAACCAATTGTATTTTTTGGTCCTTCATTATAGTTAAAAGTATCTACAACCAAATTTTCTAACATTTCCTTTTCTAACAATGCTTCCTTATAAGTAAAATCACCTTTATTTAATGTATTTAATTTATCATCGAATTCTTTTAGAGTGATCTTATAATCTTCTAAATATGATCTTGCAATACTTATTCTATTTAAGATAAAGTATTCAGCAACTTCTTCTGATGTTAATTCCGTCATTACTCCACTGTAATTTTCATCATATTTTTGCTGTACTTTGGCCTCAAGAGATTGTGAAATTTCCGAGGCATCTTCTATCTTCTGTTCTGTTATCTTTCCCTCCCACTTTTTTGCAACTACTTGCAGTTCCTCCTTAATATCTACAGCAGAAGTATCTAAATTATTTGGGATTCTGGATTCGTTAAACATGATCATACCAAATAGGAGAAGCATAAGTATCATCGAAATGTATATCCCTTTTTGTCTAAATATTTTATATAATTCAAATTTCACTAGTTGTTTCATCATACTGCCTCCTGTTCGAATAAATAGAAATTTTCAAGGTTCGGTGTTAATAACTCAAATGAAACATCATTTACTGATCTCCAAACATGTTTATGATATTTTCAATTGTTAAATTCAAGTGGAACACCTTTCAAACTTTATATTGACCAATGTTGCAGTGCAGATAAAAATGACTTTAGTAGTATACTAGTCCTTCGTATTTGTTACCTCGGTTAGTTAAACGAAATGATAATAAAAAAAGTTTTAAAAAGATAATTGTAAATAATAGGATGTTAATTATTATTTGAAATAAATAATGTAAGTTCTGCAAATAATTAAGTAAAAACAAAAGACCAACCTCTCAAGATTTAAATGAGAAATTGGCCTTCTTATTATATGTTTTTACGATAGAAATACTTCAAATATTTATAGTTTATTTTGATAGCCTATCTAAACAAGAAACAGCTGAAGAAAAAGTTAAAAAACCTCTTTCATATTCAGGATACATCCCCCTATCTTTACATTCTTGTACTAACGTTTGATTGTTATTTTCATTCGTGTAAACAGAGTAGCTAAAAAATATTACTATTAAGACAATGCTAATATATATAAAAGACTTTTTATTCATTTTCACGCTAATTTTCACACCCTCACTTATCACTAGTATTTACCTATAAACTTAAACGAAATCGACAGCATAAAAGTTTTAAACATAACTTAAAACTTTTTTAATGAACATACGAAGCCCCATAAACGACTGTTTATGGGGCTTCTAACTACATATGAAAATTTGTATTTATTACTGTATTCACAAGAAGTTATATACAAAGCTAGTGACTGCAGACAACACTATTATTTAATAGCTTCAAACCACTTAATTTTTTCTCTCATACCAACGACATTACCAACGAGTACAACAGCTGGGTGAGTAATATTCTCTTTTTGAGAGATTTCAAAAATCGAATGTAATTCTCCAGTTACTGTTCTTTGTTCCGCTGTTGTTCCCCATTCAATCATGGCAACCGGTGTTGAAGGATCTTTCCCGTTATTTATTAATTGTGTACAAATATGTTTAAGATTACCTACACCCATATAAAATGCAATCGTATCAATTCCTTGAGCAAGCGCCTGCCAGTTAATCATGTCTTGTCCTTTGCTTTCTCGACCATGGCCAGTTACAATCGCAAATGATGATGCATGATCTCTGTGAGTAACAGGAATTCCAGCATAAGCAGGTGCCGCAATACCAGATGTAATCCCTGGAACTACCTCGTAAGGAATGTCATTTGTGGCTAACACTTCTGCCTCTTCTCCACCCCTACCAAAGACGAAAGGATCTCCGCCTTTCAAACGAGTTACAACTTTCCCTTCAAGTGCTTTTTCAACGAGAAGTTCATTTATTTGCTCTTGAATTAGTTCATGCTTGCCAGGAAGCTTGCCGCAAAAAATCAATTCTGCTCCATCTTTTGCATGCTTTAAAAGCTCATTACTAATTAAGCGATCATAAGCAATCACATCTGCCTCTTGAATACACTCTAATCCACGTAAAGTAATAAGTTTAGGGTCTCCTGGACCAGCTCCTACTATATACACTTTTCCCTTTTTCATAGATGTCTCCCCTTTATCTTAAATATTGTATAAAGGGGTTAAGACTCACACCTCATTTTGTGTGGAACCTTACATTCATGTGCAGCAGACCTCCACATGACTCCCCATTGTCATTCTTCACATAGTACCACTATGTTAGCTTTACTCTTCTTTATTAGACACACCTGCTTGAGTAAAGGTGGCCATTTCTTTTAACATTAGTGTGGCAGATTTTACGATTGGAAATGCAACTGCTGCTCCACTTCCTTCACCCAATCGAAGCCCAAGATTTACCAAAGGTTTTTTTCCTAAAAGCTCAATTGCAATTTTGTGCCCAGGCTCAACCGATTGATGTCCAACTATCATATAATCCACAACTACAGGATCAATTACTTTAGCAAGACATGCTGCAATCGTACAAATAAAGCCATCAACTAGAATTGGAACTCGATAATGAGCAGCTGCAAGCATGGCACCAGTCATTCCAGCAATCTCTAATCCACCTATTTTAGACAGTATATCATATACTTCAGTTGAATTTGGGTTTCGTTTCACTATTGCTTGCTTAATTGCCTCAATTTTTTTAATTTTCCCATCATCTGAAATACCCGTACCATGACCGACAATTTCAGCTACATTCTCATCCGATAATACAGCCAATATTGCACTGCTTGTTGTTGTATTTCCTATACCCATTTCACCTAAGATGAGACATTTTACCCCATCCTTTATAAACTTCTCAGCCTCTTCATAGCCAACCTTGACAGCTTGCTCGGCTTCCGAACGACTCATTGCATCCTGCTGTAGGAAATTCGCTGTGCCATACTTTATTTTTCTATTTACTAACCCTTCACCATTAATATCATTTGCTACTCCTATATCTATAATTTTAAACTTTGCTCCTATTTGTCTACTAAAGACATTTATAGCCGCTCCACCTGTTAGAAAATTGTAAACCATTTGAGATGTTACTTCTTGAGGAAACGCAGATACACCCTCCTTGGCAATCCCATGGTCTGCTGCAAAGACGATCACACCAGGGGGCATTACCGTTGGAAAAGATTCTCCTGTCATTTCAGCAAGTGCAATCGCTATTTCTTCTAATCTACCAAGACTACCTTGAGGTTTTGTTAATGTATCAACATACCTACTTACTTCTGTTCCTTTTTGCTTCTCTAATGGTGGAATCGTCACATGAATAGACATAATAATGAAACCTCCTTGAATTGTTTATATGTAAAGCTCTTTTCGTAAACTGAGCTATTGTGACAAAATTAAAATACCAGTAAAATAACTTTTCATTAGTTGACATTATTATATAACAACAAATGATGCCACGAATGATAAGATGTATACGTGTTACGAAAAAACTCAATTAATGCGAAAACAGCCTTTTACATTTGAATAGCTAAATGAGAGTGACATCTTGTACGACAAACCTCTATCTATCAAAAAGCATACTTGTATTTTTTGTGATTTTCTTCACATAATTAATGTTGCTTATTGTTGCCATAGTATGACTAATTATCTTTCTCCCATTGTCGACATTTAGTCACCCAATTATGAACCATTTCTGGACATGAAGCAAAGTGAAAATGAGTATAGCCTGCTACAACATTACTATTCATAAAGCCTTCCTTTTTCACTCCTCGCATACCCTTTGTTTCATAGGCATATTGTACATTAGTGGCTGATGAAAAGGTCGAGTAATGAAACTCATGGCCTTTTGCATGTAAGTGATTTGGTAATAGGTAATTACCTGGTGCACCACTTATTTCACGGTAGCCAAGTGCTGCAAGCTTTTGCTGCATTTTTACTTTGCCAGGGATAATACCGACCATTTCAAAACGCTCATCTTCTGTAGATTCTATCATGTCTGTTAAAAACATAAATCCACCACATTCTGCTAATGTTGGTATCCCACTAGTTATCGCACGTTTGATCGAATCTTTGACTGCAGCTTGTTCTGATAATTGCTTAGCAAATTCTTCAGGAAAGCCTCCTCCAATGTATAAACCAGAAACCCCTTCAGGTAAGTGGTCACCTCTTAACGGAGAAAAAAAGACGAGCTCAGCTCCATAGGCTTTTAAAATATCTAAATTTTCTTGATAATAAAAATTAAAAGCTTCATCCTTCGCAACGGCAATCTTAACACTTTGGGTATGCTGTATATCAAATATTCCAGTCGGGTGATGATCAATTCCTTTTGATTCAGCAAGCTCATACAGTAGATCAAGGTCTATTGTCTCTGACACAAGATGCCCTAAGGTTGCGAAAAAATGATCCAGCTCTCCCCTTTCTATGGACGGCACTAACCCTAAATGTCTCTCTGGAATTTCAATATTATCCTCTCTTTTTAAATAGCCAACCACTGGAATATGACACTCTTGCTCTATCGCCGTTTTCACAAGTTTATAATGACCTTCGCTACCTACTCTATTCGCAATAACACCTACAATATTCGGCTCTGGAGAAAGAACTTGAAAACCTTTCACAATAGCTGCCGCACTTCTAGCCATACTCGCACAATTGACAACGAGTATAACTGGTGAATTTGTAATCACACTTATTTCTGCCGTACTCCCTGCATTCGTTTGTGGATTTTTGCCATCGTAAAAACCCATTACACCTTCAATAATTGAGATATCAGCGTCATCACTCCCACGACTGAATATTTCACGAACGACTTCATGAGAAAGCATCCAACTATCTAAATTTCTTGATGGTCTGCCTGTAACAGCGGTATGATACGTAGGATCGATGTAATCAGGTCCACACTTAAAACCTTGTACATTCAATCCTCTTTGCTGAAAGGCAGCCATCAAACCAATCGTTAAGGTCGTTTTACCAACTCCACTTCCTGTTCCAGCAATGACAAATCTTTTGCTCATTTTGTAGCCTCCTTATAAGAAATGCAAAAGGCACCCCGATTCCACAGTTGCCCACATTCTGTGAGCAACTGTGGAAGAATGTATCTGTCAGAACTTCTGCTTCACTATCAAATTAACTCTATTTATTGTCCAAACTTCTTGCTTTACTATCCAATTAACTCTATTTACTGTCCGAACTTCTTGCTTTACTATCCAATTAACTCTATTTACTGTCCAAACTTCTTGCTTTACTATCCAATTAACTCTATTTACTATCCGAACTTCTTACTTTACTATCCAAATAACTCTATTTACTGTCCAAACTTCTTGCTTTACTATCCAAACTCTATTTATTACCCGAACTTCTTGCTTTACTATCCAAATAACTCTATTTACTATCCGAACTTCTTGCTTTACTATCCAATTAACTCTGTTTACTATCCGAACTTCTTGCTTCACTATCAAATTACCTCTATTTATTGTCCAAACTTCTTGCTTTACTATCCAATTAACTCTATTTACTATCCAAACTTCTTACTTTACTATCCAATTAACTCTATTTACTATCCAAACTTCTTGCTTTACTAACCAATTAATTCTATTTACTGTCCGAACTCTTGGTTTTACTGTCTTAACCTAATGATTCTACTCACAAGCTAGGAAAACGAGATTACTAGCCATCATATTAATCAATGTGGAATAATTGCGACTGATATCGTCACATTTCCTGATTTTTTCTTTACTAATAGTAGCTCCTCGGCTCCGCTATACAGCTTCGCTGCAGGTTCACTAACGCCGTATGCGCCAGTATATTTAAATACTGTATTTGATGGCTGTTCGATTGATACATTATTCAACTGCCCAGCTGTATAATAGGTAAAATCCCAATGGTTTTTTTCAGCAACCTCCAACAAGCCTACTTCATCTTTTTTTAAATCAATTGTGGTAATTGCTTTGACACTTTGTTTTGAAATCTGTAATTCTACTAATGTATCATCTATTACTTGCTCTATTTCATCATAGCTAGTCCCTCGATTACATCCCATCCCTAAGACAACAACTTTAGGGCGATACAATACGCCATTTTTTAAAATTGCCTGCTCTTTAGTTGTGAGCAGCCGATGAGTAATGACAAGGGCTGCTGCTGGATTACTCGCTAAGGCTTGAGCTATGTCCGAATAAATAGAAATATGATTGGGTATGGGCTTGTCGTAGTTCCACCAATTCTTTTCACCTGATTCTTGCACAACTGCTACTTGTTCTTCATTTACAACAGAAGCACTTACAGGTGTGAGCTTTTCTGCTGATTCCCATTGCCAACCAAACCGCTTTCCAAATAAGTCAACTGGAATTGTTTGCTGAACATCTGAAGCTGTTGTAATTACTGGTGTAGCTTGAAGCACAGCAGCTACCTCTTTCGTTAATTCATTTGCACCACCTAAATGACCTGATAACACACTGATCACGTGCTCACCCTTATCATCGATGACAACAACACCCGGGTCTGTTTTTTTATCCTTCAAAAGTGGGGCAATCATTCGCACGACAGCACCTAATGAAATAATCATGATAATTCCTTGATAAACTTGAAATAGTGAGGGAAGAAGCAGCCTTACGCTACCTTGAAACATTTGAATGTTTAGCTGCTCCTCGTCCCCTTTTGCAAATTTACTCATATAGTAAACATCCGTATTTGAGAATGAAGAAGCGAGCTTTCTAGCTAGATCAACCCCATGCTTTGTTATAGCAACAACAGCATATGTATTCACATGCTTAATAACTGGAAGCTTGTCTTCCGCTAACGACAAAATCACGATTTCACCCCCGGGCGAAATCCGTGGAAAAATTCTTTGTCATATAGCTTTGATCGGTAGTCTTTTTCATGTATATGCTCATCGAGTGCCCAGCCTGCTAAAATCATCGCTTGTTTTCTTATACCATTCTTTTTCATATCTTCATCAAGATGCTCCAGCGTTGATCGAACAATCTTTTGATCAGGCCATGTTGCTTTGTATACTACAGCAACAGGTGTCGCTTTGCTCCAGCCAGCTTCTATTAGTTCATTTATAACCTTTTTAGTTAATGTTGCGCTTAAAAAGAAGGCAATCGTGCAATGATGGCGAGCTAAATCTTGTAATTTTTCACGGTCAGGTACAGGTGTCCTTCCTTCTGCCCTAGTTAAAATAACCGTTTGTGTTAAATCCGGTATTGTCAACTCGGCACCTAATTCAGCAGCAGCTGCAAAAACAGAGCTTACACCAGGAACGATTTCTATTTCCACTCCCTCACTTTTTAAAAGTGAAATTTGTTCCATTATCGCTCCGTAAACGGCTGGATCTCCAGTGTGAACCCTTACTACTTTTTTTCCTTGCTTCAACCTGCTTACCATGATATCTACCATTTCTTCTAAATGCATACCAGCTGTTTTGAGCACTTCTGCTGTAGGCTTCGATTCCTTTATTAACTCTTCACTAACTAGCGAATCAGCATACAAAACAACATCTGCCTCTTGAAGTAGCCTTAAGCCTCTGACAGTTATTAAATCACTCGCACCAGGTCCTGCTCCAACGATATATAGCTTCATTTTCTCACCACCATTAACGTTAAATACTCAAGATCTACACCTTCGAGTTCTTCTACATTCCAAATAATTTCTTCATTTGAGGTTACCTTCGTCACCACTGAAGCTTTATCTAACAGTTGCAATTCCTTTAACACGTTGATCATAAGGTCTATCACTTTTGCAACCTTAATAAATATGACACAATCATTTTCTTCAATCACTTTTTTCATCGCTTCATAGTCATCTCTAGCAGGGATGATTGCTACATGATCATCTCCTTCAGCTAATGGAATACCAATCCTAGAAGCTGCACCATTAATTGATGAAATACCAGGTACCGTATGAACTTTTACTTCTGGATATCGTTTCTTCATCACATTCAACATTTGAATGAAAGTACTGTATAAAAGCGGATCTCCTTCTGTTACAAAAGCGACGTCTTTTCCTTGTTGTAGCTTTTCCCATACCTTTTCCGCTGTTAAATTCCATTCACGCTCTAAAATGCTCTTATCCTTTGTCATAGGAAACACTAACCCAAGCATTTCCTTTTCGTTCGGATTCACATACACATCGATAATTTGATGAGCATAGCTTTTACTTCCTTTGCGTTTCTTTGGATAAGCGATTACTGGCGATTCCTGCAAAGTACGAAAAGCTTTTACCGTAATCAACTCAGGGTCACCTGGCCCTACTCCTAGTCCGTATAATGTTCCAGTCATATAAGCTTTAAGCCCCTTTCTTCTTTGTAGCCGTAATTATATATATTGGATTTAATGCGTCGAATCTCGTTAAGTTCAAAATCGGCTTGCTCCTTGAGACTTGTGCCAAAATAATTTCAGTATGAAAGCCATATTCGTTAAACAAGGCATTTGCTTCTGATAAGTTCTCAATTGTCACAGCATTAAGCACAATTCTTCCATCTTCTCGTAATTTATTACAACAAATTTGTAGGATGTTACGCATGCCACCAGCTGTCCCTCCAATAAAAACAGCGTCAGGATCAGGGAAAGAATCGAGGCCATCAGGTGCTTTTGCGTTTACTACTGTTATATCTGTACGGAATTTACGTATATTCAACAAACAATTTTCAATATCAGCTTCATTTTTCTCAAGCGCAAACACTTGCCCTTCTCGAGCAATTCTCGCAGCTTCGATAGCAACTGACCCAGTACAAGTCCCAATATCCCAAACGACACTATCTAGTTTAAGCTGTAGTGCACTTACACTTAGCGTTCTAATTTCCTTTTTCGTAATTAACCCTTTTTCGGGCTTTCGTTGGACAAACTCATTATCATTAATTCCTAAGCTCCAAGCGGGGCTTTCTGCCACCTTTTTCAGAATGACAATATTAAGAGGTGAAAAAACATTGTCCACGATGTTATGGAGCTCATGAAGATCATACCAGCCACACCTTTCCGACTCTCCACCAAGGTTTTCAGCTACAAAAGCACGATACTCTACCATGTTGTAAAAAAGTAGGTACGTAGCTATGGCTGAAGGCGTATTTGTTTCATCTGTCAAAATAGCTACTTTGTCTTTGCCGTCTATTTTTTGTGCTAGACCTTGCATCTTTCTTCCATGTAAGCTTGTTATATATGCATCCTGCCAGCTCTCACCCATTCTCGCAAATGCAAGCTGCACTGAACTAACATATGGATAAATTTCTAGCTGAAGTTTCTTTGCCAAATAACTGCCGATACCATAAAATAACGGATCACCCGAGGCGAGTATAACGATACGTCTTGATTCACTTTCAAGGCGTTCAACAAGTGAACGTAACCTTCCCTTAATCACTACCTTTTCTCCACAGTAATCAGGAAAAAATGCGAGCTGCCTTTCTCCGCCCACAAGCACTTCACTTTCATAAACCCATTGTTCATATGTAGAAAGGAGACTTTGTTTCCCTTCATCCCCTATACCAATCATCTTAATCGCTCTCGTCATAACATTCCGCCCTTCCTAACAGATCACCCTTTAATGTATACAAAGTCGTATCGACATCTACTCCACCGGACATTTCTTGAAGAGCTTGCTGACAACAATAATTACAAAGAACTTCGAAAAAACTATGAAACCCATTCGCGACCATCATATCCCCAACTTGTGAAGCGGTGTTTGCATGTTCAATTTCTTCAATTAATTTCCCTTTCACACCCACCTCGGATGCAACTTGTGCTAAAAAGCCAAAATCAACAGGTGCACTTTTCGAATGAACCATCATCACTCCTTGGGCGACTTTTGAGAATTTTCCCATCATGCCAACCATAGAGATCTTCTTAATCCCCAGACGTTTACACTGCTTAAGGGTAAAACCGACAAAATCACCCATTTCAATAAAAGCCTCATCTGATAAATTAGGAAGCTGTTGCATCGCATATTTTTCACTACGCCCGCCTGTTGTAATTGCAACATGCTCACAATCGCTTGCACGAGCTACTTTTATCGCTTGTACGATACTCGCTTTATAAGCAGCAGTAGAAAACGGTACAACGATCCCTCTTGTACCTAAAATAGAGATACCACCTAAAATTCCAAGTCTTCCATTAAGTGTTTTTTTGGCTATTTCAACACCATCAGGTACTGATATAACGACCTTTATTCCTTGGTGAATGCGAAATTGGGTTAACACTTCTTCAGCTGTGGATCGGATCATTTTTCTTGGAACAGGGTTAATTGCCGCTTCTCCAACTTCGATAGGTAACCCTGGTTTTGTTGCTCTACCAACGCCTGCTCCACCGTCCAACTCAATGCCAGCAGTATTTTTCCAGCTCACTGTTGCTTGTATTAAGGCACCATGAGTTGCATCTGGATCATCACCAGCATCCTTAATCACACCTACAGTTACGCCGTTCTCATGAAAATCACAATGCTCCATTTGGAAGGTAACAAAATTTCCGACCGGAAGATAAATCGTTGCATCGGTTTGCTCTTCCTTCGTAATTAATGCTGTGAGTGCTGCTTTCGTAGCTGCTGTAGCACACGATCCAGTCGTATAACCTTGTCGTAATTTTTTTTCCGTAGACTGTTTCTGGTCTTTCATACTTATCCTCTATCAGCAAGAATTGAAATTGCGTTTAATGCTGCAACTGTTACGGTACTTCCACCTTTCCGACCTATGTTCGTAATAAATGGAACATCCAACTTAGCCAGCTCCTCCTTTGATTCAGCAGCTGAAACAAAGCCTACTGGTAAACCGATAATTAACCCCGGTTTCGCCTCGCCTTCTTTTATTAGGCGAATAAGCTCTAATAGCGCTGTTGGCGCATTTCCAATGGCATAAATGCCTCCGTCAGCTTCTTTAATTGCTTTGCGCATAGAAATAATTGCCCGTGTTGTGTTAAGCCTTTTTGCTTCTTCCATCACGTCAGCATCTGATATATATACGTTAATATCGCAGCCATATTTTTCTACGCGCGGCTTGCTAATACCCACTTGTACCATTTGTACATCAGCAACAATTTTCTTACCGCTCCGAATGGCTTGAATACCTGCTCCAATAGCATCTTTATGAAACACAAGACTTTTCCCTAGTTCAAAGTCAGCCGAAGCATGAATGACACGTTGAACGACAGGGTATTGCTCTTCGGAAAACGGGTGCTCCCCTACCTCCTCATCGATCATTTCAAAGCTTCTTCCTTCGATTTGCTGTGGCTGAACAGTTTCCGGTTTAAATTCAGTGCGAAAATCCATTAAATCGTCCTCCTTATATGTTCTGCACTTCCATTTCTTTTAGTTGCCTTAATACTTCATCAAAAGATGAAAAAGTAAGGCCGTACTCAATGCTTGGTCGTTTGATCACGATTGTTTCTATATCTAGCTCAGCAGCTGCAGCTAGCTTTTCATCAACAGACCCAACCTTTCCACTCTCTTTCGTAATCATCAATGTAACACCGTATTGTTTGTAAAGCGCTATATCAAACTCTTTCGTGAACGGACCTTGAATGGCGACAATATTCTTCTGAGGAATACCAAGCTGCTCACACTTTTCCATATTATCTTTGCGCGGTAGCATTCTAGCAATCAAGCGAGTATTTGGTAAATTTAATAGCTTTTGAGAAAAAACTTGTAATGTTTTACTCCCCGTCGTGAGCATAATCACGCCACCCTTGCTAGCAGCAACCTCAGCTGCTTGTTCATAGCTCTCGACTGAGATGACTTCTTCTCGCTTAACAAGCTCTGGCTGCCTCTCATACCTTATATACGGGATATTCGCAGCTCTAGCTGCTTGTATAGCATTTCTAGATGCTTCCTCTGCAAATGGATGACTAGCATCCACAATCGTTTCAATGTTTTGTTGTTGAATAACTTCTACCATCTCTTCTGCAGATAACCTCCCGACCTTTATAGGAAGTCCAGCTTTTCTTAACTCTATCGCTGCACTATCTGTGACAACCGTTGTAAGCAGGGAGTATCCGTCATTCTTCATAGATATCGCAAGTTCTCTTGCGTCACTAGTACCGGCTAAACATAAAATCATTTAACATGCTCCGTTTTCACGTCATGATGGTGATGATGGTGGTGACCGTGATCATGATCATGATCGTGATGGTGGTGATGATCAATATGTTCCATCGCCTCTAAACGATACAGACACGTATCGCAATTCATCTTAACTTCATCTTTTAACGCCTCAGCTATGCGGTCATGCAAAATCAATTCAAGTTTTGGATGAAACCCAAAATATTCTGCTAACACAAATTCTACCGATGGGAATTCTGTTTGAAAATCTGCCATCAACCGCTCAAGACGTTTAATTAATATACCTGTAAATAAAAAGTATGGTACGACAACAACTCTTTTGGCTCCTAGCTTTATACATCGTTCAATACTTTCACGAATAAGAGGATCAGTGACGCCCATAAAAGCAGGTTCTACAATCTTATATTTAAGTCGTTCCCACAGCAGTCTTGTAATTTTATACAAATCACTATTCGCATCAGGGTCGCTTCCTCCTCGACCTAACAAAATTACTGCTGTATGCTCTTTAGGATCATCTATCTTCTCTCCAGCCTCTACCAATCTATTAGTACAGATGTCTAGTGCTAAATCATGAACTCCTATCGGCCTACCGTATGTAAAAGCAATATGAGGGTACTTCTCTTTTGCCTCATCAATTGCTGCAGGGATATGAATCTTTGAATGACCCGCTGGAAGTAGCATAATTGGAATGACAACAATATGCGATGCCCCTTTGTTCACACAAGCTTCCAGCCCTTGAAGTATATTTGGTAACTCAAACTCTAGAAAACACGCTTCTACTAATAAACTATCATCTATACTAGGTTTCATATTTTCTATAAACTTTAATACTTGTTCATTTCCTTCTGGATCTCTACTTCCATGACCAACAAATAACACTGCCTTCATTGATATTCCTCCTTTTAATCAGCACACGGTACCGGTTCAATTGATAGATCTGGTGACACATCTTTATACTGGTAACCCTGTATTTCCTTTACACGTTTATAATATTTGTGAAAACGCTCGTTCGGATGCCCCTTCTCCTTATACTCTCCTACGATATTTTGTATTAATGGAACCAGACGTTCAGGTTCAATCCCTTCTGCGACTAGTTGTCCAGCATGAGCAGTTCTACCAACGGTTTTCGCCCCGAGAAAGAGATCGAATTTGCCTTTGCGAAATACGATGCCAATATCATCATTCACTGCACCATAGCAAGCCATCGCACAGCCGTTAAAACCGATATGAAGCTCCTTTGGAACATCAATACCACCTATTAATGCTTGTATTTCCTCAGCCTGCGGTATGGAATCAAATTTCTCTCCATCACAAAAATCACATGCCTTCATAGTCGCTACATCACCAACCGGTGCAAGTAAAAAACCAACATCCGTTAGTTTATTTGTGACTGTTTCAGGGCTTGAAGTAGGAATATGAAGTAAAATCTGGTGATTGATTGTATACTCCATCGTTCCTTTATCACCAACGACATCTGCAAGAACAAGCATTTGCTGCGGCGTAAACTTTTTGTTAACGACACCTGGACTGACAGCTACTTCAAAAATTGACTCAATATTTGTTCCTACATATGTTGACCTCTCATTCGTTACCCCTTTGTCTTGATCAACCATCGCAATTGCCTTATTTGCCATATCTAAAGCTGAAGGAGACTCTTCCTTACCTCCGTGCAATGCCCAAGGCTCGTTCTCTCTTTTTAGCCGTTCATGTGGCTTCAATCTCTGCTCTTGTGTTTGCAATGTGTATTTTCTTTGGTAACCTCTTGGCGTAATCATTTTGTTATCATACATAAACGTAGTGGAATTCCCAATAATCACAGTTGTTAACATACCAATATCGTGATCAAGCATCTCCTGTAAGGTCGTCATAACGACATGCTGTCGATCTCTGTATGCACTTTTTACTAAACCAACTGGTGTGTCTTGAGAACGGTATTTTAATAGAATTTGTTGCGCTTCAACAATTTGTCTCGTTCGCTTCCCACTCTTTGGATTGTAAAGAGCGATGACGAAATCAGCCTGACCTGCTGCTTCAATTCTTCTTTCGATAAGCTCCCAAGGAGTCAAATGATCACTTAAGCTAATCGTACAAGCATCATGCATAATAGGAGCACCTAGCAACGACGCGCATGAATTAATTGCAGAAATCCCTGGAACAACCTCTACCTCAACTCCATCAAGTTCTGACCATCCTTTTTCAATTAACACCTCGTATACTAAGCCAGCCATGCCATATACTCCAGCATCTCCGCTTGAAATTACAGCCACATATTTTCCTTCTTCCGCTAACTTAACCGCTGCTTGTGCACGGCTTACTTCTTCTGACATGCCTGTGCTTACTATTTCTTGATCTGTTATAAGACCTGAAATAAGATCTACATATGTTTTATAACCAATAATACAATCACTTTCAGCAATGGCTTCCTTGGCCCTGTTAGTTATATGGTCTTCACTACCTGGCCCGAAACCGACAATGAGTAATTTTCCCTTCATGCTAACCCCTCCTTATTATTCATTTACTTATTTACCACTGCTTTTTCTTTCGAAATCCCAAGTGGACGATCACCTTGTAACTGCATCCCCGTATTTGTTGTTGTATAGCTCATCGCATGTGTAAGGGGCTGTCCTTCTGCAAGGTGTTCGGAAACAATCTGGCGACCTAGTTCTGGTGTAACCTTCTCATACCACGTACCCTCTGGATAGACGATTGCTACACACGCGTCCTTACATCTACCATTACACCTCGTTCTTGTCGTATGAACAGTTGAATCGAGACCTAGTCTTTCAATTTCTTCACGAATAGCTACTGTAGCTTCTTCACCACCTTTTCTCATACAGCTTGAACCATTACATATCAACACGTGATGTTTCGTCCCTTGTAAATTCCATGTCGTCAATTTCATCCTCTCCCTTCAATAACTATATTTCTGCTAAAAGCTTCATTATTTCATTTTTTGTTTTTGGAATGGTGCATGAATTAAATCGATCTTTCACTCTTAATTGTTCGAAGACATCAATGATCCACGGTTTCTCTAAGTGACTTTTTTGTAAAATCGCATCGTCTCGAAATACTTGATCAGGTTTGTCATGGGCTATGATCCTCCCTTCATTCATTACAATGATCTCATCAGCCCATTCATAAGCTAAATTCACATCATGTGTAGACACAATCATTGTTTTGTTCTCTGTTTGAATATCATGTAATACATTCATAATTTTCTTAGCATAGTATGGATCTAGCCCTGCTGTCGGTTCATCTAATACCATGAGCTTCGGCTCCATGGCCACAATTCCCGCAATGGCAACTCGTTTTTTTTGGCCAATGCTTAAAAAATGAGGTGGCTTTTCTTTTAATGCAGTCGTTTCCGTTAACACCATTGCCTTGTCCACAGCTAGCTCCACTTCGCTCTCAGAAAGCCCCATATTTTTAGGTCCATATTTTATATCTTGATAAACACTAGATGAGAATAATTGAGAGTCAGAATCCTGATATACAATCCCTACCTGTTGACGTAATCTCTTTATCTCTTTGCGCTTGTACCGTAACGTTTCACCTTGAAAACAGATGGAACCACTCGTGGGTTGTAAAATCCCATTGAAATGTAAAAACAATGTTGACTTTCCAGCCCCGTTATTTCCTAACAAAGCAATTTTCTTTCCTTGTTCAATAGATAGAGAAATATTGTTTATAGCATCAGTCCCATCAGGATATTGGTATATAATGTTTTCAAGCTCTATAATTGGTGTACTCATTAAACAGAACTCCTTTTACATAGCTGATGCTACAAATGTAAGCGTCAGCATTGATATCGCTACGATCCCCCAGTTCAGTGGATGATATTTATAGCTGCTTTCAATTTCATAATTACCATCTTGTCCACCACGTGTATCTACAGCTATTTGTAGTTCTTTTGCGTACTTCATAGACTTTACAAACACCCCTACCACTAGCTGACCTAAAGAATAAATTGATAGACGGTAATGTTGATAGCCAAGTCTAGAAGCTTGTGCGATATAGACTTCTTGAGCTTTATCTAAGAGTACAAAAATAAATCTATATGTGAATGCAACGAGTTCAATAAATAGTGTTGGTAGTTTCATTTTCTGTAGAAGCCATAAAATATCATGAAGCGGCGTAGATAATATTAAGAAATACATGCAACTTACAGTTGAGAAAACGGTAAAAAATAAGCTTGTAACGATTGATATATTATCTGTAGATATATACAACTGCCACGTACCAAAAGTCATTGACCATAAAGAATCAATTACTTTGTAGTCATACGGTGCAACCGAAATAAGAATAGGTATAATACTTGAAACCAAAAAAAATGATGGTAATAAAAGTAGTTTTATATAATCACGTACTGAGATTTTCGCACCAAAAACTATTGCCATGCTCATGATTAACAAAGTTATAACAGCAATAACTTCACTTTTTGTAATAAGACAGAAAAACAAAAATAAAAATGTGAAAACTGCTTTCTCAATAGGGTGAACATGTCGTAGCTGATTCAAATAAGCAAGCTGGTCAATCCGAAGCATGCTTCACCTCACTAGAAGATTCAGTGGAGAATTTTTTTCGTGCTCTACCATAGCCGATAACATAGCCGATTATAATTGCACCTATGGCCGCTTGTAAGGAAAATAGCAAGCTTTCTATCTCACCGCTTGGTGGCTCCCATAATACGTTGAACCAAGGCTCATAATTAGGTGCTATTTCACCAATCGCTTCTTCAGCTTGTCCATCTGCCCCACCAAATTCAGCAGCCTGCTGTGTTACTAAAGGAACAATAGCCAACAAGATGACCAACACTATCAAAATCAGATTTTTCATTAATTAACATACCTCCTTGTTTCAAATAGCTGTTTTCGCATTAATAGTTGCTTTTCGTAATAAAAGCTAAACAAGAATATAACTAGTTCAGGGCATCTTTTCTTTGTTAAAGTCTATAAAAATCATTTCATACACATCAGTTACTCAAATGTAAGTTAAAAAAACTGAAAAAATGGCTGTAGTATAACTAATTGAGTTACTTCTCTTTTTGCTCAAACATACTACCTTATTGTTCTAAGCTTTTTTTGAACTCATTCTAACTACTGGAACATTTAATAGCTGTAATTCTCGAACATTGTATTTTGCAAGCAAGTTCATAACTACTACTGTTAATAGCCCCTCACTCACTGCTAAAGGAATTTGTGTGAAAGAGAAAATCCCAGCAAATTTGATAAATGATGCTACAACTCCTCCAACCTCAGTCGGAAATGCCAGAGCTAATTGAAAAGCTGTCACAGTATAAGTACTGAGATCTCCTAACATGGCTGCTAAAAAAACTGAGACTGCAAAAGAGAAATTTACTCTTAAGCCTGCTTTAAATACGAAATATGTAACCATTGGTCCTACAACAGCCATTGAAAATGCATTTGCACCGAGTGTTGTGATACCGCCATGAGCGAGCAATAATGATTGAAACATTAATACAATCGTCCCTAGTACACTCATGACTGTTGGACCAAAAAGCACAGTACCTAGCCCAACACCAGTCGGATGTGAACTACTTCCAGTTACAGAAGGGATTTTTAATGCTGACAACACAAATGCAAACGCCCCTGATAGCCCAAGCATCGTCTTCACCTCAGGGTTTTCTTTCACTTTTTTTCGGATGGAGTACATCCCAACAGCCAAAAATGGAATGGTTAAAACCCACCAAAAAATAGCCCACCCAACCGGCAGGAAGCCCTCCATTATGTGCATCGCATATACTGGCCGAAATGAATTCAGCCAAAAATAACTAGTCAAACCAATAATAATTGTTACGAATAGCCAAGCATGTTTTCTTTTCATCAGTGAAGCTCTCCCCCATGTTTATAAAGGCTAATTCCAAATATATTGATATACACACGAATATAGCTCGTGGTTACTACACAAAATTAGAAGATTCCGAAAGAGCCTTTATGTAAAATAAAAAGAGCACTCAAACCATAAAGGATCGAGTGCTCAGAAAAAGTCAGTATTAACTATATGTTTACATACTAATTCTTAACAACACCTCCCTATATTCCCGTAGGTTACAATCGTGTTACTTAAACAGGCAGGTCTCCTGACTTATCTTCAACACTTCCTGCGCCTTCCCATTTCTTTACGAAACAGTGACACATATGCAGGTTGCTCAGACTTACAGTGGCGGGAACCGCGTCGGCTTTACACCGAACTTCCCTTTTAAGTTGTACACAGCTTTTACTTATGCACAACACCTGTTTATTTCATCATTCAGTTGTTATAATTCAGTATATTCTAAATTAAATTATGAGTCTAGCTTTTTTCATATCATGTATATTTGTGAAAGGAAATTTCTAATAGTACGTGTATAATATAATAAATATTAATTTGATTTCTAATAAAACAAAGTTAAGGTGACTAACTATGAAAATAGGACAATTTTCTAAAGAAAATAAAATAAGCATAAATACAACTAGACACTACATAGACCTTGGCTTAATAACACCTGAGAAAGCATCCGGACAGTATCAATTTGATGAACAGTGCCACAGAGATGTAAAGGATATTATTTACTTAAAAAACCTCGGCTTTTCGTTAAGTGAAATAAAAACAATCTTTCAATATAAAAGACTTGGCAAATTATCCGCACTAGAAAATAACGAATTTTACAAAGAGATTTTTGTAGAAAAGCTACATACGATAGAACATAAAATAGTCGAATACGAAGAAACGAGACAAAATTTGCAAAATGAACTTACCCATTTAAATACAACGAATAAACCTAAACAGCTTAAAATGGGTATGAGCTTATCAGTGCTCCCACTTTTAGAATGTAAAAAATGCGGCGCTGCTTTAAGCATTAAAAATGGAGACATCGTTAACAATCAAATCTTACATGGTGTTCTTCAATGTAACTGTGAGCATCAACACTTTATTAAAGACGGAATTCTCTTCACCCCACAAACCATTCATCATGCTCACCACGTTAAAAGTCCAAGTCATATGATGAATGAATTCAACTATTTTATATCAGATTACATTAAGGAAACAGATGAAAAATATTTAGATCATCTATATCAGGCTGTTGACTGGTTTTATAAAAGGGTTAATTTTGAACAATTAACGCATAAAATATTGCTCCATCTTGGTACCGGAATTGGTTTCTCATTAAGGCATATCTATAACTCCTTGCCTAAAGATTGCCTCTATATTGCTGTTGATCATGATTACCAACGACATTACGTATTAAAAAGCATTTTAGAAACTTATGAAGAACAGAAAAATATCTTATTTATTTGTTCTGATTTCCTACATATTCCATTAAAAAAAGAAGCAGTCGATTTTTTAATTGATACAGGCAGTTCAGAGCATAGCTTTCAACATGAAAACTTTTTAATAGAGGAAGTACAGCTTTATTTAAAAGAAGAAAGTAATTTAATCGGTGCATATTTGACGTATGAAAACTATCATATAAAAAATGAAATCAATCCGTCTTATAGACAAAACTTTCAACTTAATAACATCAAAGAGAAATTAAAAACTTTACGCTATGACCTTGTCGACGATATGGTCTCTATTCCAGTTGATCAATCCCCTGGAAAGTATGAATTGCAATTACTAGATGGCGAGAAGATGTATACTTATCTTTATTATGGAAAAAGGTTGGGTTAACCCGACCTTTTGTAAATTTCATCGTAAAAAAAACGTAAATACTACCTTGCTATTGCCCTTTCCCGATGAATTAGGATTACTATAAAGGAGGGGGAAATATTGAGGAATAAATTAAGTCAAATGTTTGATCCAAAATCTGATGTAAAAAATTTGATCTTACTTTCATTTGGAAGCATTGTCTCGTTATTTGGATCTTTCGTTTACTCATTTGCTATCAGTTTATATGTTTTGACAGTAACAGGTTCGGGGCTTTCATTTGCAACAAACTTAATATTATCTATTATACCGACCATTATTTTAGGACCTGTAGCTGGAGTTATCACAGACCGTCTGAACCGTAAATTCATACTAGTTTTTAGTGATGTATTAAGTGGCGTGGTGCTTCTTATTTTATATGTAATTAGCCTTCATGAACTCCATTTATATTGGATTTATGCAATTACATTTATTTTAAATGTCTTCAGTACATTTGCTAGTGTGAGCATCGAATCATCTAAACCAAATATTGTTCATGAAAATAACTTGATGAAGATCAACGCGATCACAAGAATAATTTTTTCAATTTCTTTTACTTTAGGACCAATTATAGGAGGAATGGTATTTGCTTTTGTTAATATAAAAACCTTTATATTAATAAATGCTATCTCCTTTATCATTTCAAGTATAAGTGAGTGCTTTATTAATTTCCGATTCAACGAAAAAAATTCTCCTAACAAAGAAAAAGACCACTTTTTCATAGAGCTAAAGGAAGGTTTTTCTTATATTATTTCTCAAAAAAAATTACGAGGCATTATCGTTCTGTCAATACTTGTTAACTTTTTTATTACTTTATCATCAACCATTCCAGTTCCGTTTATTATTACAAATGTTTTAAAGCTTCATTCTACTGCATTCGGAATCATTGAAGCGGCATTTCCAATTGGTATGCTAATTGGATCTATTTTCATTGGAAAATTTATTTCAAAGTTACATTATCATAAGTTTTTAATACTTATGACTATGATCATCTCCAGTTTAACAATCCTCATTAGTGGACCATTGCTCTTTAACCAAACTTATCACCCTATTTTTTACACAATATTTTATTGTGTATTAAATATAGGCTTTGGGATTTCTTCATCATTTGTGGATATCCCTATCATGACGTTTATTCAACAAATGGTTCCTGATCAGTTAAGAGGAAGAGTTATAAGTACTGGCTTAACTATTGTTAAGGCCATTGTACCGATTGCTATGATTCTGTCAGGAACACTTCTAAACATCATCTCACCTTATTGGCTACCATTAGTCGGAGGATCAACACTGTTAAGCATAAGTTTATATATGTATTTCACGAAAGAAATAAGATCAATATCGTTGAGACACCATACACAAAATGCGGAAGCACCTTAATAAGTTTTGAAGCTGTATGCGATTAAGTTACTGCATATCAGCTAAGGAATAGCTATTTGCATTTTAGCAGCAAAGGAATGCTAATTTAATAGGCACTTTTTGTTAGGCTGTTTTCGGTTATTTTTCCTATTAACAAATACACATGAGGACAACTCAAGCTTCGGGGCATCTTTTCTTCTAAAAAATATTGATATAACAGCAAACTATACTAAAACAGCCTTTTGTTATCTTTGTTGCTTTATTTCACTTAAATTCGAGTAACTGATATGTTGCATATGTTGAATATGGTTTTAATAGTCTTAGAAGAAGAAAAGGTTAAACTAACTGCTTTATCCGTGTTTATATCTTAGTAAGAAAAGAAACGAGCTGTGGAAAAAACAATATCAAACATAAATAAAGGTGATTATATGAAAACAAACTTATTTTTTGTGCGCCATGCTCATGCTACTTATACACCTGATGAATTAAGTAGGCCTCTGTCTAAACAAGGTCTATTTGACGCAACTAACGTAACATCCATTCTTAAAGACGAAAAAATCGATATCGTCATATCTAGCCCTTACAAAAGAGCGATACAAACAGTTGACGGTATTGCCCAGCTTAGAGATATGGAGATAGTACTAAAAGACGACTTTATGGAGAGATTATTGTCTGACGGACCAGTTGATAACTTCCTACAGGCTATAACAGCCGTTTGGGAAAATGAGCAGCTTTCATTCAAAGGTGGGGAATCAAATATAATTGCTCAGGCACGAGGTGTAAAGGTAACTAAAGAGATATTATCAAAATATGAAGGTAAAAATATAGTCGTCGGTACACATGGCAATATTATGGTATTAATCATGAATTACTTTGACCCACAATTTGATTTTGCCTTTTGGAAACAACTCACCATGCCAGATATTTATAAATTATCCTTTGATGGACATGAGTTAGTAGATGTCTATAGATTGTGGAGTTCTCAAAATCATTAACAGGATCCCTCATTAAATAGACTCGCTGCCTCACCCGTTGTATCAAAAGAGATGAAAACCGTAGATGCATTTGTATCTACGGTTATTTACTAAAACATGAGCATTTGTTAATTGAACTCATTACTAATTTTAGTTTCATAAGGTAATTCTTTAGATTCATTTGGCTGATTAACAGATAAGTTCGTTAAATTAAGCTTAATGCTAACCATAGCACCGACTATTATGATGATTGCAGCTGTAAAATAAGTAACGATTAATGATGTGTAAGTGACCAAAGGTCCAGCAACAGCCGATCCCACTAGCATTCCTCCAATAAATAATGGAGTTAATATTCCATTTGTTCTCCCTATATACTTTTCATCTATCATTTTAATGATGAGCATTCCAAGCATCGTTTGCCACATGGCTAATATTAAGCCTGTTATAAAATTCATTGTCGCTGTTAATACAAACCATACAGACAAAACCTCTATGATAAGTGAGAAAGACAAGAAACATAACCCTCCGACAATTACCCTTTTCACCTTAAACTTGTTGCCTAATATAGCAGCCATAATACTTCCAACAAACATTCCTATGCCGGCTAGCATATAAAGCCATTGAATACTCTCTTTATCCAGGCCTAAACGATCAATAACAATGAAAATGTCCAACGGTTGAACAATACCTGCTCCTAATCCAATGAAAACAAAAGCAATTGCAATAATACTTAAATTTCTTGAGTTCTTTACGTATCGAACTCCATCTTTCAATTCTTTAATAAACCTAGAAGAGCTATGTGAGTGCTCTTTATGCGGTGTTGGTAGGAACAATAATGTGATAGACGAAATGAAAAATGCAATCGTGATACTTACTAAGGAAGCGGTAATGCCAAACCAACTGTAGATTAACGTTCCGATAATTGGACCAATGATTAAAAATAGTGCTTGCAAGCTTTGAATAATTCCTATTGCAGGAGCAACCATATCTTCTGGAATATGTTTTTTGAATATTATGGAAGATGAAGGCTGTGATATTTGGCTAACAACACTAGAGACAAGTGTAGCTAGAAAAATAACCTGCCAATTTCCGTTATTCACAAATAAGATGATGATGCATATGGATAAAGCGCTAGCGAAATCCCCTAAGATCATTGTCTTTTTAGGATTCCACCTGTCTGCTAACGCTCCTCCAACAAAAGAAAAAAGAAAAATCGGGGTGTATTCAATCACAGTTAGCAATGAAACATAAATTGCATTATTATCAGTTAATTCCATTACAAAAAACAATAATGCAATGTTTCTAATCCAAATAGCACATTGCTGAATTAAATCCGTGAAAAGAATGATTTGGAAAACTCTATTTGATAATAACTTCATAAATAAAAACCTCCTATAATTTAATTGTTTAATTATATTAAAATTTAAGTATACTTAAATTTTAATGAAAAAAATTGTAAATTATTAATTTCTGACCAACATTTATTGAAACTAAAGGCTATTTTTGTAAGACTTGTTGCTATTATGACCACTTATGTACTATAAGAAGTGGCTTTATAAGTGAGTCATCATGTTACAGAAGAAAGATGCCAGGAACTCTAGTTTGCACGTGTTTTTTCCTTACCACATTTATGGGTCAAATTACAATTTTTACGGGTCAATTACTTAGTTATATGGGTCAAATCACAATATTTACAGGTCAAATACTTAGTTATATATGAGCCAAATCACCAAAAACAACAATCGACGGGCAAAAAGCCTAAGTAACTTAAAATTTAAATTATATAAATATTTAATTATACTTAACTATAATATAAAAATATATAGTTAATATTTTTCTTTTTGTTGAATTTCTGTAGCAATATTGTAAAGCTTCTGTTGTAAATCAACTAAATTTTCTAAATCATTTTCATTTAGTTTTGAATAATATTTTTTGATGATATATAACTCGAAATTAGCCATTATTTGATTGTATTCTTTTCCTTTCTCGTCAAGATGGACAATGATTTCTCTTCGGTTATTAACATTGATCTCTCTTTTCAAAAAGCCTTTTTTCTCAAGTTTACTTACGAGTTGAGTTGCGGCACTAGGTGTGATGGAAAAATGGTTTGAAATCTCATTGTTTGTTAGTGAATTTGCGTTTAACAGTTCCAATAAGATACTTTGCTTTGTAGTTAAATTTAGAAATTCTTTATTAGCAAATCCATGATATTCTTCCAAAAATATAGTATTTAAAGCATCTGAAGAGTGTTTCAATTTTTTATAATAAATAGCAGTAATGTCATCCATATAATCACCTTTGAAGTTTGAAATTGACTTTTATTGTTGTTTTCGTACTAAGACTCTTTTCATCCATAAAGAGTGCATGGTCTCTCAAATAGCCTCATTGTTTACAATGCTAATTTACTATCAATAGCGATAAAGCTTACGAAAAGATCTTTTTAATTTCACCTTTATTATAAACTAACACAAATAATTAAGCAACCTTAAATATTAATTAAATTAAAATAAAATTGAAGTTAATCTTTTTTATACATGGAAAAACCGTAGATGAGCATTATCTACGGTTTTACGCTCTTTACTTAGTATGAACTTATTCTGAAGGCATTGTAAAGTAAACATAGTCTGATTCATAAGTAATTTGGTCTTGAGTTATCCCCCATTTAACAAGCATTTTAACTCGATATTCTGTGTCAAAATCCGCTTCTTTTGTCCAAACATCATTCCAATCAGTCGGGTTTAAAAGTTTATAATCCGTGTAACCCCATTGTCCATTTGGATATAACTTCTCACGTCGTAAATAAACATACTCTGGGCCACCTACATCGTCAACATTTGCGAGTAAATCAACAATCATTAGATTACCGCTACTATAGATCCCCTTAATTTCAACTGGTTTTGGCATTAGATAATAGCTCCAAGGCGAAGCATATTTCTCACTACCCACTGAATTTGTAATCGTTAGTTTCATTCTGTATTGCGTATCCCATACAGATTCTCTTTCCCAAGTTGATTTACCAGTCACGTCATAATCAGTATAACGCCATATCCCATCTTCATATAATTTTTCACGTCTTAAGGTCACAGTATCGCCACCGCTTATGCTTACTGCAAAATTCAGCTTCATCATACTAGTAGTATGAGATAAATCCGTAATCATTGCTGCAGGTGGTTCTTTGCCGACGATAGTCCATGGTGTAACTTGTCCTTTGTCCAATAGTACTTCTCCGTTTTCTTTTAATTGCACTTGAGGAAGAAGCCATTCTACTGTTGAAGGAAAGTATAGTTCATTACTATGCAAATAAACTGTAGGAGCGTATTTTTCAGCATATTCTTCTGCTTTTTGTAATTTTTCTGGATTCGCTCCTAAGTCCGTAATATCATTATTATGACTTGCACCTGTCACATCCCTAAACCACCCTTTTGACACTCCTGGCCCTTTTGGACTATCTGGGCACGAAAGATTGCACAGATCCACGGCATCAGACGTTCCACTTTCACCCCATCTTCCTTTAAAATCCATCCATGGCGTATTTTGTTGATTGAAAATAATAAAGTTATCGTCAGCGATATCCCATTTATGTCCTCTATTTGTATAATCATTTCCAAACCCACTTAATCTACTATGCTTCCCTTCAGTCCAATAGTTTGCATGACTTTGCTCAGCAGAATATATAACAGGGTGAGTAGGACCATTTTGAAATTCAAACTTAGATGAGTCAGTCCAATCATGTTCATTATCATGAGCTGAAGGAAGTATACTTTCAATTTCGCTTGTGTCTTTATTAACCAGTATCTTTACCCCTTCCCAGTCACCAGCATGAGCACCACTTGGAATAATACCTAGCCCTCCTATACTACCATTATATGGATAAAAAAAGCGGTAGTTTAAACCTATATAATCTTCATATTCTAGAACTTGGACATACGCTTTTGCTGTTTGTAAGTTACCCATTCTAACAAAGATACTAGGGTCCATCTTAAGGTATTGATCAGATTCTGCTGCATTGGCAGTATTGAAGGTTACAAAAGGAGAGAACAGTAGAACAATTAACATAATAATGAAGGTTTTTTTACTTTTATTGACCATTTCACTTCCACTCCCTTTTCACATATTTTTCTAGACCATGCTATTGACTATGATCGCTAGCAATTCTAGTTTCTTGTATACTACAAGAATTTTATCTTTTATCAAACTTACAGAATGACATCTATCACCCTATTTCGACAATATATTCTGAATATTCCTTAGCCACTCGAGCTTTTTTATAGTTGTAAATCAACATATTTATTTTTCCTATATATTTTGACTAACACAATAAACCTCGTCATTAGCTGATGACGAGGTTACAATATCATTGATTATTGGTAGGTAGCGGTAGCTCCATAGCCAGAATTTCTTTAATTAAAGCTTCTTTCTTAAACTTTGTTGTTATTATTATGGTTTTATCCAAGCCTCGTCCTTTAAGGTAGGAAAGATGCACGACACTAGATATCATGTGAACATAGTTTAGTAACAACATAGAATCTTATTGGATAACGCTAAAGATCTCATCAATAAATACTAAACAAAATCTCCACATAAGTATCGTTAGATTTTGACTCTCTTCAAGCGAAGTGAGTTTGTCACAACTGATACTGAGCTAAATGCCATAGCTGCTCCTGCTACCCAAGGTGCTAAT
>NZ_JAXBMC010000014.1:0-88523 GCF_033963865.1 Cytobacillus sp. IB215316 | reverse complement strand
ACAGAAAAAGAAAGCATAGCAGCATTGCTTATAAAACACCCCAAGCAATAGAAGAACTATTCAAAGACTCTGCATAAAACTTAATCTTTTTGTGTCCAAGATATTGACTCAAATCCAGTTTTTAAATGAAAAATACAAAGAAATTTATCGCAACTGCGTCATTATCAGCGTTATTACTCGGAGGAGGGTTCACAGCAATTAACTCTGATGTATTCGCAGCTTATGAAAAATCAAATTCTAAGCTAGTTGAAGTACTTTCACAAGATTCGGTAACAAAAGCAAAAACATTAACAGATTTCGACAATATTCAATATAAAGATTTTAAGTTTGGTGAATTCTTCGGTGGTTTTAGTATTCATTATAATGAAAATGGGACGACCGAAGTAACAAGTTCCACTGGAGAAACAGTATTAGTAGATAATGAAGTTTTTGATATATACTCAACGGCAGAGATTTTAGAACAATTATTTGAAAATGAGCATACTGATGTATCAGCTGAAGGCGTACAAGAGCTTAAGAGAAAAGAAGCTTCAATCATTCGTATGGATCCATGGACGATGCTTTATAATGAAATTGAAAGTAAGAATATTGATACTGAAGGGAAAACATTTGGGCAATTGTACGATGAGAGTGATTTAAAGAAGCTCGCAACACCTGTAAATTATTTGTCAAAGGCAAAGTACTATGGCCTAGAAGTAGAAGATAAAACGATGGATGAAATTAAAGCTGAAGTTTTAGGTTATAATGCTTCCTTAAAACTTAGGGAGGAATCAAGAGATCTACCTTATGACCCAAATTGGTTAGTAGAAGGTGAACAATGGTGGGTTGAAATCTTTGGAACTGAACCTACAGATCAATAAGATTGATAGTGTGAAATTGAAATAATAATAAATAACAACAAATAGATAAAGGTGCGACCTTATTTTTAAGAGGTTTCGCCTTTTATTGTGAAACATACTAGAAAAATAAGATGAACAAGTCGACAGAGTACTTTTTCTCTACTCCAAGTGCAGATTATGAGGTTCTTGTTTTGTCTTGACCCCACCCTTTGAAGTTTTATTTTGTTTCTTAGCAAACGGGTAAGTATACTTTATACGATAGTTTCGTGTATTTCCAAGTTGATATGAATGGTTATTTATTGGGTTATTATAATCAGTAAAAATATCAATATGTTTATTTAATAGTAAGAAACACATAACATTTCAAACAAAAACCCCGGCAAATCCCTCTAAATCGCCTCTTAAGCCAAAATCACAAATTTTAATATTTTGGTATTATAGTAACAACCCATTTTCGCCCTTTACGTTCATATATAGTGTAACGTTTGGCAGTAAAACGTTACTGTTTTGTAGCGTTTTACTTTTCTCTCTAAGATAAGGCAGATGAAATGTAACAATAAAGGATAAATTTAGATGTCTTTAATATCTTAAAATGAATCTTTAATAATAGGGCTAAAAATTTATCGACAAAATTAGAGAAGCAGAATATCGTTTTCTAAAATCCAACAGGATATAACAAGAATGCATTTAACTCTTAATAGAAGAAAGTTGAAATCTAAGTGAGGTAGAATTACTAAATGAGGTGATTTAGTGAGTAACAATGTCAAAAAGCCAGTGCTAAAAGGTTGGCTTTTTTGGATTATAGCTTTCACTTTAGGAGTTGTAATTACTGGGTCATTAAAATAGGTAGAACCTTGAGCACAAAAAGTAAACAGGGTTCTACCTATTTTAAATGCACTTTATAACAAATTCCACCTCAAGATGATGTAACTGATGATATATTAGTTTAAAAAATATCGAGTAAAAAACGATACTAGGAATGAGTACATTTAAAGTTAGTTAACACATATTAACAACACATCATAATAGACTCAACGAATCAATTTTACTTTCCACACCAAAAGTTCATTGAATACATAACTTAGTATTCAATGAGAATCACCTCATATAGTCTCTACTCTTCGGAGCAGGGGCTTTTTTATGAAAAGGTAATTTCGTCTAAGAGCATCTCAGAAACTTTGATCAATCACAAAAATGTTATAAAAAAAAGAAGAATAAGGTCATAGAATTCATATTAATGTTCTATTTCACTCGCATATTCCATAATTTAGAATTGTAAAATGAAAAATTGGGAGGTTTCAAATTGATACTTACATATATTACAGCTTTAGATGAAAATTGTGTAATTGTTACTTCAGCTCAAGAGTCTATTGAAATACCACTAGGAGAAACACTAGCATTTCACCACACTGCGGATTTTAGGATACAAGGAAAGGCAAAAGTCGTAGCAAATTCAGGTACTATTTTCTACACCTAAAGCGTCCTTAATAACTTGCTATCAATGTAAAAAATGGCAAACCTCATCTCCAAACAGTGGAGAGAGGTTTTTAAGTTTGTTTGAGTCAATGGACGAAAACACCTATTAAAAGCAAATTCCAAGTAACTATCGAATTGTTTTAATTTCTCATTTGATTTTAATCGTAATATAGCGGGATTGGAGTATACACAGTCACAAAAGTTTAATGTTTTGCCTACGAATATAGAATTTTATATTGTTGTAAAATACGGTATTATTTTTTTATGGAGGGTTTGTTGAAGAAGATATTTTTCGATGGGGTATAATGAGTTTAGTATTATGGCTTATAATGGATGTTGGTATTTTGAATATAAGTCAAGGTTTTAAATTTGGTTTTCACACGTTTTCAGAATTAGTATTTAATATCATGCTAAATACCTTTATGATTTTGGTTACTAGCATAATAGCTATCCCTATTTTCATTTTATCTTTTTTTCTTACTTGTAGAAAATACGAAAAGAAGTGGTACAGAAATAAGTTAACTTTATGAAACACAATGATTATGGTGATTACTATTGCTGAAGAAATTCAGTCTTTTTTGTTGCTTTTTAAAAATGGACAGACAGCATTTTTAAAATTTGTAGGTTAGGTTACGTAAGTCTAAAAGAAGGTAAGAATCTTATACTTTGGTAATATCAGGAATGAGTTTAGTTGCTTTTGGTTTGTCTTAATTAGTATATATTTAATTAAGTGTACAAAGCACCTAAAAGAAACGTGTATATGCTTTTGTTTCGATATTGCTTCATTACACCAATAGAAGGAGAAGTGAAATGGTTATACAATCTAATATGTCTCCACAAGGAATTGTAGATATTTGGAAAGAAACAGAAGTTGTTTTCGATAAGTATAATGTACCAATAACAGCACAACCATTAGATATCTTAGTAAAGAATGGACTCTTGCATTCACTGCTTAAAGAACTGAATTCTGTTGTCGGAAGTTCGACTGCCACTTGTATAGAGGGTGGCTGACAAATGCCAGAGAAAAAGGGGTAGGTTACTCCTATATAAATTGAACAGTAGGGTTTCTTAGAATACAGAAACTCTACTGTTATATTGAAATCTGCTTAACTTACAAAATTTCCGAAACGTCCGGAGACCCCATTTAGCTATATTTAGTACATATATGAATGCCTGAGAGAGTTCTAAACGAACATGTACAAGCACCCGAGTCTTGGTGCCTGCAATATTAAAGGAAGTTAAAGAGACTGTAACTGCCTTTGGTCGTTATTGTGTTTATATAGTAAAAATAGGCATTAAATCTTATAAATTCTGTACCAACACTAAATTAATCATTAATTTTCCCAAATGAATCCAAATAATCTAATTAGGCTCAGTATGTTTTTCACTCCCTTTCTACAATGATTTCATTTACTTATATATGAAAATATTATGTTATTTGTTAGTGGATCATACTTTATATATAGTAATACAAAAAACGATGTATTGATCCTTTAATTATTCCTCAGCTACACATTCTTTTTTCCAGGCATCCTCATATGCCATCTAAATATTTTTAAGTGTAGCCTTACCTCTAACTTCTTCTGAACTTAATTTAATACCTATTTGACTCGCTCTTTGAGATAACCAATTAGCAGCATGCTTATACTTTGTTTCACATGAGCATTTATCATAATACTCAGCAAATTTAACCTCAATCTCAACATATTCCAACACACTATTAAACTTCTCTATGTGGTTTTATTTTTTATGTATGTCAATATAAATGGAAGTAACTCAACCATCAAATACAGAGCACCTTGAATTAATTCCACCCAATTAATCGCATCCATATTATTCTTTTTCCTTTTGATTCAATGTCAGTGACAATGCAACAGTGTTTAGGTTAGGTACATGCCTGGTTTCTAACAGGTTGGAATACACCTGGGATATAGAGGTGTCCCTCATTTAACAGCGTTTGAGTCTCTCGACAGGTTAATTAAGGTAATGAGGAATTATACATACTCTGGTGATTGGTGGAGGATTGATAGGGTAATAGGATAAATATAACCTTATGGAAATATGTTTATAGATTTAAGATATAAAATGACTTTTATCATGAAATCATTTAGGGGTACTCTGTTGCATACACTTAATCAAACAAATAAATGGAGGTTGGTACGATGGTACTGGCTTATGTTTTGACTAGATCGCCAGGTAATAATATGCTTACCGTTATTGATACGAAGACGCATTCAGTCATTGCAAAAATGAATATTCCATCTGTAGAAGCCACAAATAATATAGCAATTTCACCAGATGGTAAAATGGTTTATACTACTGTCCCAATGGCAGTTGGAGGAACTGTATCTGTAATTGACACAAAAACCCATTCTATTATTGCTAATGTAGCAGTGGGGGATAACCCAAATAATATTGCAATTACCCCAGATGGGAAGCTTGCATATGTTACCAATCGAGACTCCGGAAGTGTTTCAGTTATTGATACAAAAACTCATACTGTTATTTCTACTATAATTACGAATGGAGCCCCTTTAAATATTGCAATTACCCCAGATGGAAAACTGGCTTATGTTGTTAATGACAACATGAATATCGTTTCAGCAATAGATACGAAGACACACTTTGTGATTGCTACTATACCAGTAGACTCTCCATCTAGTATGCTTGCATTTACCCCAGATGGAAAATTAGCCTACACAGTAGACACTGGCTCAGGTAGGGTGTCCGTCATAGATACTAAGGTACACTCAGTTATTGCTTCTATTACAATAGCAGGAAACCCAACTAACGTAGCCATTACCCCAGATGGGAAGCTTGCATATGTTATTGCTGGGGCTTTTGGTGACACGCCTGTTTCAGTAATAGATGTAAAAACCCATTCAATTATTGCTGAATTCCCTATAACTAGAGCAAATAGCTTAGCCATTTCGCCTGATGGAACAGTAGTATATTTAACTATTGAGTCAGATAATACAGTGCCTGTCATTGATGTAAAAACTCAGTCTATAATAGCGACTATTCAAGTTGAGAACGGGGGAAGCATCCAAGAACCGATTGATAATATCGCTTTTACTCATGATGGAAAATTAGCATATGTTGCGAACAGAACAGCTGATAGTGTATCTGTGATTGACGTAAAGACACATTCAGTAATCGCAACAGTTCCTGTCACTTTACCTGAGGTAATTAAGTTTATACTGTGATAAAAGCCAGTCATAATTGCTACCTTTCCTGTAAACACAAGAAAAGAAGTATTTTATTGTTATATTTGAACAATTACAGTTTAGGTTCTTTTGTCTAATAAACATAATGGATATTCTGGTGCTATTTTAAATTTTGATCATCATTTAGTGAGGAAAAAATATAATATACTGTACCTTTGAATTGACATGCTTGACATAGCAAAAATCCCTTACTTAATGAGTAGGGATTTTTTGATTATTGCATTGATTTCTACAGAAACTTATTTATTTTTATCGCCTTTCGGAAAGGTAATGACATTTATGCATCGGCAATTAGAATTTACTACTAAACTCCCTGTTCCATTATCCAAGACGGATAGACGATACATATGACATCCTAGTGGTGGATGGTCACAGACTGTATTATTTGGGGTTAATGTGTACACTGGATCCCTTTCATCAACCACAACATACTCACATAATGTTGTTGTCATCCCACCTGTAACTCGTTCAACTACATATCTAATATTTAGATCATCACTCGTACTCGTACTATCAACCACCTCCAAGTCGACCATCGTATCAATTTTTGCAATCCAGTCCTTTTCTGTAACCTTTATTGTATCTGTTGTTAGCTCTAAAGATATAGTACCAGAAAAATCTTTTAATGTGACCGTCCCAAATTGACAATTGCAGAATATTTCGTTGTCTTTTCCTTTGCAATTACAAGCAGACATTTTCTTTCATTCCTTTCAGTAATAGTAGGGGATGAACTATTTCACCCTATCTTATTAGTAGATGTTTGTGTATGTATTTTTGTAACTGACATTAGTCCATGAATTATGAAAGAAATACTGACAATGTCAATGGAAGTAATGGATAAAAGTAATATTATGTTTGATATTTGTTATATAATCCTGATAGAGGAGTTTACAGAAGATGATAGTATCCAGAATTTGTACGTATATAATGACTTAGTTATTTTGGGTAATGGTATATATTTGTTGAAAAGGACTGCAAAGTAGAGTGTTATATAAGGACGATGTCTAAAGTGCATTCCAACAGATTCGAATACATTTGAACGATTTTGAGGTATCCCCATTCAACAACGTTTGAATCTATGGACAGCGTAATTAAGGTAATGAGGAATTGTTCATACTCTGGAGTGGGGGAAGGATAGCAAGAGTAATAGAGTAAATATTAACTAACATGACTATCAATTTAAGATAATACACGACTTTTATCATGAAATCATTTAAAGATACTCTGTCGCATACACTTTATCAAACGAATATAAGGAGGTCTCTACAATAATGGTACTGGCTTATGTGACTAACGAGGGAGAAAATACAGTATCCGTCATAAATTCAAGTACGCATAAATTAATTGCAACTGTGGCTGTTGGGTTCAGACCAAGAGCTATTGCAAGTACTCCTGATGGGAAAGTGGCTTATGTAGTTAATTTTGGGAGTGAACAAACGGCCTCCACTGTTTCAGTTATTGATACGAAAACTCATGTTGTGATTGCTACTGTACCTGTAGGAATTGACCCAATGGAGGTTGCAATTACCCCAGATGGGAAAATTGCTTATGTCTCAAACAATCGTTCAAATAGTCTGTCGGTGATAGATACAAAGACACATTCAGTTATGGCCACCATAAACTTAGGTAACGATAGTTTCCCGAATGTTATCTCCATTACTCCGGATGGGAAACTCGCTTATGTCGCAAATAATGTATCTAGTGTTGTGTCAGTTATAGATACAAAGACACATTCTATTATTGCTACAATATCTGTCAGTAGTAATCCACGTGATGTCGATTTTACTTCGGAAGGGAAACTTGCTTATGTCTCCAGCTTCAACGATCGTAATTTGTCAATAGTTGATACAAAAACACACATCGTTATAGCTACAGTGATGTTAAGGGTTGATCCATTTTTTATTACTATTTCTCCAGATGGAAAATTAGTTTATGTATTGAATCAGGCTGGACAAGGTTCTGTCTCAGTAATTGAAACCAAAACACATGCCGTGATTGCAACAATTTTGGTAGGTGCTCAAGGAGATCAACCAATTAGCATGGCCTTCACTCCAGATGGAAAAATAGTGTATGTAGTCACCTTAGGCGGCAGTACCGTAACTGTCATTGATACTAAGACCCATTCAATAATAGCGACTGTTCAATTAGTGGAGGGACAGTTGTTTGTAGCTTTTACCCCAGATGGGAAACTCGCTTACGTTGGAAATGTTGATGGGACTGTGTCAGTTATTGCAGTGAATACCCATTCTTTAATTGCTACAGTACCTGTCGGTGTAAATCCATTTGCAATAGCATTCATACCTTAAATATGGGAGAATTATCTATTATTTACGGTAATCACAATTAAACAAGTATGTTAATACAAGATATAAAAGTGAGTATACAAAATGTAAGCATCCTACTTTGGGTGTTTTTTATTGTGGATATTGTTAATAACGTGTGGATAAAAATACTTGTCACCTTATTAATATTCATTTTGTATTATAGAAAAATGAATATGTGTAGGTGAAGGAAGTAGTAGGGAAGTATCTCTAGTGGATGGAGGATTGTGGAAATATGTTTATAGATCTAAGGTGAAACAAGACTTTTACCGTGAAAACATTTATGGATATCTAGGTGCATAAAGTGTTTTAAACGGATAAAAGGAGGTCGGTCTATGGGCCTGGCTTACGTTGTGAACGGGAACGATTACTGTCATAGATTCGAACACTTATTCTATAATTGCAACCGTCAAACGTTGCTGTGAATTCTAGTGCTATTGTCATTGCACCAGTCAGAAAATTAGCTTATTTACTTGCCCCTAGTAGTGGAGTTTTCAACTTGCTTTAATTGAAGTGAATGTTGTTAACAGGATTAAGTGTATATTTGTTGAATTACTATAAAATTAGCAGAGAAGGGAAAGGAGAGACTCACAGTGCTTAGTGATCATGTGTTAAATCAAATTAAAGAACTACAAGAAATATGCGAAACAGAAGAACAAATATTATTGAAATTAAATTGGGATGTATTAAGAACACGAAACTCGCAAGAGAAAAGAAATTTCTTTCATGAGGAGAACGGAAAACTAGTCGGTTTTTTAGGAGTGTACTGGTTTGGTACTAAGATAGAGATCTGTGGAATGGTTCACCCCAAATATAGAAGAAAGGGGATTTTCTCCATCCTGTTACAAGAAGCTTTAACAGAATGTAATAAGGGGGAATTCTCTAGTGTTTTACTCAATGCTCCTGCTGAGTCCGTTTCTGCAAAACATTTTTTGAACAAGAATCTATATACTTATCGCTTTTCAGAGTATCAAATGAAACTTAAAGAAACTTCATTATCATTTTCACCAGATGTAGTGATTCGAAAAGCAAGAAAAGAAGACCAACAACTCGAAGTTGAATTAGATGTGCAATGCTTTAATTTTGAACGAGAAGATGCGATAGATTTTAATAAAAGGATTAAAGAAGAAGAAACGAGATCTTTTTATATGATTGATTATGTTGGACAAACGGTTGGGAAAATCACAATAGATCGCAGCAACGAAGAATCTTGGATATATGGATTTGCAATATTGCCAGCACATCAAGGAAAAGGCATTGGTAGAAAAGCATTAATAAATGCGGTGTTAAGGGAGCAAGAAAAAGGGTATAGGATTTTTTTAGATGTAGAAACATCGAATCAAAATGCTTTGAAATTGTATACAGATTGTGGCTTTGTATCGTATAGTGTTCAAGACTACTATGAAAAACAGCAAGATAAATAAATCTTTTATTTTAATATCAAAGTAGATCATTATAAGATTAACAATAAAATATTATTCCAATATTACAATGGATAGGATTCATTACAAGAACCCATTAAGGCTAATACAAGTATTTTGCAATAAGTTCCAAAAATATGAGGGTACTCTTGGCTGTTGGCGTCCTATCCGGGATGGCAGCTTCGATTGAAGAGGAGTCCCTATGAATAAGTGGAGATGCCAGAAGACAAATTACTCATGCAAGTGCGTTAAATTACGCAGCTCAAAGAGGTAGAAACTCATTATTTAGGCAATTGGCTCGAATTAGTCAAGGGTTTAGCATTTGTATGGAAACAGAAGCTAATTTCAGCGTGTCACAACTCAAGTGGTATAACTGTAGATATGCATATAAGGACTTATATAGAGGTTAATTTTAACATATTATTTTGAAATTTCTTTTCTTCTATTTATTATATCTATTAAAACTGCACCCAATAAGGAAAATCCCAATACAATTGACAGAAAAATAATCACAACCATATCAATAATTGGATCATATCCTTGTGAAACATATGACATTTTTAAATAAACCAAACCAATACTTAATGAAGAAACAGTAGATGGTATATACTTCATAAATTTTTTTGATTTATTCTTGCTTACTCTATATAGCAAAACTGAAAGAAAAGTAATGATAACTATTACAGCGAGAAAAGTGATATAAGCACTCATGTTTTACAACCTCTCCTTTAATCAATTACTAACAGGAAATTCTTTTATTACAAATTTATAAAAAAATAAAATCTATATGAAAACACCTATGTTGGTGCTACGATAATTGCAATTACTGGAGAAACAAAGGGGAACTAGAGTTTTGACAAAATAATATAATAAAGTTGCTTATGTAAAAGGCAAACGACCCTTATATCCTTGAATTATCCTCTCACTTACTTTACATTGGAAGAAAAAAAGTTAATTAATGTGTTTTTTAAACTAACAGGCGCATTTCTAATAGAAATGCGCTATTTTTGATAGGGAACTTTAATAGTGAGAATGTTTATAGATATCACACCATTATCATTATTATAAACTACATGTTAGAGTGAAAAATCTCATTGTAGATGAAATCATGATTTTAAATAACGAACAAATAGCTATCTATAAATTCCTATGTTCCCATTGTTCTAGTGCCAATTCGTACATCTCATCCCAAGTTTCAAAAGATGTGTTTGTCTGCATAAATTTATTTTGTTCTGATAACGGAGTAAAGGTGTCTGGAAATATAGAAGAGTAACTCTCAAAGAATTCACTATGATTTTTAAATCTAGTATATTGTTGAAGAAATTCAGATGTATATAGGTCGGCCGAGTCAATTAAAGTAAATTCAATTTTATGTGCATGATCGTTGGATTCAAGGTGAGGTGGTGTAACTAAACATTCAAGTAATACTTTTAGGTTTTCCATAATAATGCCTCCTTTCTTCAATTATAATGCTGTTTTTATACTTTATTAGTTGAAATATTGGATATTTTATGAATATTACTTAGTCATTTAGAGGTGAATTAATGTTATATGCTCACGAAAGTTATTTAGCTGAAGTTAAGCAACTAGAGAAGATGCAAAGTTGATATGTAAAAACGTACAACACAGAGTTAATTATTATTAAAATGAAGGATTAAGTGGACTTATGGAAAGACGAGGGAGAAAAAAGATTAGTAAAGCCACTTAGTTTACTAATCTTTAATCATATACCAAGATTGAAACAATATGTAATGCTAGAAAAGAGTTGTGATTGTTTTTATGGTAATCCAGTATTTGTTTAACCTCAAGATTTGTTAATACACTATCATGACGATCTTGACCGTGTATACTACTACTTTTGAAATGTTCATCAAATGGTGTTGCAATATATTTCCTATTATAGAGCCATTAAAAATATCCTTTTATAATGACATTTTTACGAGTAATTGTAGCCCAGAACTATTTGGTGTTTCCTTTACCTGAAGGACCGTTATTTAACCATTCTTGATATCCCTGAATATGTGTCGGTATTAACGTTTTAAATATCGAGGCAGATTTTGTATCGATATTTAATTCTAATTCCCTTGAAAATACAATTAAATTACAAGCTCTTGATATTTGCTTCAATACATTGGAATGACATGTAGTCTTATATTTTAATTTAGAGGATAATCCAATATTTAGTAGAAATTATTATTTGAGGAGATTAAATTCTTAAAGCATACTTACAACTTACGTCTATAGCATCTGTTTGTTTTTAGGATAACATTTAAAGCTAGTACAAGTTTAGTGATCATTCTGATAACTGTTGGTCAATGAATGAACATAATTAATAAGTAAGAACAGGGTATTAAAATTTATCAATAGGAGAGGGAATGGTTACAAGGTATTTACAAATGACTATTTTACTATGAAGTATGTTATTTATCAAAATTCAGAATATTTTAGGAGGGGTATTGTGGGAAATAAAGGTGAGATTTCGAAGTACCCTACACAAAGAACTGGTGGAGTGTGGTTAATCTACGTCGGCATCATAATTATTTTTTCAGCTCTTGTTGGGGGAGATTTATTAATACAACCTTTCATTTTAGGATTAGGTTACTTAGTTGGCTTTATAGCTATTCTTGGTTTACCATTTGTTAATAGAAAATTGGCATATGGTGAAAATACAAAGTTTCAGAATAAGATGGATAATTTATTCACTCTGTTAAATGTACTATTGTGTACAGCCTGTGGGTTTATCATCGGCTTCGATAATTTAAGGTTGTTTTGGTTAAGTATATTTATTGCAGTAGGCATTCACTTTTTCGGTTTTTACTTCTCGCAAGGTAAAATAATGATTCTTCTAGGTAGCTTCACAATTTTAAACGGAATTCTAGGTTTATTAATTATAGATGTGCCATTTCTCGTATTTGCCATTATTGATGGACTTTTAAAATTTATTATTGGTGTGAAACTAATCAATATGAGGCCTGTTAGCACTGAAGTTCCAATGGGACAATAGAAGGTTCAAGACTGGTATTTAGAAAGTAACAAATTAATTAGGTTGATCTTTAGCAATTAGTAGCGTTCAGCAAACATTTTTTTTGATAAAGAAACCGAGGTGGAAATTATCTCTATTCATAATCTAAAAAAATTAATTTAGTAACTAATACTTTATATTTTGATGAGGGACAATTTTCACGAGAGAAAACTACTTCTCCTATTAAGGTCAGAGAAGTGATTAATGAAAAGAAGATGCGATACAAGATCCAAAAATATGCGATGAAGATAAATATAGTTGTGGTAACAAGACACTAAAGTTAACTACTCTAAACATTAAATGGAGGAGAAATGTGGTTATAGATGAAAAATTATTAGAATTTGTTTTTATTTCTGCCTATTCTATTTTTTATTGTTTGTGTTGATTTAGTAAAAGTGATAAAAAATGATAGAGAAACATTCCGTCATACAATAATATGATCAATTTTAGTAGGGTTAATTGTTTTATCGATTTTGCTATTACATTAGGATTATTAATTAAACAAAAGGGTAGGAGAGTTTCTTTTGAAGTATATAGAATTTGGAATAGGAAACAAGTGGCTAATTAGGACAGAAACTGAATTAAGTGATGGTACTGAGTATGAGGAGAAAGGCATAGTAGGACCTATACAATTCAACTCTGTATATATACGGATCTGGGTAAGGAAGACAGTATATATAATTGATACAAAACAAGGTTTTAAAAAGACGAAAAAGAATCGAAATGAGTTGAAAATTATCTTTGGAATCGTTAGCCTTTAAATCATATGTTAGTAAAACCAAGGTAAGTCTTGATTATATGTAAAATAAAATTCACTACCTAGGGTTATAGCTAAACTACTTGTTCCTTCAAATCGAGTTTCCAATTAGAATATAATGCTATGAGTTTTGACCTCAATCAAAGCAGCTGACAAAATAAATAACATCCTAAATTTAATGGGTACTTTATATATGATTGTGTGTGATTGGAGAATGTTTAAACAAAAAAAGAGTACAGGTTTATAGTAAACTCAATGGACAATGTGGTTAAGATCAGAAACACCGACTTCACTTTAGAAATCGGTGTTTTCAGTCATGTTTTCTATTCAGAGCCTAAGTCAATCTCTTCAACTTCAACTGGTCCAGCATTTTCCCGTTCCTCTAAAAACTTAGCTAGTTCTTCATCAGACAAACTAGAACCGATTACTTCACCTGTTTCTTCATCTATCTCAATAGTGAAGAATTCTTGAGAAAATTCCTCAACTGACAAGCTAGAACCTGTTTCCTCGTCAATAGTCTCAATAGCATGCAGTTCGTAATTACCACTTGAAAGGTTACTGTCATTTAAATCATCAAGTAAATCTTGTGGAATTTCAGATAGATCAAATCCCATTGTACCATTTTCAAATTCCGTCGCATATGGCTCTAGTCTTTCGTCTAAATCTTGTGTTGTCTGTGCACCAGTCGCTGAGACTCCAATTAATCCACTCACCAATACTCCACCTGCTAATGTTAAAGATAATAAGTTCTTAATTTGAAACACTCCTTTAAAATAGTTTTTCTTACATGGTTATTTATACTACTTTAGCATGTAGTTCTCGTGTATTTTCTATGTGAAATTGTGTGAGGTCTATAGTCAACATTATTTTTGCTTCTTTTTACTAGAAAACATATGTGATACTGAGGTGACAAGTTGGAATCTCAAAAGAAATGGGATAAACTAACTAACCAAGAAAAGCGAGGATATGTTAGAACCTGTAGATAGTGATACTTTATAGGGGTGCACCATTTCAGAAATGATAATGAAAAGTGTCTTTCATTATGTTTTGAACAATATTGTATAAAACAAGAAATTATAGTAATCAAAATGGGTATTTAGTAGAAATTGAGGAGTTAAAACATAAGACCTTCACATTAAGAGAATCAAATTACATATGCAACGGGCATTTAATATACTCCTTTATTGAAAGATTATGTATTCATTATTTTATAATAACTTCTAATAAAAGCTCTATAATCAGAAAATCTTATGAAACATATTAAGAAGTGAGGTGATTAACTATAAGATCCTATCTACCGTAGGCCGTTGGACACGGAGGGTGAGAGGGTATGTATCTGCCAAAATTGACCTACTCCACTGTATGAAACTATGCACCCAAACAATCTAATTTATATATGTTACATCTCCTTAAAATATGTAACCTCCCTGTGCCGATCAGTAAAGGAGGCATGCTTAGGGAGGTTTATATGAGTGTAGTTGGCCGTACATTATGCTATGCAAATTATCTCTGTACGTACTAGGTAATACATACAAATCTAGATTTAAGAATTATGTACCCTCTCGAAGTTTTCGAGAGGTGCCTAATGGCAAGATATAAGGTATCAACTTATAGGAATAGAGTATGCAATATAATTTTGATTTTTTGTATTGTTGACTAGAAAATGGAAAATGTGTGTAGACCTATTGGGATATATACGCATTACCCCATGCATCAAATTGCAGTGAAGCATAACATGAAGTAATAATCATAATGGGGGTGATCTAATGGCAAATTATAAGGTATCAACATCACCTTGTGGTTGTAAGTCTATAGTCAAAGAAGAAGTAAAGCAAATTACCACTTGTGATTGTTGTACTATCGGAGCAAATTCTAACTATACTCAATATCTAGGTCAAGAAGTTTGCGTAAGAGGAATTAGTGGGAGTATATATGAATTTGAGGATGATTGGACGATTTCAAACTTTGTATTGCAAGGGACTGAGATAACTGTAAATGCACCACTCTCCATCACACTGTGTAATATAGAAGCAATCACTACTGGGGCATTGAAATAAACAATATTGAAAACATTTAGTTTTAAAGAAAACCACAACAGATATCATGTAGTATATCTGTTGTGGTGTTAGATGAAAATACAATACGGATATTGGGTTTCTGTATAGAGCTTCGCTGAAAAATAAGTACTTATCTTATTTCAACTGAAGGTTTTGAGGTTAGTATATCTAAAGTATGAACAGTGTTCTGAAAATTGATTCTTGAAATATATATTTTACTTGAATTTCAGTATTACAAATATCAATATGTTTATATAAATGAAAGAAGTTTAAAGCAACTTAAACAAAACCACTAGCCAATCTTGCTAAATAGCCTTTTAAGCCAAAATTACAATATTTAGTTATTTGGTATGATAATAATAACCAAATTTCCCCTTTATGCACTTTTATATATTTTGTTTTCCAAAGTAAAACGCTACTTTATTGTAGCGTTTTACTGCTTTTTTAGACTATAGTGTGAGAAGCTATAGGAATTAAAATAAGCATATTAAAAATCAAGATAGAATTTCTGGTAAACTTTTAAAAACATTTGGTTATGTAGGTGAAGTCCTTTATCATATGAAGAGTATATCCATTGATGAGATGAAATAAGAAAAGAAATATTCCACAAAATGGTGCTGTTAAGTTATAATACTGAAAGCGTCTTTCTTTATTTTTTGAGCAATATTATTGTAACCAGGAAATTTAAGTAACCGCAATGGACGTTTTGGTTAATTAAATGATACTTTGCATCCTTTATGATGTTCTAATATATAGGATTTGTAAATAGCAAACGTTTTTTTACATAAGGCGGAGAGCCAATTCATCCGGTATTAATTTGAGTTTAGATAAAACAACAATTTATTAAATTATTTTATCAAACTTTTTTATAGATACAATGAAAGATTGAAATTTAATACTAGAATGCTGAGGTGACTATTAAATGATTAAACGATTTTTCAGCTATTACCGACCTCACCGGAAGCTGTTCTATCTAGACTTCGTTTGTGCTGTGTTGGTTGGACTTTTGGAACTCGGCTTTCCTCTCGCAGTATCATGGTTTATTGATTCCCTATTACCTGAAGGAAATTGGAGTACCATTATAGCTGTCTCCATAGGTCTTCTTGTCCTCTATTTACTTAGTTCGGGCATGCAATTTGTAGTGAACTATTGGGGGCATAAGCTTGGAATTAATATTGAAACTGACATGAGACGAGAATTGTTTCACCATGTTCAAAAACAATCCTTCCGTTTCTTCGATAATACGAAAACTGGACATATTATGAGTAGAGTCACAAATGATTTAATGGACATTGGTGAGCTTGCTCACCATGGACCTGAAGACTTATTTATCGCTATTATGACGTTTATTGGAGCATTTTGGATTATGCTTACTATTAATGTAAAGCTTGCGTTAGTTGCAATTTTGATTGTGCCATTTTTAGTTTGGCTCATTTCCTATTCGAATATTAAAATGAATGCTGCTTGGACAAAAATGTATGGTAATATCGCAGAGGTGAACAGCAGAGTAGAGGACAGTGTTTCAGGATCTAGAGTTGTTCAATCATTTACAAATGAGTACTACGAAATTGAACGATTCAATAAAGACAATCAATTCTTTCGTAAATCTAAGCTAAAAGCATACAACACCATGAGTGTGAACCTTTCAGGAATCTATATTTCCACACGGCTAATGACGCTTCTCGTTCTAGTTTATGGTGCATGGTTAAGTTTTTCAGGCTCCCTATCTTATGGAGAGCTCGTTGCTTTTATTCTTTATATTAATATATTATTCAAACCAATTGACAAAATCTCTGCTCTCCTTGAACTATATCCAAAAGGAATGGCGGGCTTCAAACGATTTACAGAGCTTATGGATAGGGAACCGGATATCGAAGATCGTCCTAATGCAATAGATGTTTCAACATTACAAGGGGATATCACCTTTGACGAGGTGACGTTTGGATATGAGACGAATCGTCCAATTCTAATAGACTTATCCTTTACCATTCAAGCAGGACAGACCGTAGCGTTTGTAGGTCCTTCTGGGGCAGGAAAAACAACGATATGCTCCTTAATTCCTCGTTTCTATGATATTGAACAAGGAGCCATTACTATTGACGGCATTGATATAAGAGATATGACGAAGGAATCTCTTCGTTCACAAATTGGAATAGTACAACAGGATGTGTTCTTATTTACGGGTACACTTCGTGAAAATATTGCTTACGGAAAGCTATCAGCTACCCAAGAGGAGATCGAAGAGGCATCAAGACGTGCTCATTTGACAGATCTTATCGCCTCACTTCCGAATGGCTATGATACCCAAATCGGGGAGAGGGGTTTAAAGCTATCTGGAGGTCAAAAGCAGCGCTTGTCCATCGCCCGTATGTTCCTTAAGAATCCAAGAATACTAATTCTCGATGAAGCTACTTCTGCTCTAGACACAGAAACAGAAGCGATCATTCAAGAAGCCTTAAATGAATTGACCAAAGACCGTACTTCTTTAGTCATTGCTCACCGTTTAGCTACTATTCGTAAAGCAGACCGAATTTTAGTCGTCACAGAAAACGGAATAGCTGAGGATGGTACTCACGAAGAACTTTTATCTAGGGAGAATGGAATCTTCACAAGGCTCCATGCCCATCAACATGCAACCATTCTATAAAAAAAGCAAAATCCAAGCGAGCTGCATTTGTAGCGCATGGCTTTACTTGTATCGTGTGATAGGTTGAATAAGTCATTTACGCATCACAATGATTAAGAAGTCTATTAGTTTTTGACGAATGGACACCATAGATTGTTATTCACCAAAAAATATGGGCAATATCAGCCAGAAGATACAAACATTGAGGTATATAATAGAAAAAAGATGAATAAAAGCATGTCATCATATTAAATGACATGCTTTTAATCTTAGGTAATTTTATGGCTGGATACATGTGCCATTACTTGTGCAAATTGGTGGTGGATCACTAGTACCACCACCACCAGGCCCAGGATCAATAGTTATCGGATCAGCACTTGCACCAGAAACACCTGAACCTACTATAGTTAAAGTTAACGCTGTACTGAATAATAGTTTCTTGAGTTTCAAAAAAGTTACACCTCCTGTAATTGTCATATTACAGGTATTCTTTGTATATATTATAAATCCTCCAATAATATTGTGAATATTTTAAATTTTTATTATTTTATTTTTGACAAAACAGTTATTAGATAGCAATATATTTACTCAGTAGAATTAGTTGCTCACCATAAGTTCACCTTACTAACAGTCAAGCTGAAAATGTTATTCAGCAATATGGTGCTTGAAGGGAGTAAAAATTTCTAATCTCTCTAAACATTAATACTTGGGTATTGAGAATTACTTTTCTAGCTCCCTAAAGTAGATCAACGAAAAAAATGAATGATTGATCTCAAATTATAAAGGCGTGAACCTATATAAGTAGAGTATATATGAATTAAAAATAGGCTGGCTTAGAAAATGTTTTAAAACATTTTCAAGGCAACCTTTTTTATTGCAATCACACCTAGATATTAATCCGAAAACGCACTTGAATAATAAACGATACCTTGTACATTTTCAAGAGAGTTCTCTGTTATTTCCAGAGCCATATACACTTCATCAGGTACTTCAAATGGAGCTTTGATATTCCATAAACTAGCTGGTTTAAATCCAAACTTTGGATAATAGTCTTTATGTCCTAAAACAATTACTGAACCGTAGCCAAGCTCTTTTGCGTTTTTTAGTGCAGCATGAATTAATTGGCTCCCAATGCCTTTATTCTGATATTCCGGAACAACACAAAGTGGAGCTAGTGCCAAAGAATCGGCAGTGTTATCACCATCTCCAATTGTTATTTTAGATAACAGAATATGACCTACAATGTCATTGTTTTGATCTTTTGCAACTAATGAAAGTTCAGGAATAAATGCATTTGATTTTCTTATGCGATTTACAAGAATGTGTTCTTTCTTATCACCTACATTTAAAAATGCTCTTTTAACAATTTCTTCTGTCATATTATATTCTTTTGAAATTTCTTCTTTAATAACGATATCCATTTATAGTCTCCTCTTTTTTAGTGAATTATATCTTCTCTATTATTCTATAAATGGCACTTTCTCAATGAACGAAGTCACTAAGAACGTTTACATACCCTGCTCAAACATAAGTTTAGCAAACAAAAACCTCCAATTTTTAGTATGTACCCATCTTACAATGTGATGTTGTACCTGTCTAGCTTCAGTGTATTTATATCATATTGTTAAAAAAATATTATTCCGAAAAATGACGCCTTTCTACATTAAATAAGAGATTGCTGAAGGTCGAAGAAAATATTAGAAATGAAATTTGTAATTAGCGTAACCATGTTAGCTTAATAATCCTCTATGGTAAGATAAAATTTAGCATATAAATTTAGGAGATTAGGAGAATAAGATAATATTTAATCAATAGTATTCTTAATGAAGAATACCAATAATGGATAAGAGTTAGTATTTAGAAAGAAAAATAACTGAGGAGTGGTTTTATGTCCAGTACATTTCTAAAGAATATTACCCCGACATTGATCGAATGGCGGCGTAGTTTGCACGCTTTACCTGAATTGGGATTTATGGAATACATCACTACATACAGACTAGGAAAAGAGCTAGAGAAGATGGGGTTTAACCTTTATATTGGCAAAGAAGTACTCCTAGAAGGCTCACGTATGGGGGTGCCTTCCATCGCTGATCTTGAGTCACATGAGAAAAAGGCTTTAGACTGGGGTGTAGAAGAGTCGTGGCTAGATAAAATGCGGGGAGGCAATACAGGACTTGTTGCGACATGGGACTCAGGTAAAAAGGGTGAGCATATTGGATTTCGATTTGATATAGACGCATTACCGATAAACGAATCCACCGATTTAACGCATCTGCCTTCAAAGAATAAATTTGTTTCTAATGAAGAAAACGTTATGCACGCTTGTGGTCATGACGGGCATGCAGCTATTGGACTGGGGGTGGCAAAGTATATTTCATCTCATAATGACGAGCTAAAAGGTAGATTTACTCTTCTATTCCAGCCAGCTGAAGAAGGAGGGAGAGGGGCTAGAGCAATGACTGCTAAAGGGTGGCTCGATGATGTCGATTATTTTTATTCCGGACACATAGGCATTCAATCATTACCCGTTGGCACGATTGCAGCAACAACACAAGGTTTTCTTGCTTCAACCAAATTCAATGTCTATTTTAAAGGAGTTTCCTCTCATGCTGGCATGAATCCAGAGCTTGGAAAAAATGCGTTATTAGCTGCAACAACTGCTGCTAATCATCTGTATGGAATCCCGCGCCACCATGATGGTATAACCCGCGTGAATGTAGGGAGAATGACTGCTGGAAGCGGGCGGAACATTATCCCAGAGGACAGCTATATGGAAATAGAAGTACGGGGAGAAACGGCTCAGATTGCAGTTTATATGGCTGAGAAAGCTACACAGATTATTCAAGCGGCAGCACATATGCATGATGTTTCCTACACGATTGAGGAAGTAGGCGTTACAGAAGTAGTTGTTTGTGATGATGCACTCATACCAACAATAACTGATTGGTGTTCGTCAAGTGAGTTTATTAAAGAAGTATTGCCAGTAGTGTCAGTGTCTGGCTCAGAAGATGTCAGCTTCATGATGAATCGAGTACAAGAGCATGGGGGAAAAGCTACATATATGCTCTTTGGCACTGAACTTGATTATCCTCATCATCACCCTCGATTTAATTTCCAGGAAGAAACTTTATTAGCTGCGACTGAGGCATATATTTGTATTTTAAATGGGGGATCTAGAGATGTTTGAAAAACAAAATTATTATAGGTGTAGGACTACTACAAAAGTCGTTTTCAGCATATCACCGCCTTCTGAGCACTTTATGTGAAGTACTAAAATATGTATGAAAAGTAAGTTGCCTTTTGATATTTTTAAAATCTCCATAAAAGTGTTTAGTTAATAGAAATAATTTTGTCAGGAATAACACTGATACAATCATGTTTAGAAAAAGCCTAATTTCTCAATTATCATACTGAGAGGTCGGGCTTTTTAGTATGTATTGTTTATTAACGTTGTATTCCGTATTCTCCTGAAGCTAACCGCAAGTGATTCAATTAATAATCTTTAATTTCCTAGATTATTCGGTTGTCTCCCATGTCCCAATTTCGATAGCGGTTTAAATTTGTTACTTAAGTCACCACCAGAAATGACTTAAGCTACATGTTTAAAATATAAAACCTCCTTATGATAAACAATATAGGATCCAAAACAATGAATATTTACTAAGTTTGGCATCATACATGTACTGTCTTAAATCTATTTTTTGATCAATATCAATGATATTTTTCTACCAAACCTAAAATTAGCACACTATACTTGATATTTCACGGTTATCGATAACTTTCAACAATTAATCATATCACTAATATAAATATTCATTATAAGGAGAGGATTTTTTTGACACCTTCAGTAAATAGTTCACTATTTAAAAATATTACTATTAATTCTCCAGTAGATCTTGTTTGGCACGCATGGACGATTTCTGATAGAGTGTCTAAATGGTTTGCACCAAAAGCTGTAATTGAACTGAAAAAAGGTGGAGCATTTGAGTTATATTTTGAATCTAGGGATATTGAATGTATGAATACAAAAGGCTGTAAAATAAAGAGATTTGTACCTAAACAACAGTTAGAATTCACTTGGAAAGGTCCTGATCAATTTGCCTCCATTATGAACAATCAAGATGATCTCACACTTGTAAATATACTTTTTGAAAAAGAAGAAGAGAAAACTAACATTTTAGTTGAACATTATGGATGGGGGTACGGAGAATTTTGGGAAGAAGCATATAAATGGCATGAGAAAGCATGGCAAGATGTCCTCGGAAGCCTTAAATCTGCATTAGAGAAAGGGAAAGGCGAGCTTTGTTGTCAACCAGAATAAACAGATTACATATAGTAAAATATTACATTGGAAAATCAAGTGATATAAAAAATATATTATTTGAGAGGAATTTATAAACATGAAATTAACTAAGAAACTATTTATGTCATTAATCATAGCAATAACAATGTTGTTATCAGTATCATTGTTACCTAGCTTTGCTGAAGGTAGCTGGGACAAAGTTTCTACAATGCCTACTGAACGAATAAATTTAGGGGTTGAAATAGTAAATGGGAAAATATATGCTATTGGAGGTTCGAATGCTAACGGGGACTTAGATACTGTTGAAGAATATGATCCGGAAACAAACACGTGGGAAATGCGAGCGAGTATGCCAACAAATAGATACGCATTTGAGGTTGCGACAGTAAAGAGGAAAATATATGCTATTGGAGGCTTTAATTCTATTGGGGATTTAAATACTGTTGAAGAATATGATCCGGAAACAAATACGTGGGAAACGCGAGCGAGCATGCCAACAAATAGATACGCATATGAAGCTGCAACAGTAAATGAGAAAATATATGCTATTGGAGGCTTTAATAATACCGGTGAATATTTAGATACTGTTGAAGTATATGATCCGGAAACAGCCATGTGGGAAACAAAAACGAGTATGCCAACAAATAGATACGCATTTGAAGTAGTAACAGTAAATGGGAAAATATATGCTATTGGAGGCTATCGATATAATAATATTATCGCAAAATTTTTAGATACTGTTGAAGAATATGATCCAGAAATAGACACGTGGGAAACAAAAACGAGTATGCCAACAAATAGATATGGATTAGAAGTTGTAACAGTAAATGGGAAAATATATGCTATTGGAGGCTATAATAATAATGGTGAATATTTAGATACCGTTGAAGAATATAATCCGGAAACGAACACGTGGGTAACAAAAACAAGTATGCCAACAAATAGATACGCATTTGAAGTTGTAAAATCAAATGGGAAAATATATGTTATTGGAGGCTTTAATAATGTCGGTGAATATTTAGATACTGTTGAAGAATATGATCCGAAAACAAACAGGTGGGAAACAAAAACGAGTATGCCAACAAATAGATATGCATTTGAAGTTGTAGCAACAGACGGGAAAATCTATACTATAGGCGGAACAAATGGTGTTAATTCATATGTTAATTTAGTAGAAGCTTATACACTAGCTTATGAACCAGTCAAAACAAACCCTACCAAACTATTAGCAAATTCAGGAGGCTCACTACTAACTCTTATACACAGGTGCTGAAAAACTAAATTGTGTAACGACTCACAACATCAAGTGGCACATATAAACTAGATAGTAAAGTTTTATAGATACAAAAGTATGATGTTATAACATCATTTATCAGGAAGAGCCAACAATTAACATAAAATATACTTAATTGAAAGTGTAATAGATATAAATAGAGAGCTGCTAATGGGCAAAGAGAGCTCCTTAGCAGCTATAGACAAATTTAGTGATGTGCTTTTTCTTTCATTGCTTTATTCCCATTAACATAGCCACCTATAAAAAAGGATTCAGCTTCAGAAGGTGGTCTTTTATATGTAGCGGTAAATTTCCTTTTTGCTTCTTCAACCGAAGTACCCTTTTCTACTATATTTCCAGTGGATTTTAATTGATGCCAAAACCCGTCCATTTCTTCTTTATCACAAATACTTTCATGAGAACAAAAATAGTATTCGATATCATTTTTCTCAATTTTATCTATCATTGGAAATAATTTTTCTTTTGTAAAAACATAATCACCGTTATACCTTCCGTTATAGACACAGTCCCCTAAGAAAATTACTTTTTCCTCAGGAATATAAATAACTGTTGATTCCAGAGTATGATCTCCTCCAACATCGTTTATGATGCAATTAATGCCACCTAAATCTATTGCCATGCTTCCTTTATATGTTATATCCAAGTCTCCTATAAGGAAGCTATCCCTTTCTGGAATTTCTTTCTTTATACAACTAATCTCAAATTCATTTAAGATACCATTCTGAAGGTATACTTCTAAAGAAGCATCATCCCACTTCATATTTCTCATTTCTTCTAGTTTTATTTTCGTATTTTCATGACCTATAGTTGTTAAATTCATCTCTTTTATACCGAATACGTGATCGAAATGCCAGTGAGTGATTACTAAATATTTGACTGGTGGAATATTCAAAGATTTTACTTCGGCTAAAAACTCTTTAGCATGTTGTGGAGAATTTCCTGAATCAACAATTAAACTGTATTTATCACCGCATACAAGTCCTAATATAGGTCTGTCAGTGTCATTATTATGAGGCATGTAATAAATTCTCTCTGTTAGTTTTTTAAGCATGTTCTTTCCCCTTTTTTAAAATGATAAACTTCCAAGTATATAATTTGGAAATCTATTCATTTTATTTTAATACTTAGATGAAACAAATAACACCATTTTTACAAAAAAGTTATCTTATTTCCTCCAAATGGATACTTAGCTTAATAGTTATTATATAAAAAAAACACTGACAACATTATGTCAGCGTTCTAACAAAAAAATGCTGTAGATGACTAATTAATGTAAGGAGCTTTCTCGCTGGTTTACCCTTCAATTATTATCAATATATTCATATAAACGTAAGAAAAGCATAGCATTTTAAAGAATACTACATACTAATCTCCCTAAATCATCTCTCAAGACAAAATCACACTTTTTAGTATTTTGGTATGATAATAGTAACCAAATTTCCCCTTTATGCACTTATATATAGCATATTTTGCCTAGTAAAACGGTACTTTTTGGTAGCGTTTTACTACTATTTTAAGGCTAAAGTGGATAAGGTGAGAGAAGGGAGAGGAATTAAAATAAAGAATATTAAACAGTATGATAAAATTTCTGGTGAACTTTTAAAAGCTCTTGGATATGTAGATGAAACTCTAAATAACAGAGGTAACAAATCAATCGACGAAATAAGAAAAGCAGAGTATCTTTTAGATAGAATCCAACAAGATTTATCAATAATGCAATTAGCTCTTAATAGAAGAAAAAAAATCACTAACCAAGGTAGAATTGCTAAATGAGGTGACAAAGTTGAGTAACAATATTAAAAAGCCTGAGCTAAAAGGTTGGCTTTTTTGGGTCATAGCTTTAACACTTGTAGTTGTGATTACGGGATCATTAAAATAAGTAAAACCCTAAGGGAAGAAAAATATCAGGGTTTTACTTATTTTTATTTACTTCATTGAAACTTTACATCCTCCCAGATCATTTTCTAACTTCCATCAAATGAGTGTGTGCACTAGTCTTCTTACAACCCTCCAAGTCGGATTGCATAGGTTTAGCAAAATGTTATCAAAAGAATTAACATGAGCTAATATTTATACTAACGTCATTCTCTCTGTTTTACGTTAACTGAAAGAGCACTTAATATCTATTCTCATCAATCTGTCTAAAAGCACATTCAACGCCAAAAAAATAATAGGATCTCCTTAAGATGTAGTCATGATATTGTTATCTAAGTTTGGCTTCAAATAGTTTGAAGAATGGAGGAATGAACTTATCAATTTTGCCAGATGTTTGAATATTACACTTAACAACAACCTTAAATAATATTTCAGCAATAGATACAAAAATAATAGTTACTACTGATATAATTCTACTATAAGCTAATACCATCTAATAGATATAAATTAGCATATATAACTTATCAAAATGTACATACAGCAACAGTGATGGATTCAATAGCGTATTCTGTATTTACAACAGTCCAAGAAGGTACTAGTGAACGCTTTACACCAAATGGGTTAGTAGCGTATATTGGAAAAGGTACCGAGGGTTCTGAGTCAACCGTTTTTGTTGATGTTGAGATAATCCGATAGCTATAAGATTCACAACAATGAGAGGGTTCTTTTCCTGTAAACACAAAAAATGAAGCACTTTAAGCTGAAGGATTAATAATTTTGTACATATGTAGGCAATCGTCTGAGGGTCTTTATTGCCGATATTGTTAACAAAAATACGTATAAACTTATTATTCATTTTTTGAGCTTGAAAGATGAATAACCTTAGTATAAAACATTAATAGTTATAGCATATTGATTAATAGAATTCATTAGGAGAGTTATTAAAACAACTGGAGAAATTCTGAAGAAAACTAAAAGAAAGGCACAAAATGACCATGTCAAAAATAAGCAACCTTGAATTTACACCACTAGAAACAAAAAACTTATATTTAAAATTATTAACTCTAGATGACGCAGCAGAGGTTTATAAACATTTCAGAGACGAAAATATTACAAGATATATGGATATTGAACCATGCAAGGATTTAAAAGAAGCTAAAGAAATAATTCAGTTTCATATTGATGATTCTGGATGTCGATGGGGTATATATACCAAGAGTAATAATGAATTCGTAGGAACTTGTGGGTTTCATTATTTAAGACAGTCTCATAATATACTTATTGCTGAGATTGGATTTGATTTATCTAGTGATTATTGGGGAAAAGGGATAATGTTTGAAGTGTTGCAGGAAATAATTAAATATGGATTTGAATATATGAAGTTAGATGTGATTGATGCTACAGTGGAACAACAGAATGAAAGATCACAACGATTGATGAATAAATTAGGCTTTATAAAAGTACCAAAATTACAAGATAATCTAATCTACTTTTATCTGAACAAGGAAGACATATTTATTACAAAATAATGACACATAAACGATAAATAGTCCGTTAAATTCTAAATACCATTAATTGGTGTTAATTAGAAAACGAGAATTTATGTTTATTGGGATAATAGGTTTACATAATTGAAATAAATCCATCCCAAGCAGGTAGTAGCACCTAAAATGATTATAAAGTAGCTACTTATTGTTTTACAATTGCAGCCACTTTCCCCTTCATATTCTTTTTTGTTCTTTCCAAATTATATGTCTTTAATTTTTGGTAGGGCTTTCTTATTGAGTGGTGCAATAAACTATTGGGCATATAAAAAAAGAAAGGTATGTCAGCCGGAAGCTTATGGGACGATGAAAAACTAGACCCTTTTTTATATTTAAAACACAATACCTAATGAGAAGATTTTTTGTACTGATGGCCAAGTTAAAATTAATTCCAAATGACACATATCTGAATTGAGGATATGCGTCATTTTTATTTTTAGAGCGATATAGTTAAATAACTGTATAGTTTAAACTGATAATGGTTAAAAGAATTGTTATTAAGAGCAAAGTTGTTGAATAAGATTTTTTAGAAGACAGTAAAAAGTGTTCTACGTAGTTTGAAAATGAGCATCTCATTGAGGCTTTCTAGAAACCACATGAACTGAAATAGAGAGTATGGTCGTGGATCTAGAAGGAAATTTATGCTTTTGGGGGTATGACAAAATGGCTGAAGTAATTTATCATGTTGCAGTGTCATTAGATAACTTTATTGCTGATCAAGGGATGTTAACGGGGAATCTTGAGGAAACTCTGTTTTTATTTGAAGGAGATCATGTCCCTGATTTTCTAACAGATATTCAACAATTTGAATCATTATTGATGGGTGGAAAAACATATGAATTTGGATTTAAATTTGGAAATAAACCGGGTGAACCTAGCTATAGGGGCATAAAACATTACATTTTTTCAAGCTCTTTGCAGTTTGAATCCAATGAGGAAGTCGAGCTTATCAAAGAAGATTCTATTGACTTTATCAAGGATCTAAAGCAGCAAGAGAACTGCAAAATTTGGCTATGTGGAGGTGGGGAATTAGCGGGATCGTTGATTAAACATCAACTCATTGATCAATTAGTACTAAAGATTAATCCTATTATAGTTGGCGAAGGAATTTCATTGTTCGGTAACATTAAGCCTTGTTTTAAATTAGAATTAGTGGATATGAAACAATATTCTAATGGAATTATTAAACCTACTTACAATATTATTTATACTTAAAAAACTTACTGTATCGTAACCATTTAATCACTATAAGAGTGATTAAACAATTTTACACATTCTAGTCGGGATAATTATAATGTTAGCTGTGGTACATGTTCTGGATCTGTTGGTTGCCTAGCACAACAATTAACTTAAGCAAGTGTATATGATGGATATCCATTTAGATGGAAACAAAAAAATTATTAGAGTTTGATTAAAAGCTGATGGATCACATAAGGAAACAGTGTATCTATAGGAATGAATGTTGACAACAGACTGGCAGTATTCTTATGATAAACGATTTACTACTATGGCAGAGTGAAGCTGTTGGTCTTGTATCTGGTGACTAAAAATGGAACAAATGTGATCTTATAAGTAATAAGATCTATCATATGTAGCAAAAGTATTATTAAAATCGTAGGTGAACAATACCTGCGGTTTTTGTTTGAACAGGTCTGAATCCAGCCATTTAATCGAAGGACATAAAATTTATTCACAATAAACAACTTAACTTAAGAAAGAGGCTGGGACAAAACCCAATTAAAATGAAGAAACCGCACGAAATCAAATTTATAAACCTTGATTTCGTGCGGTTTTTTTTGCGTAATGTATAAAAACCAGTTAGTTTTCCACTTATGTCCCAGCCTATAAATAGTACTAATTATTAAAATGCACGACTAGCTACATGTCCTTGAAAGTTCAAAGTGTCTGTAACTCGTATTCGTTGAATCTCGCTTAACTCAGATAAAGGGAACCATTTATGTTCAGAGTGCTAAGTGCTGAGTATAATCTTGGCATCCTGTGGAATAGAACAACGGAAAATTGCAGCCTGGGTATTGATTATACTATGGTAATAAACTCCTGTTAATACAGCATCTTCAACATCTACTCCAAGTTCTTCTCTACATTCACGAAATAACGCTTAATGAATAGTTTCTCCAGGTTCAACACTCCCGCCTGGTAAGCTCCACCCTTTATTCCCATATGTTCGCTTTAATAGGAGAACATTACCTTCCGAATTAAATATTATTGCATGAGAACCAAATCTAAAAGTATCATTGAAAGCCATGTTTTTCCCCCGTCGTAAGTCTTCGTTAGATTTTTACTAGTTATCTATTCTACACAAGTACTGTATAATCCTTTGCTTATCAAAATCAGCAAACCTTGTGAAAAGAATAAATGAATTATTACTACTTCTTCAATGCTTTTATGGCCATTTTTGTAACATTTACATGACCTCATCCGTATTACATATATAAAATGCTATTTCATTAACAAATGGCGGAGCAGTATCGTAACGCAACATTAGACTAAAACAAGGTAGGAGTTGAAATGATGCCTTTATGGTTATTTGTCGTAGGTATATTTGGTGGGTTACTATGCTTAGGTTTTATTATTGATTATAGGGCTAAGAAAAAGAATAGAAGAATTGAACCAGAAGAGGGAATAAGAAATGCTTCGAGTTCTCAGCAAATCTATACTGAACAATATCTTGACCAAGAAAGAAAAAATACAGGATACGATAATTTACATTAAATATAAATATAAAGCTGCTCTAAGTTGAGGGGAAAATATTTGAAAAAGACAAGTATGACATTATCAATGATGTTAGTAGTATTAACATCTTGTTCTAAGTAAGAAATTATTACATATGAATACAAATTTAACGGAGAAGGGGAATATTGGAAAGGTACATTTATTACAGCTGGTACACAAATTTGGGGAATTGAAAAGGGACAGCTCACTTATGATCATGAAGATAATGAAGAATTTATGTTGGAGTATATGGGAGAACCTAATGAGATTTTACAAATAGAGTCTCTAGAATATAGCTATACAACATCTTCGGGAGGTCATAATAGTAGAAGAACGTTTACTGAGCCACCAACTGAGCATATATTTACTTCAGCTAGTTCTTCAAAAGGTGGTGCAAAAGTTCAAGAGAATGAAATAATACAAGTTACTGTAAAATGGGATCAGCTTGAAGAAGAATTTGTACTAATTAATGACAATAATTAACCTTTTTTATGAAGGAGTAGCTTTGTATCAAAAAAATACGTAACTAAATTTCATTTTGGCTGTGGTTTTATATTGATCACAATGTTATGTGAAAGAATGTATAGTTGTCATGCATCCAACACAAAATATCGTTACTACAATCGTTTTTTATATAATGACTGACATTCGCTTTCTCCCTTATTTCAAAGCACTCATATTCGGGTGCTTTTTATACTTTGACGAGATTACTATTCATATGGAGGTATAGCACATGGAAAAAATGATAGCATTTGTTGCAGCTTTAGTTTTTTTTCCAGCTCTTACTTATTCAGAAGACGACATGCTAGCTCAAGAAAAATTTAATAATATTATAAAGGTTGAGAGTATTATTGAATCAATAAATTCAATTACTATATATTGGCATGACTCTGAACATGTTAATAATATTTACAGAGATGGGGTGAAATTACACACTGGAAGTGATAATGAAATTATTGATACTAACTTAAAACCTGGATATTTATATACATATATAATAGAAGCTTTAGATTCCAAAGGAAAAATATTGGATGTTGTAAAAATACAAACATCTACAGAACCGCCCGACAAAAATATCGATGATTCATTGGGAGATATGGTTGTAACAACAATCGGAAAAAATTCATATATCGCGATTGATTGGGAAGATATTCAAAACATAACAAGCTATGAAATATTTAGAAATGATGAACACCTTACTACAGTAATGAAAAGTGAATTTACAGATCATAATATTACCTTAGATGAAGAGTACACATATAAAATTGTTGGCGCAAGAAAAGTCAAAAAGGATAAAAGAGATAAAATAGACAAAGGTATAAATAACAATAGGCTTCAGAACAAACAAAAAGAAGAATTGTATATAGAAGAATTTGAAATAAGTAAACACGTTGGTGCTATAAGAAATCACCTTGTTGGAGAAAGTAAAGCTGTCAAAGACCAAGACATGACTAAGCGATGGGAATTAAGGTATACGACCTTTCTTAAAGATAAATGGGTTAAGAATCCAAACGGGCTTTCAAAATACAAATGGTTTTCTGGTGATAACAGAGGGTATAGTGCTACTAGTTTAAGTTACAGAACAAGAACACATGTAAATATTTGCTTTTGTTCAGCAGCTGAATCAGTTACGTTAGAAAGGTACGTTGGTACAACTCATGGATACGATGTAAATAAAAAACTCCTTGATAGTGATACAGCATCTGAAGCTGGAATAGTATTAATTAATGTTGATATAGATTCAGCTAAAATAAAATTTGATGTAGATCACGCTGTTGGTAATCCATTAGTAGCTTCTCTAGATGTAAATTATGAATTAGTGGGTGAATTTTATAGTAATGGGAACTACAAACTTTCTGGAGAACATGACCAAGCTCCTCATCATGAGGTATATTTAAAAAGAAGCAACAGCTCTTCTTGGGAAACAGTGTACAAAGCCGCGAGTAAAGGCATTGAACGGCTTGCTCCACTATTTGTTAATAAAAAATGGAGTAAATCAAACTTTTAATAACCTTTAACATAGTATCTCTATGTTTGGTAAAGTAAAAATAAAAAGTAAAATGCAGACTTCTTAATTATTGATACAAGTTTTTGTCGTAGTGATTGTTGTTTCGTTCTAAAATATAACCACTGTAAAATTAGCGGACCTTTTCTATGTTAAAAGTAAGAGGGTTTGCAAAAACTCCTTTTGTAGTAAAAATTACAATGAAGCTTACGATAAGAGCCTTGGTATGTATCCCGCACAGTTTTGATGTAAAATAAGGTAGAGCTTAACAAGAAATATTTGAAACAACCTCACTCATTAAATTGTAATGGAGGGATGAGTATGTTACAAAAATTCTTAGTATCAGTTTTTTCAGCTATTGTAATAAGTCTAATTCTAGCAATCTATAGTTATACTCCACAATTAGAAAGGTTATCAAATTCAAGTTATGCTTCTTTTTCAGGTTTAGTGAGCCTTTACTTGATTTACATAACTCCTTTGCTTATTATTATTGGAGTTCCAGTATCTATCATTATTGAGAAAATTAATGAAATAAAATTAATTAGGTCTACAGTTGATAATTACTTTTATAATATTGGGCTTTATACGTTGGCTGGTGGTATAGTTGGGAATATGCTCTTTTTATTTATTTCAGTTAACGACATGATTAACTATTTGCCATTGATTTTCTTCTGTCTTTTTTCATCAATTGTTTTTTATCACATCTCTTTGTTTATTCGTAAATTACGTAATCCAAAATACTAACTAGTAAGATATTTTTTTAATCTTCAAATACCTCCCCCTTAATTTCAATTCCAATTTAGTTTAATACATACCGAGATCTATACAGTCATAAAAACTTGCACAACGTATCTGTCTAGAACGGTTAAAAATGTTAACAAGCAAAGTTATAGGAGCGATAAGCCTTTCAATAAAATTATCCGATTACAGTTGATAGATATATTTTTTAAAAAAGAATCTGCAATGCAATTTAACCCTTGTATTTAGTAATTGTACTGGGAAGTCGAGAAAAAAGAATGATTTATTAAAATAAGATATAACTATAACTGTATACTGCTGTGTTTGTTAGTTGAATGACGTTAATAACAATATTTAATAATAAACCGCTTAAAAAGAGATCGAGAAAATAATAACTCGATCTCTAAGTGTACATTTAATTATTCGGAGTCATATTGAAACCCTAGTATTTGATACGTGAAGCTGAAGTTTTCTACAGCTCGAAGGTCATCAAATTCCATCATCCATGAGCCGTTACTTGTATGCTTCATGTGTTCCTCATATTGTTGACCATTTATTGTATAGTGAATGATTACATAATCAGATATAAAACCTTGATTTAACCAAATTGCTCCAGCATTAGGGTTAGCTCTACTCCAACGAATATCCTCATATCCGTAATTAGTATAATCATCAGCAATAATTGATTCCATATTAGATAATGCCAATTCATTGCCTTCTTCATCTACTGCTGTCACATAATAGTATTTAGTTTCATTAGCATAAATGCCATTTGAGTCAGTGAAATCAGTTGTTGATGAAACTTCTGCTAGGAGTGTACCAGCATCACCAGGTTTGAAATCCGAGTGAGTACTTGAATAAATATTGTAGTGATCTATATCTAACGTATTACTTTCCCAGGTTAGTGCGATTTCTGATGGTTCTTCTTTTATAGAGGTCGATAACTCAATATGATTTTCACGTATTGTTGATTCTGCGAAGGAGTGGTGTATTACAAGATTAGAAAATAAAAGAATTACTGCTGCTAGAATACTGGTTTTCTTAATACTAGATTTCAACATAAGCCCTCCTAAAGTTTTTAACTACTACCGGTATTGTAGTTTACATATTTTAACTTAGATTATTTTGGAATAAATGTAAAATTACATAAAGTGTTATATTTTTTTGATGAAACGTTTACATTACTCATTTTCTCAGTTGTCCTATCATTATCTTAGAAATACATTTAATTGTAACTATAGAAAGCATGATAAGGTTCAAATATAGCATGCTAAAAACTAGATCTATATTTCTAAATAACTCCATTGCTATATTTAAATTAAAGTATAAGGCGAGGTTATTTAAGTTAACGAACTTTAGTAGTATAGAAAAAGAGTCATAGTGGTCTAGATATATAAGCACTTTGTCTTCAATGATAAATGTCCATTCAATTTGTCATTCGAAGGAATATTTATTATTTAAATAAATATATTTATATGTAGTGTTAAAATAGAGAGTATTCAATAGAATTTAGTATAATAATCTCTTGAAATCGCTTCTTATGCTGAAATCACAATAATCATTATTTTGGTACAATGATATCAGGAATTCAATTCCTAGAGTTGGATCTCATATACATCTCTTTTTGGAAAACGCTCTTGACGAACGGCGTTTTCCTTTTTTTTGATACAGAAGAATGAGGCTGCTGCTCCCTAAATCACCACAAGCCAACATCATGCTTCATCTTATTTTAGTTTCATACATTTTAGCATCTAAATTGCTTAATTATTCTGTGAGATATTAAAGCTTTCGTAAGCAGGATGTCTTTTTTTTATAACCTGTTACTTTTTCTTCAAGACTGAGGTGGACAACGTATGAAAAGGGAGGAAAATGAAAGAAAGGATTAACAGTGCGCTAAAACTTGGAGATTTAGCTCTACCTTATAACAGGGCAGGAAATTCAATTTACGAAATCAACAGAATCTCTTTTGGAAAGAATATAACAATATTTATCAATGACACTGTTAACTCATAATAAAATAAATATTACTAACAGAGGTAGAGCATAAATAAATGACATGGCAATGTTTAGTAACTAAATTAAAAATCCAAAACTTGCGGGTTGCTACATAATAACATTAGTATTATTTGTATTGAACCATTTTAATAGGTAAAACCATGTACATAAAAACAAACAGTGTATAAAAGATCAAATATATAACACCTTGTAAACTACAACGTAATTTATTCATTATGTATGTTAGTTCAATATATATTTAAGGCTTAACTGATCAATTCAATCATGCTCAGTCAAGCCTTTTTGTGATGGTGTACTTTATTAATAATAGCTCCTATTTTCGCTTTTCTTCACAGAGGTATACGCCCCATCTCTCCATCAAAATAAGTCAATTTTCTCTAATTGCTTCAATTATCCTATACAACCAAATCTTTAAAACTAGTCACAGGGAAATCCTTTTTCCAAAGTGTGCAAGGAGAATACTACTAATTAAGTTTTATTATCTTAAATGACTAAATTGTCATTTTAGAGTCACTGAAGAGTCATTTTAGAAAAGTATATTTAAGTTGTACCACAAATTAAGAGTGATTTTGCAAATGGACTGTAGATAGCAAATTGGATAACGAAAAGTGAAATAGTGGCTGGGAAGACTCAAAAAGGGGTGAGGAAAATGGAGTCTAAAAATCATCAACCTTTTGGTTTAATACGATATTGATTCTTGCATGATGATAGGTATAAATTATGTATTCGATTTACTCCAATTATTTTTTATATACTTGCTATTATTCTATTAAATTCTTTGTTTATCAAAAAAAAAAAGAGGTGGTTTTCTTGAATTTAACAATTGAAAATGTGACGAAACAGTTTGGAGATAAACTGGCAGTTAATGATGTTTCATTTGAATTAACTGCGGGTGTTTACGGATTTTTAGGTGCAAATGGTGCAGGTAAAACAACATTAATGCGCATGCTCGTAACATTGATAAACCCAACTTCTGGGCGTATTTTATTTGATGGCAAGGATGTCGAGGTGTTGGGTGACGAGTATCGTGATATTCTCGGTTATTTACCTCAAGACATTGGCTTATACAAAACCTTTTCTGCTGAAAAGTATTTATTGTATATCTCAGCATTAAAAGGAATAGAACAAAAAACTGCTAAGAAGAAAATCGATGATTTATTAGAAATTGTTAACTTAACAGAACATAGGAAGAGAAAAATAGGGAAGTTTTCTGGTGGGATGAAGCAAAGACTAGGAATTGCCCAAGCATTATTAAATAATCCAAAGGTGTTAATCGTTGATGAACCAACTGCAGGGCTCGATCCGAAAGAACGTATTAGATTTCGAAATCTACTGTCTTCTATTTCAAAGGATCGAATCGTTCTGTTATCAACACACATCGTTTCAGATATTGAGTTTATTGCAAAAGAAATTATAGTGTTTAAAGCTGGTCAGCTCATTCAAAAGGATAAGCCTAAAGAATTGCTAGAGAAAATAAGAGGGTTTATTTGGACAGTTAATGTGTCAGAGCAAGAGGTAATAGATTTTCAAAATAAGTATAAGGTGAGTAATATTATTAATAATCAAAATGAAGTAGCTCTTAGAATTATTTCTGAAAACAAACCTGATGAAAGAGCCATTGAAGCAACACCTAATTTAGAAGATTTATACTTATACTATTTTGATCAGGAGGTCGCACAATGAAACAATTAGTGAAATTAGAGTTATTTAAAATATTTAGGCAAAAGAGCTTATGGGTCGCACTGTTACTTGTGACGGCTCTTCTAACTGCTAGAATCGTAATAAGCGAAGTTATTATCCCTTTTCCAGCGCAAGGATATCAAGTAGCTGACCTCCAAGATGACATGGAACCGGTTTTAGAAAAATGGGAGGGAGAGTTAACCCAAGAAAAAGTGGAGAAGGCTCAAAATGTAAGTAAATCTATATATGAAAAATATACAAAAATATGGGAAAATAATCCAGAAATATGGGATGATGAAAAAATAGATCCAATGAAGGAACTAGGTATATCTCCCGAAGAAGCTGCTGAATACTTTATAGTAGATCAAATAGCAGGTACTAAAAGGTTTGTTAATGATATTGAGGACAATATCAATGGGCTTAATAGACCCTTGAAATCTTCAGACGAGAATGATGCGTCTTATAAAAATGCCTTACTTGAAAAGAAAATGATAGACAAGCTGGATGTTGAAACTTTTACGTATGGTGAAGGAGCTAGGAGCACTATTACGACTTTTAAAGCTTTCGTTCCTATAATGTTAGGTATTACCATTTTAATAGGCTTATCGTCTATTTTTGTGAATGAAGGCTCTACAAGAATGGATCAGCTCATTTATAGTTCAAGATATGGGCGCGGAACTGGTGTTAAGGCAAAAATAGTAGCTTCTATAATTTATGTATCGATCGTAACGGTAGGCTTGTCTACACTTAGTATACTATTAAATATATATATGTATGGTATTAATGGTTGGGATTTACCTATACAGTTACTAGGGATTTTCCATTCCGAAGGATATGCTTTATCACCTTATCATCTAACTGGATTCAGCTATATTCTTATACACTTGGTTGTGATGTTTCTAGTAGCATTAATTTTTATGGCTTTCGTACTAATCGTGTCAGCTTTGTCTAAAAATATATTGGTTTCATTCATCATTAGCGCGACAATCTTTTCGTTACCAATCGTTCCATTAAATATAGGATTATGGAAGTTTGTGCAACAGTTTAGCTTTATAAACTTCCTTTCGGTTCCAGAATTCACAAGTGAATTTCATGCGTACAATTTATTTGGTGTACCAGTTCTAGATCCGTATGTACATTATCCAATCATTGTGCTACTAGGTGTTATGTTTATCCTAGCTATATACAAAACGATTAAAAAGAAACAGATCTTATAATAATGCAAGAAAAAAATACACTGATTTTATCTATATCTCTATTAACAATGAATAAAGTATAAAGATAGGCTTGATATACCTATTAATTAGAAATAATTGAAAATTTTACGCTACCTGTTCCCAATATTCAAAAAGGGGCAGGTAGTTTAATTTTCCTGAAGTCGAATGATATGATCTATTAGATGAAATTTTTTCCCTCCTATTGGATTATTAGATACGCTCAAAGATGAGAGTATAAGCCCTTAAAGTAGAGTGGAGGGATTCAATGCTGGTGTTGCTTAAGTAGTTGTCATATAGAAAAAATGCATCAAATAATGCTATTTCTTGGTACAATGATGGATACTTTATGGTTAATTGTCTAACACTGCAAGGACGCAAAGTATGAGTTGCTGTGCAATTAGATTTTGAAGATCCAGATTTAACAGAAATTAAGCAGGTACACTCACAAAACTGCATGGAAGCATATTTCATTGAAACTGAAAACAATGATAAACAGAATAGGACGCATAAACCAACAGGAACCAGATAGACTTTCACTACACTATAATTCTTATTCATCCGAGCTAAGATTAAAGAATCTCAGTAGTAATCTTGAAAGAAATTTTTACTGTTTTTTATTATTTTTTCCTTTAAAAGTAGATGTTACATAACCTCTACCAATCTTCCAAGTCACTATTAATCTTTCTTGTCCCTAGCAATATCTAGTAGTATTTCAAATTTTCTTGTTTCGGAAATGTCTTCATCTAAGATTACATACCCTAAATGTATTTCTTGATCAAACCAGAAATACATTATTTCATGTTGGTTATGCCCCTCTTCTATGTTATCGTTATGTCCTAAGTTTTTTATCGTTGATTCAGAAGGTAGACTGTTAATAAAATAAACTTCCTTTTCCTTCATAATTAGTGATATAAGAGAATCAAATTGCTTGTTTGTTAACTTAGTTTCATCAGTAATCCAAACAGCATCAAATTCTGATTTAATATCTTCTTCGTAAGTAATAAAGGTTGTTGAGTGATATCCTTCTCCACCATTAGTGGGAATTTCACCTATTATAGCAATAGTAATGACCTCTTTTGTAGAACTTAGCGTATTATTACATCCTACTGTTAATAGAGGGAAAACTAACATTAATAAAACTTTTTTCATAGGTTACCTCCATTTTCATCTTTATTATATACAAAAAAGTCCATTTAAGAACTTAGTTTGATGCTATTGAAATATCCTATTTAATTATTGAAAGGAAGTATATCTCTTGACAATTTTCTTTCTCAATTATTGTGTAACAATAACATAAGGATTTAATACCATTTCACTATTCGCACTTGTTCTTTTTAAGGAAAGGCTCTGTTCGTAAACATTGTTGCTAATGTTACATTTTAGTACCAAAAAATGGCTTTATGTTGTTGGTCAGCGTTGTTTAGAAGAAAAGATGCCACGAACTTTAGTTGTACGGTGTATTTATTAATTCGATAATAACAATTAATGCGAAAACAGCTTAAGGAAAAGATTTAGGTGTTTGGGAGGGAGAGTTATTTAAAGTTTAGCAACCTTTTTACCTTCTGTTCAGATTATGGAACAACGAGGTATAATACGATATACCTATTTTACTAACAAAATATCTAAATTTTAAAAACGAAATTTTTGAACGCGTTGTTCTGGATTTGATATACTTAATTCTACAATAGTGTTGAAGAATAGAGGTGTGCTAGTGAAAACTTATTTCATCAAGTTAACTGAACCTAATAATAGCTTAGTAGAAGTGTTTAATCGGTGGGGAAACGATCCTACTTTGGTTCCATTGACTCGCCCTAATCAAAACAAGTTCGAATTGGAAAGTCAGAGTAGTATAACTATAGAAAACATAATTCAACGGTTAGAACACGAACAAATCTATCTGATATATCAGGATGATCTGTTAATCGGCGAAATGAACTATATGGTCGACCCTGCCCACCTTTACAAAAAAGAGTCGGGTACTGCTTGGGTAGGGATTACAATTGGTGAGTCCGAAGGACGGGGTAAAGGGATTGGATATGAAGCGATAAAATTTTTAGAGGATAAAATTAGGGAGGAAGGTCTTAGGCGTATTGAATTAGGAGTATTTGAATTTAATAAACAGGCATTGAAACTGTATCAGAAACTGGGCTACAATGAAATAGGTCGTATTAAAGATTTCACATATTGGCAAGAAAAAATGTGGAATGATATCCGCATGGAGAAATGGATAAATTAATTTTAATGTATGGCTCTTTTCGTAAATATTGTTGCTATTGTTATCAATTTAATACCAAAAAAGTGGTTTTTTATATTGTTAATCATCGTTGTACAGTAGAAAAGTTGCCACGAACTCTAGTGGTTCGTGCTAGCTCTTATTATGAAAAGCAACAATCAATGCGAAAACAACCTAACTAAATCATCAGCATGCTTCTGAATAAAGAAAGTACTAGGCAATCAGTCTTTCGAATTTGCAAATAAAGATATTCTTGACGAATGTTTGTAAAATACAAAGTAGGTTATATGAAATGGCGCTTCTCGGCAACAAATTAGAAAAGCGTCTTTCTATATGCTTGAACTATATTATTGAAATTTTAGTAACTATAATGGATATTGTTGTACAAAAAAATAAACTGTTAAAAGATCTTAATTAGGATTCCCCCATGAATGATTTTCTTTCCGCTATTCTTCCTGCAGAGTGTTTTTGTCATTCTTCACTATCTCTTGGCATTTAATATGATGCAAATTTCCTAAGTGTAAACCGAAACTTTCTACCCGTTAAAAGAGCTCGATAAAAACCGATAGAAGTATTGTATTATTTTGTGACTGAGTTGTTGAGATTATTTACTCTTAGCTACTAACCTATCATATATTCTCTTAACTCAATAGTCATCATTAAAAAATATAGAAAAGGAGAAAATTAAATGTCTATCAATTCAAGATCTTATTATAAGTTCCTAGCGGGATCTATATCTGCTGCATTGGTAGCAACTGCAGTCGTCCCTGCAGATGCTAATGCTGAAAGTATTTTTCCTGATTTAAGCCCCAATGACCAATTTTATAATGAGATTACAAATCTTGTAGAAAAAGGTGTCATCAAAGGTTACGAAGACGGAACTTTTAAACCACATGTTGAATTAACTCGTGGTCAAGCAGCAAAATTATTCAAAAACATACTTAACTTAGAGGTGCCAGAAGAACTTGATTCTTTCGAAGATGTGTCCAGTTCAAATGACAAAGAATTGAAAGAAGCTGTTGCTGCAGTTAGATCAGCTGGAATATTCATTGGAAGCAATGGTAAATTTAATGCTGGAGATACATTAACTAGAGCACAAATGGCTACGATCCTTGTTCGAGCATTTGGTTTATCAGCAAATGTTGAAGTAGAAGTCACACTATCAGATCTTCAACAAATTAATGAATCTCATAGAGGTAATGTAGCAATCTTATTCCAAAATGGAGTAACAATTGGAAAGAGTGACGGCACTTACGATGGAAACGGTAGTGTTACCCGTTCGAACTTCGCAGGATTCTTATATCGTGCATTTAATCAAGAAGTTGGTCAAGTTGATGAAGAAGTCGACCCAACAAAAGAAGAAGGTCAATCTCATTCATATGTAGCAAGTGTAAGTGCGGATAACCTAAAAAAGATTGAAATTTCGTTCAATGAGGATATAAACATAGGATCCTTAACAAATTCAACTGTAAAAGTATTAAATGAGGCTAACAAAGAATTAAAGATTGTGGAACTCACAGTTGTAGATGGTAACAAGGTAGCGGTCATACTTGAAACTGGAGAATTAGAATTTAGTGACGATGTTACTGTTGTACTTGACGGTATAAAAACGGTTGATAACAACAATGTTGAATATGAACAAGAATTAACAGTCAGAGATGTTACCATTCCAGAGTTGTTAGATGTAAAAGTATTAAATGCTAAGCAAATTGAACTTTCTTTCAATGAGCCTGTTTCATTCTCACAATCTAACTACTCTGCATTATCGGAAATTACGATTGATGGCAAAAAAATAACCGCAAAAGCAACACCTAACCATGCAACAAACACAGTAATTTTAGAATTATCAGAAAGGTTAAATACCAAAGATTTTGAACTAAAAATATCAAACATTGAAGACTTTAACGATTATCAAATGTCTCCTCAAGATGTTAAAGTCGAAGTTGACAATGATATATTAATAACTGAAGAAAATGAAACCCAGAATTCAGGAGATGACGATAGTCAGAATTCAGGAGATGGCGATAGTCAGAATTCAGGAGATGACGATAGTCAGAATTCAGGAGATGACGATAGTCAGAATCCAAGAGATGACGATAGTCAGAATCCAAGAGATGACGATAGTCAGAATCCAAGAGATGACGATAGTCAGAATCCAAGAGATGACGATAGTCAGAATCCAAGAGATGACGATAGTCAGAATCCAAGAGATGACGATAGTCAGAATCCAGGAGATAACGATACCCAGAATCCAGGAGACGACGATACAGAAGATCCAGGAAATGGTGATACCCAGGATCCAGGAGATGATGATACCCAGGACCCAGGAGATGACGACACTCAGAATCCAGGAGATGATGATACCCAGAATTCGGGAGACGATGGTACCCAGGATCCAGGAGATGACGATAGCGATGAGGTAAGAGCTGAATTTGTCAATGAAGTTGTGAATCTAGTTAATATAGAGCGAGAAGCTGAAGGACTAGATCCTCTCACATTATCTGATGAGGTGACTGATGTGGCGCAGATTAAGGCTAAAGATATGCGCGATAATAATTATTTCGATCATGTCTCACCAACTTACGGTGAACCAGGTGATATGTTAATAGATTTCGGTGTTAATTATCGTATGTCAGGAGAAAATATTGCTGCAGGTCACACTACTCCAGAAGATGTAGTTGAAGGCTGGATGAATAGCGAGGGCCATAGAGAGAACATTTTACGTCCTGCATTTACCGAAATTGGAATTGGGTATATAGAAGGAAATGAAGATAATGAATACTCTACATATTGGGTGCAAATGTTTATTTTGCCTTTTTAATTAGAGATTTTAAATTAGGGATAGATTGAGCAAATCTTTTTTTGCTCAACTATTCTTTATTTATGTCACACCTAATAGAAACAGGCAGTAAGCTCCTTGAATCGTCAGATAACCTTGCCAGGAAAGCAAGCAGATGCTTCTACCAGTCAAGGATTATTTATGGAAGATCTTTTAATCTCGTATGGGTTGAAGCCTCACAAATCCCCCCTATATCGAGTTAGATAGTTCTTAACATTATGGAGCAAATATGAAATTAAGATATGCGTATTTTTTTATTGTTAAATTGAAAATGATTAGATCAATATCAACTTATGTGGTTTTAATTGAGGAAGGCTATAGTTTTAACTCATCGTGAAGAAGCTTTGTTCTAAAATGAAACAACTATTTTTGACTCAGTCTTAATAATTTGTACTGGGTTATAAGTATTTAAAAACTGGGAATTAAACGGTAGATTTTTTGTATAGACATCAGAGTGTCTCATTAACAGTATTCCCATATCCCATAGATACATTTTTATTTCTACAAACTTATATAAGAAGGAAACTTTATATTTCATAGAGAATTAATTTTAGATGAAGTTCAATGTTGTGGAAGAATAGCTGTAATTAATAAACTAATGTGAATTTTATCGTTTAATTTGTGGTTCTTTACTAGGTCTGTAGCACAAAAATCGGTGTTTTAACAAGAGTACCTTAGCTTTTTAACTCTATATTTGTTTTCTTACTCTAATTTGTTATTTTATCAACAAAAGTGATAATATGTTGCAATATTTTACATAATACTAGTCAACCGATAACACCAAAATATTGGATTGTAACAATAATAGATCAACGCATATAAAAGTCAGTAATAAACAAATTTTAGAAATGATAATGGGGTAGAATGGATGATAAAAGGCAAACTAATTGGGCATGGAAACATTGCTGATATATATTCTCTAGGAGGCAACCAAGTTATAAAGCTGTTTAAGAATGATATTCCGCTTGAAATGATTGAACGAGATTTTCAATGAATCGTATTATACAACCGACGAAGTTATCTATTCCAAAAGTATTTAAAATTATTCAAATCGATAATCTCTATGGCATTGTGTATGAATATATAGAGGGTCCTTCATTACTTGAACAAGTCTTATCCAATCCTTCAATGGATAAAGAAACTGCTCAAACTATTAGCGATCTACATGTTGATATACATAATACAACAATTTCTGAAGAAGCTCCCTCGCAAAAGTTGATATATGAGCGAAATATTCAACAATCAAACATATTGTCAAATATAATGAAAGAGCAAATAATAGATTATTTACACAAACTTCCTGATGGAAATTTCCTTTGCCATGGTGACTTTCATCCTGGCAATGTCATCACTTCATCAAATGGACTAGTAATTATTGATTGGATGACTGCCATGAGAGGAAATCAGGCAGCCGATGTAGCTCGTACTATATTAATCCTTACATTTGGCATTATACCAGACAGTATACCCGAAAGGATCAGAGAAAGTTTTAACAGAGTTCGTTGCACATTATTAGACGAATACACAAATCGTTATCTTCACAAGTCAAATATGACAATCGAGCAAATTGAACAGTGGTTTCTTCCAGTGGCAGCAGCGCGATTAGTAGAAAGGCTTCCTATGGAGGAGAAAAGTGCACTATTAAAATATATAAAAAACCAACTTAAAATATTGTAAATTTGGTTTGACTATAAATTTAGCTACTAAACGAGAAACTGAAAATGTTATCCCACAAACTAGCGCTTTTCTGGATCAAATATAGTCGCTTATTTCACCTTAAATAAAGAAAAGTAGGTAAATTTACATAAAGGAATAGAGGATAAATCATGAAAAGAAAAATTCATATTTTGGGAGCTTCTGGGTCAGGAACTTCGACACTTGGTTCTTCATTATCAAAAGTTTTACCACATATACACCTTGATACAGATGATTACTTTTGGAAAACCAAGTTCACAAAACAAAGGCAAGTTCCTGAAAGAAGAAGGATGCTTCAGAAAGATCTATCGCAAAATGAAAGCTGGATTCTATCAGGTGCTGTGTGTGGTTGGGGAGATATGTTTATAAACTATTTTGATCTCGTAATATTTATATGGATCCCGCAAGATATAAGGCTTGAAAGACTTAAGAAAAGAGAGTTTCAGAGATATGGAAATGAGATATCAGCTGGTGGGAGTAAATATGAACAATCCAAAACATTCTTAGAATGGGCTTCTTTATATGATAGCGCAGGACTAGAAGTTAGAAGTAAAACTTTACATGAACATTGGATGGCAGAATTATCTTGTCCAATATTAAAAATTGAGGGAGATTGTTCAGTCAATGAACGAGTTAATCTTGTATATGATTATCTAAAATCTAACTAAATTAAAAGATGCTTTTCTTCAGTAGAAATATGAGTATTCCTCAACAATATTCCGCAATTATCTATTAAATCTAATTGTAAATAATTTTTTTGTGCATTTTTTAGAGTCATAAAACAGTTCTTCCTACTTTATACAAATACATATAACCCCGACAAAACCTTAGAGCGGGGTTATATAGGATTTAAATACTATATTGTAGACGAAAAATGTATTCACTTATTAGGTTAAGGTACGTTACTTAAATGGTGATGCTCCTTAACTTGGGCTGTTTTCGCATTGATTACGATTATTGCTTTTCAATATCAACAAGTATAAACATAGCGTTCGTGGTATCTTTGCTACTTTTACAATTATTAAGGTTGCATAAAAATCTTATGTCCATTTTCATAAAAATAGCAACAAAGTTTTACGAAAAGAGCATTAACTTTTGATATATTTTTTCATGTAAACACGGTTATCATCACGATTATACTCAGCCCATCCTAAATAAAGGTAGTAAGAAACATTCTCGGTCAATAATACATGTGTTGCTAACCGTATTTCCATATAGCCTCTGCTTTTTGCTTCTGATTCAGCGAATTCCAAGAGGCTTCGTCCTAAACCTTTTCCCTGAAAGTTAGGGCGTACCGCCACATTCGCTATAGTAGCATATTCATCTTCAAACATTAAAACCAAGCCACCAATTACCTCATTATTGGATTCAGCTACCCATACCGGAAATGCTGCTATCTCCTCTTCATAATCAACAACCATGGGTGGAAGTTTTTCTGTGAATCTATTCAAATACACTGAATAAGCTGCATCCATACAGCTTTTTAGACCTTTTGCATCGACAGCCTTAGCTTTTCTTATGATCCACTTACTTCTATTCATATTATTATCTCCTTACTGTAAATTGTTTGTGTTTTATCATAGACTAATAAAATGCTTTGAAGATGCATAATTGGTTTCTATTTATATACAAAAGCCTGACACTTTGATAGTGTTCCCTCTATCTTTTATTTATTTCCCTAATATTCCAATTCTCCAGTTTTTGACCATATATAAGAATATTTGAAATGGTTTTTAATGGTTGATAATTTCAAGAAAGTTGTAAACATTTATGGTTACTGTTCCACATGTAACTGTGATAGGTCTAACTTTTGAAAGTAATAGATAAAACCTATTGTTAATAATATTTCTGGAATTAATAACCCCAGTGTAATTCCTGTCACCTTAAATAACCAAATCATAGTATAACTAAATATTGGAATTAAAATGAACGTTCTTATAACAGCAATTGTTAATGATTCTAAAGGTCGATTTATTGATGTGAAATAAATAGATGATTGTATTCCTACATTGGATAATACAGCTGCAAAACCAACTCCTAAATATAACATGAAAGCCACCTTAATTAACTCAGCATTATCTAAGAAAAAAGGTAATCCAAACCATGTAATTGGAATAAGACCCACATAGAAAATAAATGCATATAGTGTACTTCTTTTCAAGGAGAAAATGAAAAGTCTTTTCAAATCCATGTGTTTTTTCTCGCCCATCAACCTTGAGGTTATGGGCTGTAATCCTGTTTGCGATCCTAAATATATCTTTGTTATAAATAATGTAAATATGGCTGAGGCTGCGTATGCTTCAAGATATTCATCTGGTAGGAATCTTAAAATCGATATATTAACAACATAAATCATGATTGACTCGATAAAGACACTCAAAAAGTCACTACTTCCGTTGTATAACACTCTCTTAAGTGCTTTGATGTTCTTCTTTGGAAAACTAATATTTATTGTTTTTGATTTAAATAATAGATAAAAGATATTTGCAATTAAATGGTAGCTGTGACTAATAAGAGTAGAGATAGCTAGTCCAATTACACCCTGATTGAAAACTACAACAAAGATGATATTTAAAGCAACATTTATTACTAATGTTATAATATTAACTTTAAAATTAAATTTGGGACTTCCATCGTTCATCACTAGGCTATCTAAAACTACTGACAACATTTGTGGAAAAAAGGCAATGGATAGATATTTCAAATATTCTGTAGCTATAATATGATACTCACCAGACGCACCTAAAAAACTTGCAACTTTACTTGCATTAATAGATGTGAAAATTGATAATGATGCTGCTATAGCCGAGAAAATGATGATGATAAAGCTTGCAGTTTGGTTAGCCTTACCAAATTCTTGTTTTCCGATAAGTAATCCAATATAGGAACCTAATCCAGAAGTAAACATAAATGCGAAGGCAAATATGAAGAATAACATTGGATTTATTAATGTTATCGAAGCGAGAACTGCTGAACTGATAAAAGTTGCTGCTATAATGTGATCAGCGCTTGATGCAAGTGCCATGACCAATTTTGTCGTTATTACCCTATGGGAATACTCTTTGTAAATTTTAGTAAATTCTATTTTATTCATTTTTTTCACCTCAAGTAAAACCTTAAGGTGTTGACCAAGTCAACAGTCAATGATAATTATATGTTAAAATATTCCAATGGAGGTCGGCTTTCGTATGCATAAAAGATATAGAATGGGCCAAATAAGCAGATATATAGGAATTAGTAAAGATACGATCAGGCATTGGCAGAAAAAAGGGATTCTTGATATTAACAAGGATGATAATAATTACAATGTTTTTACAGATGAAGACTTTTTCAAAACCTTTAAAATTAATTTATATCGAGAATTGGGGATGAGAATTTCAGATATTAAGGAACTGTTAGATAAAGAAGATATTGATGAAAAAATAGACATCATTGGTAATTACATTAAAGAAATAGACAATGAAATAGAAAAATTGAGTTATCAAAGAAATGTGTTAAAGCGTGCAATAGACTTGCCAACTACTAGAAAATATCATTTTGAAATTATTAAGAAGACATTTAAGTTGAAGAAGGTGCATACAAATATTCCTCCGAAATTCTCAGATGGGGAATTTATGAAGGATAAACAAATTTTCATAACCAATTTAGGAACAAAGTCTTTAGAGAATCATGATATGTATATTGAAGTAACTAAGAATGCAGACGTTGTCTATACGGATGCCACTTTTATACATTTTTTCTATCCTAGAGAAAAGCTTGAGGAGGGTAACAAATTCACTGAACGAATTATGGAGTTTGCATTGACAAAAAATCTTCAGTTAATGGGGGAAATTATAGAAATACATGATCTAAAACAGCTTTTAATCAATGATTTTGATTATATAGAATTCTATATTGCAGTAAGAGATAGTGGTGATTGATACTACTATTTATTGTAATGATGTAAACTAAACCGTTCAACAAAATGGCTCGGTTCCAGTAATAATACTTAGAGTGCAAAATTAGGTGGAATGATTTAGTCTGAGAGAGAAAAAGCTTTTGTAAATCTTTTAGGAGCATTACTTTGTTTTATAGTATTTCTTTTTGGAACGATTTTCTCTACGCAATTTAAACTAATGTTTGTAATAGGGGTTTTGGAATTCAGGATTTTTATTTTTTTTTCAAGAATCTTTAAATAGAGCATTCAATGTGGCAGTTAATAACTTTTTAAATGGGTGTGGCTTATGAGCCTCATCTTGTCAGTATTTACATGATTAAAAGCCCATAACAGTTTTATTTATGTAAAGCTAGATTGACTTATATTCAAATTCAATGTAAAGTGAACTTGACGTAAAGTTAACTTTACATTGAGGGTGGTTGTGTGAAAAATAATATTAGGGAAATGCGTTCAAAACATAATTTTACTCAAGATGAATTGGCAGAACGACTAGATGTATCAAGACAAACGATTATTTCACTAGAAAAAGGGCGATACAATCCTTCAATTACTTTAGCCTTCAAGCTATCAAGAGTTTTCAACAGCAAAATTGAAGATATTTTTATTTATGAGGAGGAATAACGATGACAAGTAATAAAAAGTCAAAAGAATATCGAATTATCTATATATGTTCAGGTTTTTTATTGATTATATTAGGTATTTATTTAAACTATGAAGACATAGTAAAAGGTGAATTTCCTGATGCAATAATGTTACTTGCATTGGGAATAAATCAGTTGCTTCTAGGATATTTATCACCTCATATTTTTCCTAAAGATGAACGGGCAAAAGAAATAATAGGGAAATCAATGACCATAAACTACTTTGTTCTATTCGCATCAATATTAGTTTTATTTCTAGCTACAGGTTCTTTTGGATTTTTAACCTTAGATGCAACAGAGGTGCTAATTTTACTTTTTTGCATCATGATAATTACTATTCCAGGAACAATGGTGATCTATTCGAAAATCATCTAGTTCATTTATTTGTAAACACAGAACGGTTCTTTTATTAGGAAATCGTTCTAGTTTTTATCCAATCCTTCTAATCCGCTATGTTAGTCTTTTGCAGAGCGTATAATATTAATTTAGTCGTTAATGATATAGTTTGGTTTGCTATTATTGGGGGGAGTAATTAATGAGTGAAAATGTTAGGAAAGATTGTGAAATTTATCAATTTTGTGCTGAGAAATGGATCACTACATAAGAAGAACTGAGCAATAAGTTGTTCTGGTTAGAATAAACATACTCACCTTTGGGCAGATTTGCGCTTCATTGATAAGGCTAAATTGTGACAAGTTTCTACTTCTTCCAATGGTTATTAGGAAACTTAATGATTATTTGAGGGTATTAAAGGATACAAACAATCATATTTCTTTCATTTAATTTACACAATGGAGTAAAAAGTACATTATAAATAAGAAAACCTCTCAATTTATTACTGAGAGGTATCCTTTATTAACCATGGAAATAGATTATTATTCAACTCTTGTATTTGGATCACCGATGGATAATCCATATTCTAACCTACAAGGTTCATTATCAGGAGTGTTTATGCAAGTGGCTGAAATTTCACGCACATGATTACCAGCTAAAACAGTAGCATCAATGCCATTTAGTGTTACCGAAGTTGAGTCGATAAGACCTGTCATCGTAATTTCTACTTCACAACCTTCTGAAAGGGCTTCTACATATATAGAAACTGGCTGAGCGAAATCCATTGTTTTGAACAACGTAGATGTTGGGTTTGTGTTTTTATCTAGACTTAACAATTTAAAATTATATGCTATATTTACAGGATTTCTGAAAATTGTCAAATATATCACCTCCTTATCATTAATAGAATATGAATGAAAATTCAAGATGCTTGTACAAATGACTTGATTAATTCAATTGTTTTATCCAATATAAGTGAGAGGCTAAGAGTCTATGTAGAAGCAAAGGCTGAATTTAAAGTTGGAAAAATATGAAGGATGCACAAGCTATTTGTTTACATCTTACACGTTAGAATCAAATAGGAAATAAAATATAAGGTGGTAGGTGCTTTTTAAACATAAGAAATGCATCTTTGAGCAGAAGTGATTCGAATAGAATTCCATATAAGCTGAGGAACAAATATTTACACTTAATGGATTTACTAGAGAAACAAAATACGTGACAAAATGTCTTTCTTAGTAATGTTTTTTTCAGCAGTAAATTCCGAGCTCTCGAATGATAAAACCAAGCTGATACAGTACTGGAATATTATGTTATTATTAGATTGTATAATAATTTGGCAAGTAACAGGAGAATGAAGGAGAGGAAGTTTTGAGAGAAGATCAATTATTTGAACAAATGAAAATATGGCGTAAATGGTCTGTTCAACTACTTTGCACAATTTCCGATGAAGTTGCTGACATAATTCCGCATGGTCATAATAACAGCATCCGCTGGAATGCTGGTCATATTTTAGTAGGTTGGGATCATATGATGTTTCCTGCTGTCAATGAGAAGAGACAATTGCCTCTTACATATCACGAAATGTTCCCAAGAGGTAGTAAACCACAAAATTGGACAGAACAACCCCCATCGATGGAAGAAATCATTAACAAACTGGAGGAACAACCAGATCTTATTGTAAGAGCATGTAAGGGACATCTTGATGACCCTCTTCATGAATCTTTTTTAGGCATGAAAACATTAGGAGACATGGTTGTTTTTCATATGAACCATGAAAATCTACACATAGGAATGATTAAAAGTATGAAGAATTTACTTGAGTAAAGATGACATAGTTAGCAAGTTTTTAAAAACAATGATTTTTGAGATTGCTAAGGGCTGAAAAAACCAGTCCTTTTTGTTTTGAGACATTAGGAAAGCTTTTTTGTATTTGATCAAATGGTATAATTCGTTCTAACAAAATGATGAATATGACATAGTTTGAATCACTTATATAAGTATTGGAATAAATAGTAAATGACAACACATACTTTCCTCAACATAAAAGGTTTTTAATAATCATTGTTATTGTTAGTTGATGCCACATTAGAAAAGGTGTCATGATCTCTTATAAAGTCAAACCCCAGAAAGTTATTCTTCATTTTTATATCTTAATAATGGACTGTACTTAGTATTATTTTCATTACCATTCATATAAAATCATCCTTCTTTAATCTTGAGAAAGAGTGCTATCCAGCCCTTGGCATACCTACCCTTTAATCTTGGTTTTTATTGTTTCCAATGGTGAAGTTAAGAATTTGGTGTATGATGCAAAAAAGTTTGATCCTAGGAAAGCTGTGACTATTAAAGCAAGCGTAAGGTTAACGATAAACTGTGTATCCAGATTCCAGTCGTTCATAAAGTTATTTTTTTTCCACATAAATACGAAGGCTGGATGAAATAGGTAGATTCCTAGTGAATGGTCGCCCCATTTTGTAAGGAAACATTTTTTGCCCTTAATCACAATGAGTATTAGTATAGAAAGCCATGTAGATAATAGAAAGTGTGATAGTATTTTTGTTACATAGGTATCATTGTCTGACAAAAAACGTGATGTGCTATAACTTCCTTTATAAAGCCATTCCAAGTTAGGCGTAAATTCAATAAAAAGAAACACACCCATCGCTGTAAGTAGCAATAAACCTTTTGCTATATTTGGAGATAGGCTAGTATAAAGTTTCTTTAGCGCATTGTTAGACATAAAAAATCCAGCAAAGAAAAAAGGTGCAAATGTAATCGTACGCTGATAACTAAGTGTATAAGAAGAAAAATTAGGATAAAACTCTCTCGCAAAATTCACGAGGGGATCTGTGTATAGACGTGAAAAAAAGCTTATTAAAAGTATTAGGGTAAATAGAATTAGTTTACTAATATTGTTTGGGTTCAACTTTGCAATTATTCCCGCTAAGACATACCAAAAAGAAATACTAACGATATACCAAAGATGAAATCTTGGCTTCTCGTAGTTAAACCGTATCGTCTCGTACTCTCCAATGAAGTAGAAAAACAAGGTATATAATGTCTGAAAAATGATATATAACATTAAGAGATTGACAACTTTCTTCATTTGTATTCTTTTTGCTAAAAATCCACTTATGAACACAAAAAGTGGCATGTGAAACGCATAAATAAAAATAAAAGTTTGAAGATAATGCTCTTTATTTAATTCTAAGAAATGTCCAAATACCACAAGGAAAATTAGTATACCTTTCGTATTACTTAACTTTATATCCTTATCAAACAATTCAACCTCCTCCTAATTGCCGTGGACTTTATGTCTTTAAATATACCTGTCTAAAATGACTTTCCAGTGACTCGAATATGACAAATTAGTCACTTATGTTGAATCTGATTGTTTATAAAACTTAATCAGAAACGTGTTTTTCTTTATTCTAAACAATGAAATTTAAGCAATAGCGAGACCTTTACGGGTTTATCGTGTTATTTACATAAGACAGACAGTTTTTATAACTTTTTGTGACTAAAGGTTGTTGAGTAGTATGGTACGAGGATAAGGGAACTGCATAACAGTGATAATTTGTGAAGTTAAGCGACATCTCGACATTTAGAGGAATTTAGGTTGTGATAAGTCATTAGTTGTTTTGTTATACAAAAAAGAGCTTAGAGAAATATTGACTGTTAGAGGGGACAGTAGTGGGTGAAAGAATTATGTTAATGATTATTAAAATAAGAATTGGGTTGACGGTTCAATAGTATTACTATTGCATGGTAACATTGTAATTTAATCGGAAAATTTATTTTATACAGTTAGTAAAAAATGTGAAAAATCCATTCAATTCAACAATACACAAGAAATAGGGGAAGCCCCTAAAATAGGAGTTTCCCCAGAATCTATTTACAATTATCATTATGATGACTATTTAACAAAGCCTTCCTAGCATACTTGCTCTATTAAGTTAGGAGAGTTGTTATTTGGCGAATTTACATCTGATGACACTTCAAAAGCTTCCATAAGTTCCTGGTCAAAAGGTATTAACAACTTCTGAAGATAGGCTGTATCATTTATAGATGGATCTAACCAAATTTTTTCATCATCTGGTTTTAGAATTACCGGCATCCGATTATGAATCGAGGACATTAGCTCGTTAGGTTCGGTTGTGATGACTGTGCACGAATAAATAGTATGCCCATCTGGGGATTGCCAAGATTCCCATAATCCAGCCATTCCAAACGGTTCATCTGATTTAAGCTTAATACGCATAGGAATTTTGCGCTCTTGAGTCTTCTTCCATTCATAGAAAGAATCAGCAATAACTAAGCAGCGCTTCTTTTTATAAGCATTTCGAAAACTATTTTTATCAGCAAGTGTCTCAGCTCTAGCATTAATCATTTTATAACCGATTTTCATATCCTTTGCCCAACGAGGGATGAAGCCCCATCTAAGATATCCAAGTCGATTCTTTTCACCGTCGTTGATTACAGTTACGACAGAATGTGAAGGAGCAACATTATAATTAAAGCGGTATTCATCTTCTGTAAAAGCTGCTTTGATGTCAAAGCGGTCAATAATCTGATCAAATTGAGTGAAAAGAGTAAACCTACCACACATCATATCACCTACATAAAATTATTACGACGATTGTAGCAAATATTGTAAAAATAGGCAAATAAATCATCTAATAAAACGAATGTCAAAATTACTTGAATAGGAGGTTTTTAATTCATTGAAGTCCAATATACTAATGAGTTGATAACTTAGATTGTTTTGTAAGAAATACACTGTAGGAGCTCTATAAAGGTGGAATAGATTATTTGAAAAATAGCAAATTAAATCATAGTTTACTAAATTATCTACAATTCTTATATTTATTCGTTATCATTAGCTGATATTTATACAGCAAATCATCTAGACGTTGACTGAGGTATTTTGTTTCACAGTGATTCAACCCTTTTTGAATACCAGATGTAATCATTTCTGATCTTAGTTCTTCGATTTGTTGTAATAGCTGTGATTCGCGCTGATTGTTCATCATTGTATAAAAACACCTCAATAACTAAAATATGGATAAAGATAAGTAGACAATAATTATATAGATTAATAGATAACATTTAAATAGATGTAACAAAATTGTAACGTGGTAAATGTTTACATTTAAAAGGAAGAGAGGCCATAAGCTGGGGAACTGCTGTTAAGCAATGAAAAATAGTCAGCTTTTGAGAAGAGGGCTGTGAGTTAGATGCCTTAATGGCAGCCGGGTAAATGTAACATTTAGAGGTGAATTAGCTATAAATTGAGAAAGGTGATTTGTTTTAAAAACGGGAAAAAATGATGAAGTTATTTTTTCCATTATTTTATCTATTGAACAACAATAGTACCTTCATTATAGTCGAATTATCAGATTAAATATGAGGTGGCATGCTAAAAGTGAATCAGACAAGGTATGAATCATTTAAGGCTTTAATAAATAACAATATGAAAAATTATAGACAAAAACTACTTATAAGTTTATTAGTGATCTCTGTAATAATTAACTACGTCCAATACAATAAGAATCAGGATCAAGATGATTTATTACGTGATTTTTACATGGAATATATCTCTGATATTTTTTCTATAAATAGAAGTTTTTCTTATCTTGAAAATTTAAATATAGAAGAATTGAAAGATGCTGAACGTTCTTATTCTCAAATGTTGCAGTACATTTCTAAATTGGCACATAGTCATGAAATAAATGCAGCGTTTGAAACAAAACTACTAATAGATAATGCTTACGGTCTAGTAAAAAAGTTATATTCAAAAACTCAATCAGGTACACCCTTCACTGAAGAAGATTTGTTAGAAATTAAAGAAATAAACAAATATTTCGAACTTTTCTCTAGAGGAACCGACTATGACATAAGAAATAAGTCCTTTAAGGAGCTTAAAAAAGAGCTATACAATAGAAATCATAGATTAATAGATGTAAGGTATGGTAAACCTCCAGCCAAAAATTAAAGTTTGCTTAGTACATATTAGCACACTGCCTAAATGCACCCCGTCTTAATTATGTGACGGGTGCATTTTTGTTGGAACCTTTTTTATTTATCATTGTATAATTGTTTAAAGCTAATGTTTAAAATAAAACCACTAGTGAAAACTTTTAAAGGGAGGTTACGCATATTTCTATAAAACAATATTTATATAAGCTCAGCTTAAAACCTACTCTATTAGACGAAGAGAATTGGACTGATAGAGAACATCATATTATACAAGAACATTTCGACATGTTACAGCGGTTACTTGAAGAAGGAAAAGTGTTATTAGCAGGGAGAACTCTTAATATGGATTCATCGGGTTTTGGCATTGTCATCTTAGAGGTAGCATCGGAGGATGAAGCGAAAAAAATTATGCAAGACGACCCTGCTGTTAAGGAAAAAATAATGACAGCAGAGCTGTTTCCATATCGAGTCGCCTTATATAGAAATAAATAAAAAGCTTTATAACGATGAAAACAAATCATTCCTATTGTTCAAACAATCTACTTTTCAAAACAAGCACTATAAAAAAGTAATAGGATATTCATAGAAATCTTTATAAGTAGTAATTTGTAAATCATTTTACAACATATGGGTGAATACACTGAATCATCATTAATAAAGGCTTTTGTCGTAAACTTTGTTACTAATTTTAATGAAAAGGGACTGTATGATGCGTTATAAGAAGAGCTCATTAATTGTAAAATAAGATACCACAAACGCTAGATGTATACGTGCTTATATCTTATAACGCTATGCAACAATCAATGCGAAAAAAGGGGGAAATATGGATCTAGAGTTATCTAATGCTATATGGTTATTCGTTGTAATATTTATGCTCCATGATTTTGAGGAGATTATTACAGTTGAACAATGGGCGAATAAATATCAACATAAAGTAACTGGGAATAATATTTGGATCAAAAAAAAGATATGGCAATTTTGGAACTTAAACTCTAATAGTTTTGCAAAGAGAGATGTCATTATTTTCATCATTATGTGTAGTATTACATTTATCAAAATTCATTTTTTTCATAGCTCATGGAGTTCAATTTTGTATTTGTCATTTATAGTTTTTGTCTTAATACACAACATTGTCCATGTTTTGCAAACGTTGGTACTAAGAGCATATACCCCAGGTTTATATACAGCTATCTTCCTAGTAACCCCATATATTATTTACCTACTAAGTCGTTTGTTATAGAACGTTTTTTATACTCCTTGAACAAGCATACTTTATTCGAGCTCACGCTTTGTTATATTCTTTTTTAAAACGAGAACTACATTTTTGTAATACCAACATTAAAGTGATTATTTCCTAGTGATGAGAAAATATTAATAGAAAAATGTGAAAAACTTAAAACCTAAATTTCTTATTTTCTATATTAAGAAATTAGGTTTTTTATTTTTATCATCATATTAAAAAGTTAACTTCTGACCATCATTAATATTAGTTAATACAGTATTAAACAACCCCAAAAGTAGTATGATTTGTTTCACTATAAAAAACACATTGAACTTTAAAGAAAATACTTAAGAAGGAATTGAAATTTCCTTTATACAGGAGATTTACAATATTTATTTCGTGGTTAACACTATAAAAAACGTGGTAATATTAATGTGTGAGTGTAATGTATTTTAACATCCAGAAAGGACGATGAGGGGAATGGATAGACTAATAAAGAAATTATTAATTGTTACATTAATCTTCGCTATAGTTTCACCTTCTTTTCAAACAGGATTTGCAGCTACACAAGGGGAAGTAGTAATAAACGAAATAGCTTGGATGGGCACCAATGTAAGCAGTAATGACGAATGGGTTGAATTATACAATAACACAAACACAACGATATCAATTGACGGTTGGACATTGAGTTCGACTGATGGTACACCTACAATACATTTAAATGGGGATATTTCACCTAATGGATATTTCCTTTTAGAGAGAACAGATGATAGTACAGTTTCAAGTGTTGTGGCTGATATTGTTTATACAGGAGCTCTAAGCAATACAAGTGAAATTTTAGAATTAAGAGATGACCAAAATAACTTAATAGACATAGTAGATAATTGGTATGCTGGAGATAGTAGTACAAAGGCTACGATGGAAAGAGTTGATTCAACAGTTAGCTCAATTGCTTCAAATTGGAAGAGCTCTACTACGGCTTATAATGAAGGTTTAGGAACACCAAAGCAAAAGAACTCTATTGTAACAACTGAACCATCAGGTTGTAATACTACTGATGAGCAATTAAACAATGTTTCTAATGAGATAGGTGCTATTAATGTATATTTCAATAAATGTGCAAATGTTGAAGATGCAATTACTGGAAATCTAGCAAACTACAATGTTAATTTAGAAAACAGGTTGATTCAACGCTTAAATGAGGCTACATCGAGCATAGATATGGCAGCCTATGAAATTAATTTACCTAGAATTGTAGATGCTTTAATTGGGAAAGCTGCTGAAGGAGTAGAGATAAGGTTTATTGCAGACGCTAAAGATAGTGATGACCCGAACAACTTAGAACGTTTTCAAACAATGAGGTTGTATGTCGAGAAAATGGTTAGAGGACTAGATGGAGTAATTGGTACACCAGATGATATACGTGTATTCTCAGATTCACCAATGTTTGTTGTTGAGGATCTAGTCAAGCGAGCTGAATTTGGTTTACCTTCTGATTTTACCGACTTTCCGGAAGTAACAGTTCAAGTTGGAAATACAAATGAAACTGGCTATTTATTCGTAGAAGCTGAACAAAAAGATATTAACTCATACTACTCTCCTAATACTCAAATGCACAATAAATTTGCAGTAGTGGATGATAGTTGGGTGTTTACAGGCAGTTGGAATTATACTGTTACCGGTTTGTATGGTACGGAGGAAAATATGCAAAATGGAATCTTAGATGGAAATCAACAGCATGTAGTTGAAGTGAATAGTCCAGAACTGGCAAGTATCTATGAAGTTGAATTTAATGAAATGTGGGGGAGTACTTCACTTTACCCAGATCCGGTAAATGCTAATTTTAATACTCGGAAAGCGGATAATACTTCCCATAGTGTGAATATAAATGGAAAAACGATAGAAGTTTATTTTTCATCTGGTGATAATGCATTAGGTCGCGTTCAAAATATTATTAAGAACGAGGCAGATCACAGTGCCTACTTTACAATTTTTGCTTGGAGTGACCAATCTATTCTGGATGAACTGAAATATAAATGGGAAGGTTCTTATACTGATTTAGTTGGTTCATTAACCGGGTTCGATGTGAAAGGCGTCTTTGATTCGAGTTATTGGAATCAGTGGTGGTCAGCAAGTGTCGATATGACAGGTAGAACTGCAACACAGTCAAGTGTCGGAAATCCAAATACACGTTGGGCAAACCCTGCACCAGTGTATCAAGACAATGAATCTAGAAAACTACACAGTAAAACAATGTTGATTGATGCGAATTCTACAAGTGACCCTACTGTGATAATTGGTTCAACTAACTGGAGTGAGAACGGTAATAACGTGAATGATGAGAATATGCTTATTATTCACGACGAAGCCATTGTAAATCAATTTCTTCAAGAATTCAATGCGCGCTACGAAAATGCGAGTGGATTTTAGCTTATAAGCCTCGTTTCGTAAACAATGTTGCTAGATTATTTATGATTTTCATCGTCTTAGAAGAAAAGTTGAGTTTCTTAGTAGCTAAAACAGTTAATAGATAAAGTTTAATTGCCCTTGTAGAAGATAACAAATTATTATCTACTATAAGGGTATTCGATTTTATATGATCAAAGGGAAACTATTTACAAATAGTTATCATATCAATGTCATTATTTTATTTTTCGTTACATGTAATCTACATATGATTTTACTTGTTGAGGTAGGCTACCTAAATAAAAAGTACGATCTTTGGAGCTAAACATAAAAATTCGGTTAACATATATGCATCTTCTATGAATTACTCAATTTTCTAGGTAATGAAATTCAAATATTTGCATATGACTTAACATTTATTTAATTAGGAGGACATCGCTATGATAGGTATTTTAGGAGGGATGGGACCAAAATCTACTGCCCCCTTCATTGATAATGTGGTTGACCAGTGTCAAAAGATATATGGGGCGACAAACGATGTTGATTTTCCTCACATGATGATCTATTCGTGTCCAACGCCATTCTATATTGATAGACCTATTAATCATGAGGAAATGGCAAATGCTATTATTAATGGTGCAAAAAAACTAGAAACTACTGGTGTAGATTTTATTGCAATGCCTTGTAATACAGCACATCTTTATTTTAACAAGTTGAAAGAATCAATTTCAGTACCCATACTTAACATGGTTGATGAGACTATTAATGAAATACCCAATAACACAAGGAAAGTAGCGCTGTTAGCTACAGATCCCACAATTCAATCTGGTTTATATCAGCAGACTTTTTCTCAAAATGATGTTGAGTATGTTCATAAAAACAGTTGGCAAACATGTGTAAATCAAATCATTTCAGCTGTGAAGTCAGGTGAAATGATTGATGGAGCTCAATTGTGGAGTAAATTATGTTGCGAATTGAATGAGGCTGTAGAAACAGCAATCCTAGGATGTACAGACTTAAACATAGTGTCACACCATATACCAGACAATACCAATATTACTATTGTGGATTCATCAGATTGTCTAGCTCGTGCTGTTGTAAACAAATACTTATCATTTTCAAAGCATACGTAAAAAATACCTATTTATAATAGAGGAAAAAGGGACGCAAGCATTAAAAAAATCTGTTTTTGTCATGACAATTGCAACAAGCTATCCTTCTAGACCTAATTAAAAGGGCAGAGTATAGTATTTACTATGTAATTTATTCATGACTTGCAAAGGCTTGCCGTTATTTTTTTGAAATGGACAGTAAGATGGGTTTTTGCCCGAAACCAAAAAATTATAAAAAGGGTAAACGTGCTTATGTCTTAGTACAAAAAGCAACAATTAGGACGAAAACAGCCAAATTAAAATAAACATAAATATTAGAGGTAATATATGATTTTGAAAACGGTAGATGAAAGAGTATATTTGAAGTTAATAGAAATGAAGGATGCTGAAAAGATTTTTAAGTTAACTCATAACTCAAGAAATTATTTACGAAAGTGGCTACCTTGGGTTGACACAACTACGGGAATTGAGGACACAAAAGCATTTATTCGGGCATGCATAAGTAAATATGATGAAGATAAACATATGATAATGATGGTTATACTGTATAAAGACGATGTCGTTGGAGTAGCTGGTTATAATCAAATCAATTGGCTAAATAAAACAGCATATATTGGTTATTGGTTAGCCGAAGAATGCCAGGGATTCGGCATAATGACAAAGGTAGTTAAAGCATTAACAAATTACGCTTTTACAGAAGCTGAACTAAAAAAGGTTGCAATTAGACCAGCTGAAAATAACGAAAAAAGTAGAGCAATTCCAGAAAGATTAGGGTTTATAGAGGAGTGTAGAGTTAGTGATGCAGATTGGATATATGATCATTCTATAGATCATATAGTTTATAGTATAACGGAAAAAAGCTGGAATAATTAAACTATTATAGACCAAATGCTGTCTGACGTAATTAATCAACAAAGGTTTCAATGAGAGAAATTGTGTATATTTATAAAATCTTGAAGCAAAATACAAAGTAACAGGAGTTCCACCTATGATACTCCTGCAGGCACTCTCTGGCCATGGAGTGCCTATTTTAGTTTGAGGAACAATCAAATAACTGGTTGTCTTATTATACATTTCTTTTGGTCAAATGACGCTTTTTCCTATTTTACTTTTCTAAGGTACTTGGCTTTTTACAGAGTCAGTATTTTTTATAGTAATAAAAATGATCAATATCTCCCCATCATATAAAATATCCAAAAAGTTAAATGACAAATATTAGTTGATAAAAAAATGAGACTTTTTGCTTAAGTCAGCAGTCTAATTAGTGCTATTGAAATTTCATTAAGGAAGTGAGAGTATGGCCATTGGTTTTAGAAATAAAAAATCAAGTAAGGAGATGGAGGATAGATTCCTTTATTTGATAAACAATAACCAAGAAAAAATGTATAAAATTGCATATAGCTATGTCAAAAATAAAGATGATGCTTTAGATATCGTTCAGGAGACAGTATATAAAGCTTATATTTCATATGATAAAGTCAAAAAAGCACAATATGAAAACACATGGTTAACAAGAATCTTAATAAATGTATCTATTGATTTTATAAAGAAGAATAAAAGAGTCGTATCAATAGATACGAACTTGATTGAAAATATAAGTGATTCAAGGAAAGACCTTGTACATGAACAAATATTTGTAAAAGAAGCGCTAGAAAAATTAAATGAAAAACAAAAAACCGTAATAATATTAAGGTTTTTTGAAGATATGAAGCTGGAGGAAATTGCCCAAATTTTGAACTTACCAACTAGTACGATAAAATCCACTCTTTATAGAGCTTTAAAAGAAATGAATATTAATTTAAAGGAGTAGAGGATATGGATAAAAAAATGTTGTCTGATTTACAAAAAGAATATCAAGAAATCCAAATTCCAACAGAGCTTAATCATATGGTGCAAATAGGTTTAGAAAGGGGCAGAGCAAAAAAGACAAAAACTAATACAAATATGATCTTCAAAATTTGTGCTAGTTTTTCTGTAGCTTTAATATTATTTATCGCTGCTGTTAATGCATCACCAACTTTTGCAAATATATTGAAAGATATTCCTTATGCAGGAAAGTTAGTTAAGATCCTTCAATTTAATAATGGTAATTCCGGCGGAGGTTTTATAACTGATGGAACAGATATAAGTCAAATAGATTCATTTGAAACAGATGGGTATGAAAATATTTTTATAAACTTTTCACAAAGTGAAGAATTACAGGAAAATGTGGGAGCTTTTAAAGTTAGGTATGATGAAAATCCATATACAATGACCTTTGAGATTGGTGGTGCCAGAAGATTTTCAGCTGCTGAAAACTTTGAAAAAATATTGGAAAATAAGTATGTGAAAGATATTTATACAATTATTACTTTAGATGATTCTACCATTAGATTTGTTATTGAATTTGAAAAGCCTGTTGAATATATAGTAGAAGAAAGAGAAGCCCCTGCAAGCATAGTAATAATGTTTAAAGAAGATAAAAAGTTTGAGGAAAAGAAGACTTATTCTTTAAGAACAGAGTCTCACCCTAATGGACCAACTATTGGTTCATTAGAAGAGGAGTTTTTCGTTAAAGATGAAACACGTATTCTTAAGGATGAGGATGGTCTGTTTTTTGTAGAAATCCAGTCCTTTAATACTAAAGAAGAAGCAGAAAAAAAATTAGAGGCATTAACTAAAATAACAGATAAAGCGATACTTATTGAAGAAAAAATAGGAGGAAAGGATTCACAAAGCTATCCAGCAGAAATAATGAATAAAAACTAATAGAATCAATGTAAAAATAGCAGTATAAGAAGAAGCTAGCCTAAGTTTTAGGCTAGCTCTTAAATAGTTACTTATATAATAAGGATAACTTTGTATTAATAGCTTAACTACAAGTCCAATTATTTAATCACAAACATTTACATAAACAAATTCTTGAGCAACAGGTTGACCGGTTTCTTTTAAAGTTACGAGGATTTGAAATCTATATTGCCCTTTTTCAGTAAATTTAATTTTAAATTCGCTACAAGAAACAACAGACAAAGTAGTTTCAAGAATTGCTACACCGTCAGTGAATGTTATTGGAACGAACATTCCTGGATCATTTGGTACGAAAATAAAAGATTCGAAATTATCTGCTTGATCCATATCTCCAACTGAAACAAAAACATCAATATCCGCACCATCTAGAGATGGATCAGTATTAACAAAACAGACGGAAAAAATCTCTTGTACATTTTCTATAACAGTATCAGCCAAAGTGTTAAAAATACAGACTGTCAATTCAACTACACCCCCTATTTGATTAGATTGCTTTTCATATTAGAAGAGCATTATATTTTATTCTATAAACTATAATTAAGCTTGGACTAATCATGTGATACAAAAGAGGATTTTTCAGGAGAATAAACAACTTTACTATCCAATGATGACAAGACAAGAATGCTAAATTTAGAATGAGTGATTTGGGTATGGTGATAAGAGATTGGGTGCTTACCCAAAATTGGAGGGAAAACTAAAAGAGTTTAACTTTTAATAGCAAACAGGGAAAGCTAAAATGCAGGAAGGTTTTAGTCAAGCATGACATTTTATCGGAAATAAGATCAAAAATAAAAGAAATCCCTCCAAATTATTCATGAAAGGAGGAATAAATATGGAGGGTTGGGTGAAAATGGTTGTATTTTATAGTATGCAATATATTTGTTTCAGGGATGTACTAATGTACCATGTCATTTACATTAATTTTTAAAAAATATGATGACAGTCAAGGTTCATGCATTGAAGTATCTATTTTTCTCCATGATATGAGCACATTTTTCCATCGTGAGTTTGGAAATTGATATTATCAGCAAGAAAATAAAGTTTACCTTACTTGTTACAATAAATGATGTTTTTTATCTTATCCGATTAAGTAACCAGTCATTTCTGTATTTACGATGTCCGATTGATCTTGGTTGATTGAATGTCCAGCATCCTTAATTATTTTGTAGTTAAAATGATTGGCTTTAAAAAAGTCAATATAGGCAGGATGATAAGCAATGCTGTCTGAATCTCCAATAAGAAATAATGCTTTTTGTTTGAAGGAAGACAAGGCTTCCATTTCATACGATATAAATTTTCTTCTCTCTGGTTTACTGTATTTAAGAATATAAAGGAAATGTTTTAATAGTTCATTATTCATAGTATGAGTGTCTGATATGGGACTACCTAGTTTGCGAAGAAGCTTTAAAGCATTTTTTTCTGATGGCTTTAATACTTCTGGAAAGAATACCATGACGCTTTTTATTCCTAATAGTGTGTATTTTAGACCTAAGCCTTTAATAGGGATAAAGCTTGCCATGCATATAATTTTATCTACCCGATGAGGATTCCTAATTTCATAAGAAAGTGCTAAATATACTCCATATGATACTCCAGCCATGTGTGCTTTACTAATGTTATAAGTTTCTAATATATCATCTATCCATAAATGGGGTTGAAAATTGTTGTAATATTCATCGTTAGGTTCACTCTTACCTGCCCCACCAAGAGTGTCTATTGCAATCACATAGAACTGTTGTGCTAATTCTTTAATATTGTAGATCCACATAATTGCAGAGTTGTCGCCTGTGCCATGAAAAAGTATTAGAGGAGGGTTTTTCTTATTTCCTGTGATTATTACATGTGTTTTCCCAAACCGGGTGTCAATATCTTGCTCCTCAAGATCAACACCCCATAAATTCAACAAGCGGTCATAAGATTCATAAAGTAATTGTTTGCCTTCTAAGCTTCTAAACCTACTTTTCATAATAATAACCTCTTTTCTTGATGGAATTTCAGGAGAAAACACTATTATCAAAGTGTATATCTAAATTATACTATCATTTGAAAATTAGAATAAATAATAATATTACAATTTAATGAAAATAAAGGATAATAAAAATAAATAATCTATCTTTTGGCAAACAGATGTCTAACGTCAAATGATCTATAAAAAAGTTTTTTTTTCGTAAATTGTGATGTTATAGCTCCTAAACAAGAAGGTTAAGGTATTTTCGTAAAAAAACAGGTAAATAAATATAAAATAATCCCCTAACAAATTTGTTAGGGGATCCATAAAAGGGGAAAAAAACATACTTACACAGAATGATATTGGTCAGGTCATCGACCTTAGTAGTTGGTCATTGGTAAACGGTAAATTTGTAATTGGTCATAGGTAATTGGTTTACTATAGCCATTTCAAGTTTGATTTATAATTAACGAAAAACAAGATTTCCCCTTTTATGCCCTGAAGTGGAGTCTCACCTCTTCAAGGATTAAAAATATTTTTCACTATCAAATGCTAATTCTATTTCATAGTTTTTGGCGTTTATCAGATTAGATAGCCTATTAGCTTGACGTTCAATTTCGATTGATTTTAATCGATATTCCTCTGGGTTAAACATAGCTAATTTAACTATCATTACATTCTCCCCGTAGGAATAAGGGTATTCTTCTTTTGAAGCCCCATACTTTTTATATGTACGTGCTTTTGCACGTAACTGGGTAGCCAGCTCTATAGCTTCGACAATAGTTAAAGCTTCATCGTTAAAAACAATTTCATTTTGAATATTTGCTTGATACATGAGTTTATCTAGTAATCGTAAATCTTTTCTAACCTCGTCTAGTTCTTTTTCAACTGTAGAGAGTGTACGAGTTTGAGCAGGAACTTCACTACCTTTTTCAATTTCTACAAACGCTACACGCTCCATCTCATTTTCTAACTCTCGAACTCTATTAGAAAGAACACTTTTTAACTTAACAGCCTCTGCAAGTGAAATATTAGGCATGATGTTAAACCCCTTCAATTAAAATATTATTTCTAAATAATACTATATCATCTTTTTTTTAGCAAATGCTATTATCACATGAATGATTGTTTTCTTACTAATAAATATATACGAAAATGAGAGTCTCATTTATATTCAAATAACTAGCGTGTGTCTAGATAAACCTTTGCCGTAGCTATATATATATAGTATATGGGCTGTGAGTATAGCTTTTCCCTTCGCCCTTACACGGTTTGTGTTAGCCTCCTACTCAACAATTGTTTATGTGTTAGGAGCTTTGTTGTAGTCACCATACGACAATCCTATATGATCTCTGACATTTGCAATAGGATTCCTCGGATTTTTTTACCTTTTTCAGTCAATCCATATTCGATATGTTGTGGGGCAGATTCTTTAATAACGTCTTTGAAGACAATTTCGTATTTCATCAGTTGTTTTAACGTAGTTGACAAGCTTTGTTTATTAGCATCAGGTAACCGCCTCAATAAATCGCTAAACCTATGATTTTTTTCAAGCGCTAATATTAACAGTGGGGAATATCTACCGTCTATTGAAATAAGTATTTTTTCTAACTTGCTGAGCTGCGCACATGGTTTTTTCCTCGATAATGCCAAAGTTATAGCCCCCTTGTATGGTCAAAAAAATTTGACTTATTTACTAAGCAAACTTTTATATTTACAATTTACCGTAGAAGGATTAAAAAAACAAATCTTTCAAGTAATAGAGAATTGGTACCATTTCTCTTTTGATGTATTCTTGTTCAATTGCATGCATGAACATTATCTAAATATTACAGGATGATCACTGTAGGAACTTATTTTAATCAACATTGATGAAATCTTATACTTTATTACATTATTAATGAGAGGGGATTATAATATATGCAAAACTTTTCAGAAGCGTTAAATTTTCGCCATGCGACGCGCCACTTCCAATTAAATAAAATGATTCCTGAGAAAGATTTAAAGTTTGTCTTAAATAGTGCAATAAAAGCTCCATCTTCTTTAAACCTTGAGCATTGGGAGTACGTAGTTGTACAAGATAAAGATACAAAATCAAAACTTAAAGATGTGTGTTATAGTCAACAGCAAGTTGAAGATGCTAGTGCAGTTGTTGTGATTTTAGCTAAAAAAGAAAAATTACTAGACCCTAACTCTCCGGAAGTAAATCAATTAATACGTGAGAGGATTCCTGAAAATGGAATTCCAATTGCAATAAATTTCTTGCAGTCGTTTCCTAATAGTGATGCATTTACAGCTTGGTCTAAATCCCAATGCTATATTACTGCAGCTTTCTTAATGATGGCTGCTGCTACACTAAAAATCGATTCATGTCCAATGGAAGGGTTTGTAAATGATGATGTCTTAAAATTACTAAACTACTCTTCAGAAGAATATGAAACAGCTTTAGTCATCCCTTTAGGATACCGAAGAGAACCTAGTACACCTGCCAAGGTAAGAGCGGCTCTGGAAGATAAAGTTACATTTGTTTAATACTAAATGGTTGATGGGTATACACAATTTAGCGTGATGCTTTTCACTTAAATTGTTAACGAAGAGGTATTTGGAAAGTCAGTGAAAGCTGGCTTTCTCGTATCCTCTTTTCAAATGCACAAATTAGTAACTAATGAGCTTTTAACTACTTATAGAATCAACCTAACTCTTAGTATCGTTCAAGGTGATATGTATTGAGCTAAACAATTCTAAATTTCCTCAATAATTCAAATATGCTGTATACTTACGTGGAATGGCAGTCAACAAAGAAAACCGATTATTCATTTTCATTCTTTAAGGATACATTGTAGTGATATCATTACAAAAGACTGTTTTCGCATTAATTGTTGCTTTTGTACTTAAGAACTAAACACGTACACAACTGGAGTTCATGGAATCTTTTCTTCTGTACAACAATGACTAAGCATGTTAAACAACGTTTTTTATTACTAATTGGATAACATATGCAACAAAGTATTCGAAAAGAGCCTCACAAAAAGATAATTGATACGTATTGGTTAGCTTATTTCGTGCTTTTATTGTACAAAATACACGGTAAAAAAATAAATATATTAATAAGTGCTATAAAAATATATAGAAATTTGAAGAAAAATGCTACAATCTCTCTCTAAATCGACTCTCAAGCCAAAATCATCTCTTGAATAACTTTGGTAGAATGATAATAACCCCACCTTGCACTATAGGAAGAAAATCACTATAAAGTGCTCTTCCTATTTTACGGAGTTTAGGTGGCTAGGGCATGAGAAGGGAGAGGATTAAAGATTAGAGATGTAAAAAAGTATGAAAAAATGTCTGGAGAACTATTAAAAACCATTGGCTATGTAGATGGAGTTCTTGATAATAGGGCGAGCAAATCTATCGATGAAATAAGGAAAGCAGAGTATCTTTTGGACAGAATTCATCAAGATTTATCGCTTATGCAATTATTTATTAATAGAAGAAAGAAGATCACTAATCGAAGTAGGATTGCTAAATGAGGTGAGATGGTTGTCACAAAATATAGAAAAATTAAAACTTAAAAGCTCCTTATTGGTAGTAAAGGATATAGCTATTGTCTTCATGCTTTTAGGTTCATTAAATTGGTAAAGCCTTGATTAGTACATTGACACAGGGTTTTACCTATTTTTATTTTAGCGTTACATTAACGTATGTGTTGGTCAATTTTCGTTTTAACTCTCCACTTTTTACTATAACCTTCAAATTTCTCTCAAAATGCTATTACTCCTTAACATAATAGAGAATCATTTCTAAATCTTACGTTGAAGAATGAAGAAATAAAGAATATCCCGCAGTGTGTTCCTAGATTAAATGAAGTGTAACTGACATTCCTGAATTTTGCTATTTACTTAGAAATTGTGATCAAATGGATGATCAAAAAATGTCCATAAATGAAGAATGGGATAAAAACGGTAAAAGTGACGCTACAGGTTATGCCCATGATTAACTATAGCTTTGCGGTTATTGTCGAATATATATTTTTCGATCTCAGTCTAATAAATTAGCAGTAGTTAGTAGAAAGAGTCATATTGGTATTATTTACATAAATTTTTCTATAACTATTTAATTTCAATATATGTATATTTAACTATTTTGAATATTTTTTATTGTCTAATAATATAAAAAATTGTAGGATGAAAATCTAACCTTGAATAATTCTTTTATTCGATCCTAAGCATTTGAATCAATGAAACTGGAGAGTAGAAGAATTTGAAAAGTGACAATTCTGAATAAGGAGTGAAATAAATGAAGAAGTGGATAGTGGCTTTAAGTTCGATACTTGCAATTGTTAGTATTTTTCCAATCAGTGTGCCAAATGCAAACGACAATTATCCAAATGATTTTAAACTGTTGCAACATAACGTCTTTCTATTACCAACGTATATAACTAGTTGGGGACAAGCAGACCGTGCAAAAATGATCGGTGAAGCTGACTATATGAAAAATCAAGATGCAATTATACTTAATGAATTATTTGATAATTCAGCATCTGAGACTTTACTTTCAAAGCTTGAAGAAGAGTACCCTTTCCAAACTCCTGTTTCTGGTCGAAGTAAGGATGGCTGGGATGAAACGTTAGGTTTTTATTCTAATTTTGTACCTGAAGATGGTGGAGTTTCAATTGTTAGTAAATGGCCGATAGTAGAGCAAATTCAATATGTATATGAAAAGGGATGCGGTGCGGATTACTTTGCTAACAAAGGCTTTGTATATGCAAAAATTCAAAAAAATGATTACTTCTATCATATCATCGGAACGCATGCACAAGCAGATGATACAGGGTGTGGCGATGGTGAGGATGCATCAATCCGTCAAACGCAATTTCAAGAAATTAGTAATTTTGTAAAAGAAAAAAATATTCCAATTGAAGAAGTTGTATTTTTGGGTGGAGATTTCAACGTTATAATGGACAATGAGGAAGAGTACACTGAGATGCTAGAAACGTTAAATGTTGATCCACCAGGTGAATATACAGGTCATTCATCTACATGGGACCCTGAGACAAATGGTATTCTTGGATATGAGTACCCTGATTTCGGCCCTCAACACTTAGACTATATTTTTGTAGAAAAAGATCATGCACAACCATCCTTATGGGTAAATGAAGTGTTGAATGTAAAATCCCCAGTATGGACTGCGATTTTAAACGAATATAATGAGTACTCTGATCATTATCCTGTTGCAGGCTATTCTAGATAACATTTATGTGAATAACACAATGAAGGAATTAAAGCTTTTTTAATCTTAAATATTGTAATTACACTGTGACGATCTTGTGCAATCGAGGGGTCAACATAGCTAGTTAAAGCATTCTTTAACAAAACGTTTAATACTTTATTTTACCTCCATCTTAAACAGATGGGGGTATGTGCATTTTAGTTGGTTAATGATGAAAACGGCAAATATAGAAATTATAAATTATATAAAAATCATGGCAACATGTGAAAATCCATAGTTATACCTCAATAAGGCAGATTGTTAAATAACTAATTGTACAAATTAGGGGAGCTTGAAAATAACTATTATGATGTTATTTTGTTTTCTAAAATATTGTAGTTTTAATATAATAATAAGATGGCTGTGAAATTTTACGTTAATATAGGGTAATGAGGTTATGTAGAAAAAGGTGAAGTTAAGCAAGAAAGGGTGGCTTCTTATGAAGGAAATTAATTCAAATTTCATTCAACCTAGTATGAAAGAACTTTTATCCTTCGCAACTTCAGTAAAGAATGTAGATCGAGATCCTACTCTAAGAACGAACAGATTATTACTAAGAAAACTTGAATTAAGTGATTCAGATTTGATTTTTAAATTTCAGTCAAAAAAAGAAAATTTTAAGTATGTTGATATGCCCGTATACAAAAGCCTTAAAGAAGCCCCAAATTATATTCATCGTATGAATAAAGGCGTTGAGAACAATAAGTGGATTATTTGGGCTATTGCAGATGTATCTACAAATAAAATATTAGGTACCATTACTATCTGGAACATTTCAATGAATCAATCAAAAGCAGAAGTAGGATATGTATTATTTCCTGAATACGTAGGAAAAGGAATTATGTCGGAGGCACTAAATAAAGTTATTGAATATGGCTTTAATGATATGAAACTTAAATCCATAGAGGCGTTTACGAGTTCATTAAACAGTAAATCAATAGCATTATTAGAAAAAAATAAATTTTATAAGATTTCGTCATTTAGTGAAGAAACATCAAACGGAGAATCTGTTGAAATGGATATATATATCCTAAAGTCTACTGATGAATGATAAAAGTTTAAGAAACTAAAGAAGTGGCAATCCATTGAATATATAAGTATGAAGGAGTTGTTACAAGTACAAATTTTCAGCTAGATTAGATAAAAATTCATTATAGACTGATATGGGGGTCTTTATGCCTACAATTTATTAATCTTCTTTTGAAATTTATACACTATAATTTTACATATACAAACTAGGAGAGTGCATGTAGTAAAGATACATAAAGTAGCAATCCAAAGTGTGATGTTCACTTGTGTATTAGACATAAAAATTACTATGTGTGTTCCTTCACATCAAGGAGGAAGAACTATGGAACAGCGAAATATGGAATTTATGATAGACTGTGGGGATATTTATTTACGAGAATTGAGAATTGAAGATTTAGATGAATATTTCGAAATAACTACACACCCTGGTGTTGCTGAGTTTTTACCAGATTGGATCTCACCGAAAGAACAAAGATTGGATTGGTTAGCAAACTGGGAAATCCCTGGTGGGAGAGAGTTCTTACAGTCCGTCCCTCATATTGGGACAAAAAGTTTAAAATTAGGGATAATTTTAAAAGAAACTAAAGCATTTATTGGCTGTATAACGACTTCTATAAAGGAAGAATTGCCGGCTCCAAATAGGGAGGTTGGTTTTGTTCTATCAATGCACCATAGAAATAAAGGCTATACAACTAAAGCTGTGAAGGCATTTACTAAATTTTTATTTGACAATACGAACCTGAAATCCCTCAATGCTATTGCTTTAACAAATAATGTAAGCTCAAATAGAGTAATAGTAAAAAGTAATTTTACTTTTATTGATACTGTAGTAATTGAGAACAAAAAATACTATCACTATATTCTTTATAACAAATAAATAATAATAACATAACAACTTAATTTTGGCAGGTAAGATAACAACTTAAAACATAAGTTGTTATCTAGCCAGCTGAGTCACAAGATACTAAAAAATGTATACTTTCCGACTGATGGGATTGTTTATCAGTTGTAGTTGAGCTCTATATATGATTTAGGGTTTAATCGCCCTTGGGCATTAGGTAAGGTACGTTGACAATAATTTGTAACGAAAAAAACACACGTAACAACGTGTGTTTAAATAAGAGAGGGGAAAACAATATGAAAAATTGCTATAACCCTATTAAATAATAAAGTTGTGTAATTTCTGTGTGTATAATATGTGATTTTGTGGGAGTTTAATTAGCTACTGGTACATAAAAGCTATCAATGATTATTTCATTCAGCTGTTCCCAATGCCTTAATTCATGTAAGCCGATAAACTCCACAGATTGAGCCAAATTTAAATATTTAAATACCGGATTTGGAATTCCTTTCGTATAGTTGTCTTCGTTATCATTCATCTCATTGAGTACTTTTAACAATCCTTCTCTCGATTCTGATAAACATTGTAATAATTTATCTTTGGTCATAAAGTCATCTGTAGGGCCAAGTTCATCAGGAACTTTTACTTTTTGAGATCTGTCTAGCATTAATAATAGAGGTCTTTTTTTTGCTTCTTTACTTTCAGGATTTTCTAAGCCAGCTTTTATTAAAGATGTAAACCCTAGTTCACTCGTGTATAAATGATTAAGTAGTTGAGCAACGCTCCAACGGTCTTCAGATACTTTTTTATTCAATTGTTCATCAGAAAGACCATCGATTGTTGCTAGAACCTTATTTCTGATCATTTCAATACTCTTTAATTCAAATTCTAACATTTACCTCACTCCTTAAAAAAATTTACCAACATTAACCTATTCTATGTGTAATGAGATTATTCCTCTTTGGATGTGTGGAGATTTTAAATGATAAAGTGACAAATTTAGCAGCTAACAACTACAGAATTGGCTTTCGCTTAAGATGAGGCTACTATAAAACGAAAATTGTATCAATCGAAGAAGTAAGTGAAGTAGAATCAGACGTAAATTTAGATGTTGAAATTAATGTAATTGTATAAGGAATTAATAGCTTATAAGATTACCCCTACTCTTTTGAGTAGAGGTTTTACTTTACATTTATGTCAGTAAATGTATTATTATGATAGAATTAAAATGATGTTGTGATTTGGAGTAATTCTAGTAGCAATTTGTATTCTTTAATGGAAGTCCATTTTTATCTATTAAACTAAACTAATACAAAATGTGATATCAATTAAATCAGGAGGGGATGAATCTTTTGAAGTTTATTAAAAAAAACTCAGGTTTGATTATTATTTTTGTATGTATTAATCTAGTATTAAATTCTAGCTGTGCTAATAAGGAATTACTAAATAATCAACGAGAAAGTAGTCAAGAGGTCTTTAATGAGACGCAGATTAAATCAGATTTCTATGAAGCAGCCAACGAATTTAAACGGATTGAACTAGAAAGTGATGATTATGGTGATCTGACTTTTTTAAAGGATGTACTTAAAGATAAAAGAATAGTCATGCTCGGAGAAAGCTCACACACGGTAGCTGAATACAATTTAATTAAAGGCAGGCTTATTAAGTACTTACATGAAGAATTAGATTATAATGTTATCGCATTTGAAAGCGGTTTAGCCGATGTTAATTTTACAAATGAGATGCTTGTAGATAAGAGTGCAACTGAGGCGTTAAAAAATGCGTTGTTGGGTATATGGTATACTGATAATAATATAAAGTTATTACAATACATAAAAGAACAGAAAACTTCAAATACCCCTATTGAAATTGCAGGGGTTGACATACAACCACAACAATTAACAAGTCAAGTACTATACAATTTTTTTGAAGATAAAAATAGAGATTTTGCAGAAGAACTTAGAGATGTAGAAGTTGAATTTTTAAAATTAATTAGATCAGATTTTAATAATGTTGAAAATCGTGAGTGGGTTAAAAATATAGAAGAATTGATTGAGAAGTATAATGTATTATCTAACTATGTGAAACAAGGAGAGTATCAAACATTTCTAGAAGATGACATGAAAAGTTTAATTCTAATGATACTTAAGCAAAGAATGAACGCCCTTATTGATGTCTATAATGATGAATATTTTAGTAATAATGAGAGAGATAATGAACCGAGAGATAAACTAATGTCACAAAATTTAGTGTATCTTCTTGAAGAAGTGTATCCGGATGAAAAGTTTGTTGTATGGGCTCATAATGCTCATATTATGAAAAATAGATCCAAGATTAAAGTTGAAAGTAGTGATGGTATCCCACCTTTTGTTACCTTTGTTGAACATTTACCTAAAAAGATTATAGAGGAATCATATGTAGTAGGACTTTATATGTATAATGGGAAAAATACTCTTGGTCAGGGCGAGGTTGTTGATGTAATAACCGATCATAAAAAAAATTCAATTGAGCAACATCTTTATCAGTCTGGACATCCAGTTACTTTTTTAAATATTGATATTAAAGATGATATGTCTAATAAGTATTGGTGGAATACTGAAGGAACGAGTAAGCTTTGGGGGTTATATGAAGAAACCTTTATCCCTAGTGAACAATATGATGGACTCATTTTAATTAAAAACGTTAATCCTGCTAAATTTCATCAAGATTAAATTTGTAGGAGTCTATTCGTTATAGCAGAGCTAAGAACTTTCATATAAACACAATAAAATGTTCATTTTATTTGGATACAAACTAAAAATGGAATATAAAGGAAGATGGTAGAAGTATGAAAAGTAATAAAAATCAAATTAATCAACAAGATACTCAGCTTTTAACAGCAAAAGAAAATCAATCACTTGTCACAATAATCTTGGTTAGTGGTTTTCAGTTTCGATGTAAGGTAATCGATTTTGACATTTTCACTGTACTTGCTGAAGTAGAAGGAAAACAACAATTAGTTTATAAACATGCTATATCCACAGTCATGGAAGGCTCTTCTATAGTAAAGAAACAAGCGACAAGGAAATAGCCTATTGCAGCTAAATATAGGTTGATATTTTAAACCAAAATAACATGCTAATTAACAATAAAACGTTCAGGTTAACCTGAGCGTTTTATTATTGGAAAGTGTTATTTACTACCTGTTTTGTTTCGGACCGATGCGGGTTAGAAGTTTATCAGGCTAACTTTATTAGTTTAATGAAAGGGTTTAATAGCTCTGGAACAATCAAGAAAGAAAGACTACTATATAATATCCATGTTTCTGTTCAAACCTCAATGTAAATAGCACTACGCACAGTTGTCAATTATGGAGATGAAAAAAAAGAACTAACCAAATATTATAGATAAAACACACATTGTTATGAATGAAGACATATTGGAACCTCAATGTTGAGAAAAGGATATTGTCACCGATATTAAAGATAAGGTGCTGTGAAACGTAAATGTTGAGACACAAACTGTTTTTAGCGAGATTTGTGGGTTGCATTATGATGAAAATGATTGGAAACCTTGATAGTTAAGGTTTCGCAATCATTCATCCGAAAAACAACATTAAACATTAACGCAGCCAAAGGTAAAAAAGATAGTCAAGATATAAACTATTGCCCCACCAAATTCTAAAATTATAAAACAAAATTTAATTCATTATAAATATATTTATATAAAATAAAGAAATACATAGTATATTAAAGAAAACTAGTATATTATCTCCCTAAATCGCCTCTCATGCTAAAAGCGTACTTTTTATTATTTTGGTAAAATTAAATAAATATCCAAATTTCCCCTCATGTGCTTATATAAAATATCTTTTCAATAGTAAAACGTTACAAGAAGGTAACGTTTTACTACTCTTTCAAGGCATAGAAGGGTAACGGAAGAGATAGGAGAGGATTTATATTGAAAGATGTAAAACAATATGAAAAATTATCCGGAGAACTTTTGAAAGCGCTTGCTTATTCAGATGAAATACTTAATAATAGAGCACACAAATCTATCGACGAAATTAGAAAAGCAGAATATCTTTTAGATAGAATCCAACAGGATTTATCAAAAATGCAATTAGCACTTAATAATAGAAAGATGAAATCTAACCGAGGTAGAATTGCTAAATGAGGTGACAATGTTGAGTTACAATATAAAAAAGCCAGTGTTAAAAGGTTGGCTTTTTTGGATCATAGCTTTAACTTTAGTAGTTTTGATTACCGGAACATTAAAATAGGTGAAACCCTGAGAACAAAAGATGAAAACAGGGTTTTACCTATTTTTATTTATTTCGGATATTCACAACGTCGTCATATTTAATCCTATGAATATCTAAGTCTAATTATGGCGAGTAGTAGGTGGTCCATTCTAACTAAATTACTTCTAATACAATTTCTAAATCGTAATAATACAGAATCAGCCGGTGTAAAGGTTGACGTTACAACTGGTTGGCAGTATCTCTCAGTAACAACTGATCAACCGTTTTCAACTAATGATGGTGTAACTGTTGTAATTTGGCCAAGTGTCTATAATGGACCAACAGATTCTGTATATGCTTCGGAACCAAAGCTTATTGAAGAATAACTAAAACTATTTAAAATGAATAGTATGATGTATAGGTTAGTAATTTACAAGAAATGTTCTCCCGTTATTGAACAATAAGGAGTTTCTCCTAACAAGAATCAAAAACGCTTGCACCGTCTAAACCAAGACGGGGTTTAGTGTTTAAGCTTTTAAAATTAATAACTTTACTATCAATCTACGAGTAGAAAAAACTCATTAGAATAATGAATGTAAAGAATGATACTGTAACGTATTGCTTTTTAAGACATACTCAGAGAACTTTAAGACTTGAATGTATTATAGGTTTCTGTGTAAGCAAATAAGAGAGAGTAAAGTTAAATCTACTCCTGAATTTCTTCAGGTAATTGATCTACACTTGTAGATTCTCCAAATCCAGTCACTTTATATTTTTCCCCATTGTCCAGTTGGAAAGATATCCCTTGAATTGGTTTCTCATCTCTTTCTATTTTAGGAGCGGTTTCTTTGTTAAATCCCCATGTATCTAATGTCACTTTACCAACTACTTTTATGAAATTTCCATCTTTATTGTCAGTAATATTATTAATACTCTTATTTATCACTTTACTCTCTATCCATTCATCTAATACCGGTTCAATGCTATTAATATCAACGTTCATGCCTTCTTTGTAATAAACAGTTATAAAATATTGAAAGTGAGCAGTACTTAAATCCTCAGAGCCTCCACCTGCATAATATGATTCTGCAATTCTGAATGTATCAATATTGTCATGGGGGTTAGTACTACACCCAATTAGTACTGCGATTTGTATGAATGTAATAAATAATCGTTTCATTAAATTACCCCTTGTTATTTAGTTAATGTGTAACTAACATAGAAGTTTATTATAAGCCCTAAGGTATTTCCTTCTTGAGTATTGGTCTATATACAAAAATACTTTGATAAAATTTAGGCCTCGCTTCTAGAGTAAGATCTCGTTTAGACCATCCTGATTCACCAGTTGCCCATTCTGTTGGAGCGTTAACGAACCACACTTGCTCACTTTCATCCTATTATAATGTATATTGATATTACAAAGGAACATTAACTACAGAAAAAATTATACAAGCTCATATAACTAAAGTAGGGGAAGAAAATAAAAAATGTACTCACATGGAAGGGTTTAAAGAGTGTGATAGAGAGGGGGTGTTGATTCCTACCAAACACGCAGTTCTCCTTTATACATGATTTCGAAGATGTACATTAGGAAGTATACCTGCTCTGTTAATGCCTCTGGTCACTCCAGTATTACATATTACCGTTGTTTGTACCATATATTTGGAGGGCTCGGTTGACATCTTTTATAGTGGGCTAGTTATGTTACTATATTGTTTCTTAAATAGATTTTTTTGAGAAATAAAAATAAAATGTTATCTTTACACCTAATATAGGTGAATTCGTTGCTATAAAAGGGGAGTCAAACATTTGAAATAGTATTCTAGATCTTTCATCAAACTGTACTTGACAAAATTACAGTTAGAACATTATACTGTAATAGAAATAAATACAGTTTAAATAAAAGGAGATTTAATAATGGCACAAAGTAGAAATGCAAGTGAAGAATATTTAAATAAAATTAAAGAAATAAAAATGAGTGGTGAAAAACCGAAGGAACTAACTGACCAAAATTTCTTCACAGTTGCACAAGAAAGAAGTTCAATTCGTCATTATGATCCAGAATATAAAATGAGTGAAAGTGATATTAATGAAATTTTAGAGACTGCAATTTTGGCTCCTTCTTCAAGTAACTTACAACCTTGGAGATTTCTTGTTATTCAAGATCAAGAATCAAAAGAGCAATTACTACCAATTGCAAATAATCAACAACAAATCGTTGATGCATCAGTTGTTATAGCAGTGCTTGGAGACCTAGAAGCATATAAAAACGCAGAAAGAATATATGGTGAGTTAGTAACCAAAGGTGCGATGACAGAAGAAATTAAAAAATTCTATGTAGATCAAATTAATGGTCATTATGGAAATCTATCGTATGAAGATGCAACAAGAGTAGCGATGATTGATGGTGGTATCGTATCTATGCAATTAATGCTTGCAGCAAAGGCAAAAGGCCTTGATACAGTACCAATGGGAGGTTTTAACCCTGATCAATTTATCAAAGAATTCAATGTTCCAGAAAATTTCTCTCCTGTTATGTTAATTTCTGTTGGTAAGGCCAAACAAGTAGGCTTTGCAAAATCTCGTTTACCACTTGATGAAGTTACAACTTGGAATAAATTCTAATCGAGTTTCATAGTATTAAAACTATGCTACCTAGCGTAAAAAATAAAACGCTAGGTTTTTTTATTTTTGACCCCCACTAAAATGACAAAGGGTACGTAATATATGAGTGGAAGGAGGTTACTGTGCAAAACTTCATATCAACAAATCTAGTAAACTAACTATTATTAATAATTGTACGGAGGTAACGATATGTTTAAAAAAGTGCTTACGGTGATAATGGCACTATCATTAATAATATCACCATTTTTTAATAATAATATTGCAGCAGCAGCTGATTATGAACATGATGTTAACACTATAACCTCAACAAAATCTCAAATTACATTTACGTCTTTTGTGAATACAAGCTGGGTAGATGTTCATTACAAAATTAACTCTGGTATTCAACAAAACGTAAGAATGAATAAATCAGGAGCTACTTTCACACATGAAGTGGATGGTTTGAAATCTGGAGACGTTATTAGTTATTCATTCACATATAATAATGGGACTCCTGCGTATAACACACCAGAATATAATAGTACGCATGGATCAACGCCAGAACCAGAACCAACTCCGGAGCCGACACCAGAGCCAACTCCAGAGCCGACACCTGAACCAACTCCGGAGCCGACACCAGAGCCGGAGCCACAACCAACACCTGAACCAAATCCAGATGTTGAGCCACTAATAATTGACGATTTTAACTCTTCAACACAGTGGAACACGAATACAAATGATTTGGGAGAATCAATTGTACGTAACGGAGGAGCTTACAATCTAGAAGGTAATTCTAATTTGTATTTCTTCTTTAATGGTAGGACAAGTGCAGAATCATTTGAACAGCACTTAAATAAAGACATTTCTGCTTATGATACACTGGAGCTTACTTTAAAAGGCGCAAATGGTGGCGAAGAGGATTATATTAACATCGTATTAAATGATGGAACAAATCGCTCACTAAAATTATCTGATTACGGTAGCGTAACAAGCATTTATAAAACAATTTCTATACCTTTAGCTGATTTTCAAGCAAATTTGACAAATGCGAAATTTTTACGCTTTGAAGGGGTAGGGACTGCGAAAATTGTTCGTATCGATGACATGGTACTTACTTCAACTGGAGTGGTAACAGAACCTTCTGAACCAACTCCAGAGCCAGAACCAACAGAACCAACAGAACCAACGAATCCTAGTTCCATCAATGCTTATGAGAAAATACAAGCAGAAGACTACGATTCAATGCAAGGTATTCAAACAGAAGATACTACTGATTTAGGTAGTGGGAAAAATGTAGGTTGGACAGACAACGGCGACTATATAGCATTTAACAATGTTAATTTTGGTTCCGATGGTGCAAAAGGGATTGAAGCTAGAGTAGCTAGTCAATCAACAGGTGGATCAATTGAAGTAAGGTTAGATAGCCTTACTGGAACTTTAGTTGGAACAGTAGCTATTCAAAATACTGGCGGATGGCAAAACTGGGTTACAAACACTGCCACTATCAATAATGTAACAGGTACACATGATGTATATTTTGTATTTAAAGGTGCAGCTGAAGGTATCGGTAACTTAAATTGGGTTGAATTTACTAAAAACTCAGCTACGCCAACAGAACCAACAGAACCAACAGAACCAACAGAACCAACAGAACCAACTCCGACACCAGAGCCAACACCAACACCAGAACCTGGAACTATTCCTACTGGAAATGGTGTGATGACATTCCAATTACAAAATAATACTGGTGGAGAGTATTCTGATGATGAAATTTACTGGGCTATTCTTGGTTACAATAAAGCTACTGGACAGCTTAGTCATGTAGATAAAGATGGAAATTTGATAGAAAGTAAAATTAGTGACAATGATGCACCAGGTCACTTGACGAAAAACGGTCAAAACTATCCAAACTACTTTTATAAAATGAGTGAAGTAGACTGGACTTCAATGCCAGAGATTGACTCTGGAAGAATGTTTATTAGTTTAGGAAGTCCAATGTATATTAAGTTAAATCAAGCAGCAGATGGTAGAGTAGGATTTGCAGGTCCAGATTTAAATAATCCAACAGATCCTAACCAAGATATTTATTTCGAATGGATTGAGTTTACAATTGACCAATGGGGTTATCACGGAAACTCTACTCGAGTAGACCAATTTAGTTTCCCAATTACGAATAGATTACTAGGTTCAGATGGGTATGATAAAATCGTAGGTGAAACATATACGCGTGACCAGTTATTTAGTGCATTTAAAAATGAAATGCCATCGGAATTCCAATCATTAGTGGAAGAACCATATAGAATCGTTGCTCCAGGTAAAGGTCAATTTAAGCCAGGAGGAACATATGAAAACTATTTTGATAACTATGTGAATGAAGTTTGGGATTATTATAGAACGAATGAATTAACCTTTACTGCAGAAGCAGGAACATTTAGTGGTCGTGTTCAGGGAGATAACTTCGTCTTTTCGAAAAACGGTGGACCTTACAATTTAAACATTGCAAGGAAACCATCGACACTTGAAGTTTTTGAGTGTTCAGGACCGATGGACACAGGAAGTGCAGATGAGAAAGTAGTGGAAGCTCAAGTTTGTGCCGCATTAAATAGAGGTATTATGTATGACCCTGTTAATTGGGGAAATTCAGATTTCTTCTATCAAAACGATACAGCGAACTTCTATGCTAAATTCTGGCATGATTATAGCATTGACGGTTTAGCATACGGCTTTGCTTATGATGATGTAAGAAATTACAGTACGCTACTAGAACATCCTAATCCAGAAGCACTAATTATTGGTGTAGGCTGGTAAATTGAAAGGGGTCAGATTTCCACTGTGTAAAGCAGTGGAGATCTGACCCCTTATTTGATGCCTTTTTCGGTGATGAATGCAGTGATCAGTTCGTTAGGCGTAATATCAAAAGCAGGGTTGTAAATATTTATGCCGTTCGGTGCGACTTTTTTTCCATCAATATGTGTAACTTCTTCATGATGACGTTCTTCTATTTTTATGCCAATTCCGTTCATTATTGAATCATCAAATGTTGATTGTGGTGCAGCTACGTAAAACGGGATGCTGAAGTGTTGTGCAAGAATCGCCAAGCCTAGCGTTCCTATTTTATTAGCTGTATCACCGTTTCGAGCAATCCTGTCTGCTCCAACGATTATTGCTTCTACGTTTTTTGACAATATAGTATGTGCAGCCATATTATCGGTGATAAGTGTAACATCAATTCCTACTTGAGTTAATTCCCAAGTTGTTAACCTCGCCCCTTGTAAAACAGGGCGAGTTTCCATCGCGAACACGGAAAAGTCAATTCCACGCTCCTTACCGAGATGAAACGGAGCAAGTGCTGTACCGTATCTAGCTGTAGCGATAGAGCCTGCATTACATATTGTTAAAATACGGCGCTTTGCACCTAATAAATTAAGTGCATGCTCACCAATTTCACGACAGGCGCTTTCATCTTCGAGTTGTATTTTGATGGCCTCATCGGTTAATACTGTGATCGCTTCATCAACTGTTGTCGCTTGTTGAATAGAATAAATGAGTCGGTCTAATGCCCAACTTAGGTTCACAGCTGTTGGCCGTGAACTTACTAAATAGTCACGACCTTTGCCAAGCCTAGTTCTAAAATCTACTAGACTATGTACATGATAGCTTTGTGCAGCTAGCACTAATCCAAAAGCTGCCACGATGCCAATTGCTGGTGCACCTCTCACTTTTAGCGAAGCAATAGCATGATAAACGTCTTCTAGAGTAGTTAAATTTATAAAAACTGTATCAACTGGTAGCTTTTGTTGGTCTAAAATTGTGATGAAATGGTCTTTCCATTCTACCGATAAAGGAAGAGTTGAGACTTGCTTCATCTTACAAATCTCCTTTCGGAATGTTGAATAACATCTTGAATTGCTGAAGCATGTGTTAGACTTTGGCGATTTACAATAAGTGTTCTACCAACTTCTAGAGCAGTCGACTTAACTTGAATCTTTCTCTCGTGAGGAGTAATGCGATCTAAATCCTCCACATGTGCTAAGCCAATCGTACGGCGAATCATTTCACATCCAGCAAAACCAACAGCGTCTGCAAATGCTTGTGTTAATATGTGCTCCACGAAACCTTCAACCTCAGCAAAGGCCTCAAGGCTATGGTGTTTCCATAGCTTAACAAAGGTTGTGTTAAAAGTGTCCCAAGTATCTTCAATACAATTGGATAAGTAGTTTCTTTCATTATCTTTTCGAGATAAAATTTGTAAAATTAGGTTTGCGAAAAATATACCCATATCAAACCCTATAGGACCACAGAAGGAAAATTCAGTATCAATGATCCTCGTCTCTTCCTCATTGGCAATTATACTTCCCGTGTGCAAATCTCCATGAATAATACCATCAGCTTGCGTTAAAAATATTTTTTTTAATTTTGCGACTTCAAGCTTTAGGAAAGAGTCATTCCACATAGCTTGAATATTTTCTTGTAATTCTTTTTCATAGTTGTTTGTGTCATGATTAAAGAAAGGGTTAGTAAATACGAGATCCTCTGTTATTCTACACAGCTCAGGATTGACAAACTGTTTTTGTAGTTGCTTTTTCTTTTCCGCTCCAAAAGCATAATCAGAAGTAAAAAATAATGTTTTTGCTAAAAAAGTACCAATATGCGTTGAGAGGGATGGATATGATTTTTTATTTATGAACCCTTTTCTGACGATGTCTAGATGAGATAAATCTTCCATCACAGTAACTGCCAATTTGTCATCGGTATAGTAAACCTTTGGAATATGCTCAGGACAATAACTTGCAAAGGTAAGTAACGCATGGCTTTCGATTGTTGCACGCTTTAAAGTAAGCGGCCAGCTTTCACCAATAACTTTTGCATAGGGTAATGCCTGCTTTATTATGATTCCTTTGTTGTTACGCTCATCGACTATCCGAAAGACAAGGTTTAAGTTTCCATCCCCAATTTCCTTACATGTTAAAAATGATTTCTCAGGAAAAAGATTTAATTTTTGGGCTAAAGAAATTGCATTTTTTTCGGTTAGCGGTTGATAATTAGTATTTTGAATTGAACTCATAAATACCTCCCAAAAAGCGTTATTTTGTATATGTTAACTAGAAAAAGCCTCTTTCTTATTGGACGAAAGAGGCTTGAAGAACGAACTTCTACCTCTTATCTTTCAGAAAGTCTTACTTCCTGTTGGAATTAGCACCGTGCCTTTGTAGAACATTAAAGTTCTACCCACCTTAAGGTGTTTTTTGGTCGGTTGCTGGGCTTCATAGGGCCAAATCCCTCAGCCAACTCTTGATAAGAGACTAACTTATAAAATTTTCGTGTGTGATTACGATCCATAAATTTGTTTGTATGAAGTGTATCATAACAATATGTGATTTTCTTTGTCAATAACTTTTTCAAATGTTTAAAATATATATGAAACTTAAGTGTAGTTTTAGCAAATTACTTAAATATATTTAAATTCGAAAATTGAATTGTCACAGTTTGTTAAAGTATTAACCGATGCTATGAGCAGGATTCTACAATATATAACACGAATGATATCAAGGAGAAAAAGAAGTCATAAAGTTAATGAAAAATATGTCGAGGTGATAAAATGACCGTTTTTCAAGAAAAATGGGATGAATTAGCTAGCTTAAAGGATGAATTAGGTTCAAGAGATTGGTTTTATGCAACTAGTGGCAACCTCTCAATCAAAGCAAGTGATTCTCCGTTAACATTTCTCATTTCGGTAAGTGGAAAGGACAAACGGCAACGCACAAAGGATGATTTTTTATTAGTAGATGAACAAGGACACCCTACGAGTAGTACCAAATTATATCCTTCAGCAGAAACGCCACTTCATCTCGCAGTGTATAAACAATCAAATGCAGTATGTTGTATACACATACATACGGTAGATAATAATGTTATATCAGAACTATATGGAGAGCAAGGACAAGTGAGTTTTCATGGACAAGAAATGATCAAAGCACTCGATGAATGGGAGGAAGATGCAGAAATTACAATACCGATTATAAGAAATGATGCATATATCCCACTGTTAGCAGATTCATTGAGTACTTACGTTACTGCTGACAAAGGTGCTGTACTCATAAGAAATCATGGGATTACAGTGTGGGGAAGAAGCGTATTTGAAGCAAAAAAAATACTAGAAGCCTACGAATTTTTGTTTAGTTACCACCTCAAAATACTGCAATTAAAAAGAGATGTAACAATATTATCATAAGTATATTTAAAATGGTGAAACCTTTCACGTATATGTTCGTATAGATAGTAAAGGCTATTTTCATAAACTTTGTTGCTATTGTTTCTATACTAGAAGATAAAGATGGTTTTACTTAAAAGTCATCGTTTTATACAGGCTCTTTTTGTTTATATCTTAGAACGAAAAGCAACAATCTGTGCCAAGCTAGCATTTATTGAAGAACAATCTTTGCGAAAACACCCGTAGTAAAAGCTTTGATGGAAGTTTTTTTCTTGCAAATTGCTATTTTTTTCTTTAAAGTATGTGTTTTATATGTTGTGTTTCTTGTCGTAATTTAGACTATCATATATAATAATTGCATTAGCATATATGCTTGTTCAAAAAACAGGACAAAAAAGCACAGAAAAAGGAACTAATTTCTAGGTATTTATATTTTTATTCAGGAGGTGACACCTTACTTCATTGTAAGTAAGGTAATTTTATTGGACAGTATTGACTTATTGTATTTATTCTTAATTGTAATCTTAATCGGACTAACAGGTTTCTTTGTAGCGGCGGAATTCGCAATCGTGAAAGTGAGAGTGAGCCGCATAGATCAATTAGTTCAAGTAGGAAATAAAAAAGCGATTGCAGCAAAAAAAGTTGTGAGTAACTTAGATGAATACTTATCGAGCTGTCAATTGGGTATTACAATTACAGCTTTAGCACTTGGTTGGGTTGGTGAGCCAACAGTAGAAAGATTATTACACCCAGTATTCGAACATTTTGATATGCCAACTTCTGTTTCACGTATCGTCTCATTTGCTATAGCGTTCGGTACAATTACTTATTTACACGTCGTAATTGGTGAATTAGCACCTAAAACGTTAGCGATTCAAAAAGCAGAAAAGCTTACATTATTATTAGCTACACCGTTAATATGGTTTTATCGAATCATGTATCCTTTTATTTGGTTATTAAATGGATCAGCTAGGGTTGTTATTAAATTATTTGGTTTGCATCCAGCATCAGAACATGAAATGGCCCACTCGGAGGAAGAATTACGCATCATACTATCTGAAAGCTATCAGAGTGGAGAAATAAATCAATCAGAATACAAGTATGTTGACAATATTTTTGAATTTGATAACCGTATTGCTAGAGAAATTATGATACCAAGAACAGAAATCGTAAGTTTTGATGTGAGTTTGTCCATCCAAGATTTTCTCAGAGAAGTGAAAGATGAGAGGTATACGAGATACCCTGTTATTGATGGTGATAAAGATCATATTATAGGCTTAATAAATCTTAAATCGATGATTAAAGCATATTTTGATGTCAAAGATATAGACACCACAACGATTAGAGAGTTTGTCACACCGATTATTTACGTAATTGAAACGATTCCTATTCATGATTTATTGAAAAAAATGCAAAAAGATCAAATTCATATGGCTATATTAATCGATGAATATGGCGGTACGTCAGGGTTAGTTACCGTTGAAGACATTTTAGAAGAAATTGTTGGTGAAATCCGGGATGAGTTTGATGTGGATGAAACCCCAGACGTTCAAAATATTAAAGATAACCATTATATACTTGATGGCAAAGTACTAATTAGTGAAGTGAATAAATTATTGAATTTGAGTATTGATGATGAGGATATCGATACGATTGGTGGGTGGATTTTGACGAAGGAGATAGACGTACAAGAAAATCAAGTCATTGAATACGAAGGCTATATCTTTACTCTCAAAGAGATAGATGACCACCAAATTAAACTGATCGAAATTAGTCCACGATAATATAGGTAGCTCTAATTACGAAATACCTATTCATAAAACATACGGTAAAATGTACCGTATGTTTTTTTATGGGCACACGGTTGCTATTGTGCGGGATAGATAAATTATTTATAAAGAGCGAGCAGTATCGATCGATTTACGTTATGTTCATTCATATATGAGAAAAAGCTTTATATATTTACCTTTTTTAATAAACAAATTCAACTCGCAGTTCTCTTAAGATAAGTAATGCGCCAACACCGTATACGATGAAGTTTGCTAATGGTACTACCGTAAAGGCGTAATCTACAAAAATCCAACCAAATATAATAGAGGATAGACAAGCACTTAATGTTATAAATAAATAAGCGTTACTTTTATAAATCCACACATAAGGAAGAAAGTGTGAACCGATGAGTAGTCCAATAGTAAATGGCAAGTATTGAGGAATTAGTATATATACAATGATATAAAGAGGTATATAAAAAGCCTGAGGAACAGCAATAATACATGCTAATATACCTATAGGATTATGCGTTACAAGTAAATTAATGCGGAGTATTTTACTTATTATAAAACCTAATGGAAAAATGGAGGATAACCCAAATAACCAAATGAAATGGATGATCTCTTTTGCGAAAATTACGGGTAAAAGTGAGATGATAAAAAAAACGATTGTCCCAGATAGTAAGAAAGGGAGTCCTTTTTTTGCTTCAACGATCAGTTCTGATTGCATATCTTTGAGCGTACTGTTCATAATAATTCTCCTTAAATGAAATAAATATAGCATGAAATCCTCACCTTAAATTAAGGTGAAATTTGAACACAAAAAAACAAACACCTGAATGGTATTTGTTTAATCTGTTTTACTCAATTTTCCATCATTACCCTCATCAAGACCTGTCGTATTATTGACGACTTGAGAAACTAAATTTAATCCTTGGTCCATAGGGTTCATAGATTCTGTTTTTTGACCAATTTCTTTAGATTTTTGTTGTTTTTTCATACGTAGCTTCCCTCCTAACATGTAGCGTTTGTAAATAATAAAAAATTATTCAAGCTAATTCTTACTAACAAAGTTTAAAAAGCCTAAAACAGAAATACCTACGCCTGATTTGTAGATTTCTATGTATGAAGCATGAAAAGAGGGTGCTACATAATATAATTAGCGCAAAAATATAAGATAAAATTGCATTTTGAAAAAAACGTTATATAGGGATTTTAATTCATGTCGTGCTAAATCTCCTTAACCAAGATAAATAACAATCAATGCAAACGAAGCCAATAAACAGATTTAGATGTATGTATGTTTCACTTTAGAGGTTTCTGAGTGCTGTAAGCAGGTCTTCAGGTTCTAACCGTTGCATATAGTTTGGGTTAACATATGAAAATCGTATTCTACTAGTTTCATCAATCATAAATGTTGAAGGTACTGGTATAAGCCAGTTGCCACCTCCGTTGTATTCTGATATATCTAATCCAAACTGATCATATACTTCCTTCACTTCTGGTGGAACATCGAATAACACATTATACTTTGCAGCTGTTAAGCCTTTTAAATCACTAACTACTTCATAAGATAAATCATTTTTTTCTTTTATTGTTAATGAATTATCTGGAGTTTGTGGGCTGATGGCAATTAAACTCCCTCCAATTTTTTTAATGTCTGGTAGTATTTCTTCGTATGCACGTAGCTGACGATTACAATATGGACACCAAGATCCTCGATAAAATGTTAAAATGATAGGTCCTTTTGTTAATTCCTCATATAAATTGACTTGGTTACCATTTGCATTAGTTAAAGTAAAATCACGTGCTTTATCACCAACAGTTAGTCCGTTAGCAATACCAGTTTGTTGAAGTGAAGCTATTGAATTTTCTAATACAGTAAAAGCGTTCATTGGCATAGTTGTTTTGCTTTGTTGTGTAATTGTGTCTAAACTTGCTTGTAGTGTTCCCATTTTGATACCCCATTCCATAATAATGTTATTAAATACTATAATAACGTCAAAAGACCTATTACTAAAGTAATAAGTCTTGAATTTGAGATTTCTTTATCATCTACTGTGAGAACGACGATGTTTATTGAATGTTCAATATGATAAACTCGGTTTTTAAAATGTGGAGTTTTTTCGTCTAACTCATAAATTCGATCATCTTAGTATTTAGAAAATGAGAATATAAGAAAGTAGTGGTGGGATAATTAAGAATTTATATAAATACAAAATATAACATATGGAGTTAGTATAGTTTTATGGACACAAAAACGTTAAGTACTTAAAATGTACTTAGAAAGGTT
>NZ_JAXBMC010000013.1:0-110372 GCF_033963865.1 Cytobacillus sp. IB215316 | reverse complement strand
TTTAAGGTTAAGTTAGAAAGGGCGCACGGTGAATGCCTTGGCACTAGGAGCCGATGAAGGACGGGACTAACACCGAAATGCTTCGGGGAGCTGTAAGTAAGCATCGATCCGGAGATATCCGAATGGGGAAACCCACTGTTCGTAATGGAGCAGTATCAATATCTGAATACATAGGGTATTGAAGGCAGACCCGGGGAACTGAAACATCTAAGTACCCGGAGGAAGAGAAAGCAAAAGCGATTTCCTGAGTAGCGGCGAGCGAAACGGAATAAGCCCAAACCAAGAGGCTTGCCTCTTGGGGTTGTAGGACACTCTATACGGAGTTACAAAGGAACGGAGTAGACGAAGCGATCTGGAAAGGTCCGTCGAAGAAGGTAACAACCCTGTAGTTGAAACTTCGTTCCCTCCAGAGTGGATCCTGAGTACGGCGGGACACGTGAAATCCCGTCGGAAGCTGGGAGGACCATCTCCCAAGGCTAAATACTCCCTAGTGACCGATAGTGAACCAGTACCGTGAGGGAAAGGTGAAAAGCACCCCGGAAGGGGAGTGAAAGAGATCCTGAAACCGTGTGCCTACAAGTAGTCAGAGCCCGTTAATGGGTGATGGCGTGCCTTTTGTAGAATGAACCGGCGAGTTACGATCCCGTGCAAGGTTAAGTTGAAGAGACGGAGCCGCAGCGAAAGCGAGTCTGAATAGGGCGAAATAGTACGTGGTCGTAGACCCGAAACCAAGTGATCTACCCATGTCCAGGGTGAAGTTCAGGTAACACTGAATGGAGGCCCGAACCCACGCACGTTGAAAAGTGCGGGGATGAGGTGTGGGTAGGGGTGAAATGCCAATCGAACTTGGAGATAGCTGGTTCTCTCCGAAATAGCTTTAGGGCTAGCCTCAAGTGAAGAGTCTTGGAGGTAGAGCACTGATTGGACTAGGGGCCCCCAACGGGTTACCGAATTCAGTCAAACTCCGAATGCCAAAGACTTATACTTGGGAGTCAGACTGCGAGTGATAAGATCCGTAGTCGAAAGGGAAACAGCCCAGACCACCAGCTAAGGTCCCAAAGTATACGTTAAGTGGAAAAGGATGTGGAGTTGCATAGACAACCAGGATGTTGGCTTAGAAGCAGCCACCATTTAAAGAGTGCGTAATAGCTCACTGGTCGAGTGACTCTGCGCCGAAAATGTACCGGGGCTAAACGTATCACCGAAGCTGTGGACTGTCCTTACGGACAGTGGTAGGAGAGCGTTCTAAGTGCAGCGAAGCTAGACCGAGAGGACTGGTGGAGCGCTTAGAAGTGAGAATGCCGGTATGAGTAGCGAAAGAGGGGTGAGAATCCCCTCCACCGAATGCCTAAGGTTTCCTGAGGAAGGCTCGTCCGCTCAGGGTAAGTCGGGACCTAAGCCGAGGCCGAAAGGCGTAGGCGATGGACAACAGGTTGAGATTCCTGTACCACCTCCTCACCATTTGAGCAATGGGGGGACGCAGAAGGATAGGGTAAGCGCACTGTTGGATATGTGCGTCCAAGCAGTTAGGCTGACAAGTAGGTAAATCCGCTTGTCATAAAGGCTGAGCTGTGATGGCGAGGGAAATATAGTACCGAAGTTCCTGATTCCACACTGCCAAGAAAAGCCTCTAGCGAGGTGAGAGGTGCCCGTACCGCAAACCGACACAGGTAGGCGAGGAGAGAATCCTAAGGTGAGCGAGAGAACTCTCGTTAAGGAACTCGGCAAAATGACCCCGTAACTTCGGGAGAAGGGGTGCTTTTTAGGGTGAATAGCCCTGAGAAGCCGCAGTGAAAAGGCCCAGGCGACTGTTTAGCAAAAACACAGGTCTCTGCGAAGCCGCAAGGCGAAGTATAGGGGCTGACACCTGCCCGGTGCTGGAAGGTTAAGAGGAGGGGTTATCCGTAAGGAGAAGCTCTGAATCGAAGCCCCAGTAAACGGCGGCCGTAACTATAACGGTCCTAAGGTAGCGAAATTCCTTGTCGGGTAAGTTCCGACCCGCACGAAAGGTGTAACGATCTGGGCACTGTCTCAACGAGAGACTCGGTGAAATTATAGTACCTGTGAAGATGCAGGTTACCCGCGACAGGACGGAAAGACCCCGTGGAGCTTTACTGTAGCCTGATATTGAATTTTGGTACAGCTTGTACAGGATAGGTAGGAGCCGTAGAAACCGGAGCGCTAGCTTCGGTGGAGGCGTCGGTGGGATACTACCCTGGCTGTATTGAAATTCTAACCTACGGAGCTAATCGCTTCGGGAGACAGTGTCAGGTGGGCAGTTTGACTGGGGCGGTCGCCTCCTAAAAAGTAACGGAGGCGCCCAAAGGTTCCCTCAGAATGGTTGGAAATCATTCGAAGAGTGCAAAGGCATAAGGGAGCTTGACTGCGAGACCTACAAGTCGAGCAGGGACGAAAGTCGGGCTTAGTGATCCGGTGGTTCCGCATGGAAGGGCCATCGCTCAACGGATAAAAGCTACCCCGGGGATAACAGGCTTATCTCCCCCAAGAGTCCACATCGACGGGGAGGTTTGGCACCTCGATGTCGGCTCATCGCATCCTGGGGCTGTAGTCGGTCCCAAGGGTTGGGCTGTTCGCCCATTAAAGCGGTACGCGAGCTGGGTTCAGAACGTCGTGAGACAGTTCGGTCCCTATCCGTCGTGGGCGTAGGAAATTTGAGAGGAGCTGTCCTTAGTACGAGAGGACCGGGATGGACACACCGCTGGTGTACCAGTTGTCCTGCCAAGGGCATAGCTGGGTAGCTATGTGTGGAAGGGATAAGTGCTGAAAGCATCTAAGCATGAAGCCCCCCTCAAGATGAGATTTCCCATAGCGTAAGCTAGTAAGATCCCTCGAAGATGACGAGGTTGATAGGTCTGAGGTGGAAGCGTGGTGACACGTGGAGCTGACAGATACTAATAGATCGAGGACTTAACCAAGTTAGAAATGCAGAGCAAGCTTTGTTCAATGAATGTCTATTATCTAGTTTTGAAGGAATATCAACTTATTCCTATATATTATGTCTGGTGGCGATGGCGAAGAGGTCACACCCGTTCCCATACCGAACACGGAAGTTAAGCTCTTCAGCGCCGATGGTAGTTGGGGGTTTCCCCCTGTGAGAGTAGGACGTTGCCAGGCTCATTGTTCCACAGTAGCTCAGTGGTAGAGCTATCGGCTGTTAACCGATCGGTCGCAGGTTCGAATCCTGCCTGTGGAGCCATGCTTCCATAGCTCAGCAGGTAGAGCACTTCCATGGTAAGGAAGAGGTCACCGGTTCAAGCCCGGTTGGGAGCTTACAATGAAAAGTATTGGCCCGTTGGTCAAGTGGTTAAGACACCGCCCTTTCACGGCGGTAACACGGGTTCGAATCCCGTACGGGTCACCACGGAGGATTAGCTCAGCTGGGAGAGCACTTGCCTTACAAGCAAGGGGTCGGCGGTTCGATCCCGTCATCCTCCACCATTAAATATTAAGCCGGTGTAGCTCAACTGGTAGAGCAACTGACTTGTAATCAGTAGGTTGGGGGTTCAAGTCCTCTCGCCGGCACCATCTATAAACATATGGAGGGGTAGCGAAGTGGCTAAACGCGGCGGACTGTAAATCCGCTCCCTGAGGGTTCGGCGGTTCGAATCCGTCCCCCTCCACCATGTTTTTTGAATAATAATGGGCTATAGCCAAGCGGTAAGGCAACGGACTTTGACTCCGTCATGCGCTGGTTCGAATCCAGCTAGCCCAGCCACTTTAGTTTTTTGTTTTGAGCCATTAGCTCAGTTGGTAGAGCATCTGACTTTTAATCAGAGGGTCGGAGGTTCGAGTCCTCCATGGCTCACTCTTAAGACGATATCTTTTTGATAGGTAAAAATACATACTACCAGAAACATCTAAATCATGTGATTTAGATGTTTCTTTGTATATATATACAAAATGTTGTTAAGTTGAATCATTGATGCTATTACAGATAAAATATAAGTATAGTCTAGAAGGGGGAAAATGTTGTGATGAAACAAGTATCAATAATTGGGGTACCTATGGATTTAGGACAAATGCGTAGAGGGGTAGATATGGGACCTAGCGCGATTCGTTACGCAGGTGTTACAGAAAGACTTGAGAATTTATCTTATGAAATAGAAGATTTAGGGGATATTGAAATTGGTAAACCTGAGAGAGCAAATGCTATCGTTGAAAATCATAAACTCCGAAACTTGAAAGCGGTTGCTGAAGCGAGTGAACGTTTAGCAGATAAAGTCCAGGGGGTAATTAAAGAAAAACGTTTTCCATTAGTTCTTGGTGGAGATCACAGTATTGCCATTGGAACATTAGCTGGAGTTGCGAAGAGTTATAATAATTTAGGTGTGATATGGTACGATGCTCATGGAGATCTAAACACAGAGGAAACCTCTCCGACAGGAAATATCCATGGAATGCCGTTAGCAACAAGTATGGGTATTGGTCATAAGACCTTAACAGAGATAGCAGGATATACTCCAAAGGTTAAACCTGAAAATATCGTTATTATTGGTGCAAGATCACTTGATGACGGAGAAAAAGAACTTATTAAAGAAAAAGGTATAACTGTTTATACAATGCATGAGATTGATCGTTTAGGTATGGCTAATGTTATGGAGCAGGCTATTAATTACCTTAAAGATCGTACTGATGGTGTACACTTGTCATTAGATTTAGATGGCTTGGATCCACATGATGCTCCAGGTGTAGGCACACCAGTAATTGGTGGGATAAGCTATCGTGAGAGCCATTTAGCAATGGAAATGTTAGCAGAAGCAAATATTATTACATCTGCTGAATTTGTTGAAGTAAACCCTATACTTGATGAAAGAAATACTACAGCTACTGTTGCAGTAGCATTAATTGGCTCGCTATTTGGAGAAAAACTACTTTAATGAATAGATGTATGGACTGTGTTTTTAGGTGGAGTGAAATCTCCACCTAATTTTATTAAGAAACACGTTGACTATAGATAATATAATATATTAGAAATGATTGCTTACTATAAACTCTCTCTTTATTACGAACTTTCCCTTCCTATATCATCGAATTTTGTAATCCTCATGGAAATTATACTATTTTAAACACACCCTTCCTTAATTTTGTTAAAATATTTATATGCATATTTTGAAACCTTTTATAAGTTAGAGACGTAAATAAGCTAGCCGCATGGAGCGGGGGTATGAATGATATGGAAACAATTGTTAAAAAAAGAATAAAACAAGTTATTAAAGGAGATCAAAACGCATTTGCAGAAATTGTAGAGATTTATAAAGATAAAGTATTTCAATTATGCTATAGAATGCTCGGAAATCGTCATGAGGCTGAGGATATTGCCCAAGAAGCTTTTATTCGTGCATATACAAATATTCAAAGCTTTAATCAAGATCTCAAATTCTCGACTTGGTTATACCGAATTGCTACAAATCTTTCAATTGATAGAATTAGGAAAAAGAAACCAGACTATTATTTAGATGCAGAAGTTTCTGGAACAGACGGGCTGACTATGTATTCTAATGTAGCTGCCGATGAAGCTTTGCCTGAAGAAGAGCTTGAGAGACTAGAATTACATGAAACGATCCAAGGCGAAATATTGAAGCTTCCAGAAAAATATCGTACAGTCATCGTATTGAAATATATTGATGAATTACCTTTGAAGGAAATTAGTAAAATATTGGATTTACCTATAGGTACGGTAAAGACACGGATTCATCGTGGTAGAGAAGCATTAAGAAACCAACTTCGAAATGTATAATGAAGGGGTGATTAAAAATGAAATGTCCTGAGAACATTGTTTATTTAATGCATGAATATTTAGATGAAGATATTTCACTAGAAGATAAAAACATGTTAATTGATCATGTGAAAAGTTGTGAAGACTGTGAGGCGCACTTCCATGAACTTAAAAAATCAATTGCACTCGTCCAAAGTATTTCACATGTAGAGGCACCTAGCAATTTCACAAATAACGTCATGCAAAGTTTGCCTAAAGAAAAACGATCAGCTGGCGCAAGGCGTTGGTTGAGAAATCATCCTTTTCTAACAGCGGCATCGCTTTTTATCGTCTTAATGGCAGGTAGTATTTTTTCAAACTGGACAGAGGATGACCAGTTTTCTGTATCTAAGCAACCGAATCTAATTATCCAAAACACTACTGTGACCGTTCCAGAAGGTGAAATAGTTGAAGGGCCAGTCATTGTAAAAAATGGTACGCTCAAAATAGAAGGAGAAATTAACGGTGATGCAACAGTGATTAATGGAGACCAGTATCTTGCTTCTGCTGGTAATGTTACGGGCGAAATTAAGGAAATTAATGAATTATTTGAATGGTTATGGTATCATCTAAAGGATATTGCAAAGGATACAGTAAATCTATTTGACCAAGATCAGTCAAAGTAGATACAGAATAATGAGGGTCATCTTAATAAAGATGCCCTTTTTTTCTAAGGTTGTTTTCGCAGTAATTGTTGGTTTGTGCAATAAGAGCTAAACGCGAATATCTCTAAGCGAGGGGCATCTTTTCTCCTCTAAAACTATGTAAACCATATAATACTCACCATTTACTCAAATTAAAGTAGAAAAAGGAACAAGGTTTACGAAAAGAGCGTATATTTTTTTTTGAAATGAAGGCCCCATATAGCTTTTTTGTAAATTTCACGTTGGCTACAACGTTTGCGAAAAAACTTAATACTAATAATAATATATAATACATTATTTTAGGTTTAATTAGGTTTGGTATGATATATGCTATAATAGTCATATTTATATAGAAGAGTAAGTCAAGTACTTGAATAATGGAGGAAGTGTGAGAATGTCTTCAGAGGGTCTCTCAATCTTTAATTATCTAGGTATTATCGTCGATATTCTCGTTGTTTGGTATGTTATCTATAAGCTAATAATGGTCGTACGAGGAACGAGAGCTGTACAGCTTCTCAAAGGAATCACTGTTATTATAACCATTCACATATTAAGTCAGTATTTGGGCTTAAAAACGTTAGGATGGTTAATGAATCAAGTGATAACATGGGGATTTTTAGCTATCATTATTATTTTTCAGCCTGAGCTACGTCGTGCACTAGAACAATTAGGACGAGGTAGATTCTTTTCAAGAATTACGATTAATGAGGAAGAAGAACAAGCAAACTCGATTGAAGCCATTGTAAAAGCTACAGATTATATGGCAAAACGTCGTATTGGCGCTTTGATTACGATTGAGCGTGAAACAGGGATGAGCGATTATATTGAAACAGGAATACCACTTCATGCTAAGGTTTCTTCCGAATTGCTTATCAATATTTTTATCCCAAATACACCACTTCATGATGGCGCAGTCGTGTTACAAAATAATCAAGTATCTGCAGCTGCGTGTTATTTACCATTGTCAGAAAGTCCATTTATATCTAAAGAGCTTGGAACGAGGCATCGAGCAGCGCTAGGTGTGAGTGAAGTAACTGATAGCCTTACGATCGTTGTTTCAGAAGAAACTGGTAGTGTTTCTCTAACTAAGAATGGTGAATTACATAGAGATTTAACACAAGATTCTTTTCGAGAACTTCTTACAAATGAACTAAAACCAACTCAAAACCAAGCTACTTCTACTCGTTGGCAATGGAGGTGGCAAAAAAATGGATAAGTTCATGAACAATCGGTGGTTTATGAGGATTATCGCCCTGTTATTGGCGTTGATGTTATATATGTCTGTCTATATTCAGGAACAGAAAGAGCAGAGTGATGGAAGCCTCACACTCCCTCTTTTTGATGATTCAACTGAAATATTAGAAGATATACCTGTTGAGGTTTTATATGATCAAGAGCGATTTGTTGTAACAGGTGTTCCTCAATCAGTTGATGTGAGATTAGAAGGGCCAACAAGCAAAGTTAAAACGATAATAGCACTAAGAAATATAAAAGTTTACGCTAACCTAGAAAACAAATCAGAGGGCAATTACTTAGTAACGCTTGAATATGAGAATGTGGATGATAAGGTAAACGTTACATTTGAACCCACATCCCGATATGAGGTAGCATTGCATGAAAAAGTAACGCAAGAATTCGCTATCAAAGTGGATTATAACGAATCTTTAGTAACAGAAGGATATACTGTAGAGAACTTGGTACCTGAACCTACTATAGTCTCCATAACAGGGGCAAAAGAAGAGGTTGAAAGGACTGCAATCGTAAGAGCTTATATTGATTTACAGGATGTTATTGATGATGTAACGCTTGAATCATCAGTGACAGTACATGATAAAGACGGGCAACCATTAAATGTAGAGGTTGAACCGGCAAACATTAGTGTTGGGGTCTCTATTATAAGTCCAAATAAAGTAGTACCCCTTAATTTTATAGAAGAAGGAACGTTACAAGGTATATACATCAAGAACATTGAAATGGTTCCGGATAAAGTAACAGTCTATGGACCGAAAAACGTCATTGATAGTATTACAAAAGATGATGTCATCGACATTCCTATCGATCTTAATAGTATAACTAAAGATGAAGAAATCATCATCCCTATTAAGCTTCCTGAAGGAGCTACGAAAATAGATCCTGTAGAAGTGAAGGTTGCGATTGATGTAGAAGAAGAGGTTACAGAAACTTTTACCGATATACCGATCGTTTCTGAAGGTTTAGGAGAAGGCTTAGCCCTAAGCTTTTCTGACCTAGAAAACGGAGGACTAGATATAACGGTAACAGGTAGAAAGAGCTCTATTGAAAATATAAGCAACAGTAATATTAAAGTAACGATTGATGTAGCAAATTTACCTGTAGGAGATTATGAAGTACCTGTTGAGGTGTCTATTTTAAATGAAGAAGGCATTGAACCAGTTGATATTTCTTTGGAAATACCTATAGAAAATGTGAAAGTTAATATATCTGGTATTGAGTAAATATATAAACGGTAATTGTCCTAAAAAGGAGCGAATAAAGGAAATGAGTAAATATTTTGGTACAGATGGAGTGCGCGGGGTTGCTAATAGTGAGTTGACGCCTGAATTAGCATTCAAAATTGGTCGTTTTGGAGGGTATGTCCTAACAAAGGATGAAGAACGTCCTAAAGTCCTTATCGGGAGAGACACCCGTATTTCTGGTCATATGCTTGAAGGGGCTCTTGTCGCAGGTCTACTATCAATTGGAGCCGAAGTGATGAGATTAGGAGTTATCTCTACACCAGGTATTGCTTACTTAACGAAGGCGCTAGGTTCTCAAGCAGGTGTAATGATTTCTGCCTCTCATAACCCTGTTCAAGATAATGGGATTAAATTCTTTGGTCCTGATGGATTTAAATTGTCAGATGAACAAGAAGCAGAGATAGAAGAATTGCTGGATCGACCTGAAGATGAGTTGCCACGTCCAATCGGAGGCGACTTAGGGCAAGTGAATGACTACTTTGAAGGTGGACAAAAATATTTACAGTTTTTAAAACAATCTGTTGATGAAGACTTTTCTGGCATACACGTCGCACTTGATTGTGCGCATGGTGCTACTTCATCATTAGCGCCACATCTTTTTGCTGATTTAGAAGCAGATATATCAACGATGGGAACTTCACCAAATGGTGTGAATATTAATGATAACGTGGGCTCAACACATCCAGGAAGTTTGTCAGATCTCGTTAAAGAAAAAGGGGCTGACCTTGGTCTTGCATTTGATGGTGATGGAGATCGTTTAATTGCTATTGATGAGAACGGTGATATTGTTGATGGCGATCAAATTATGTTTATTTGTAGTAAATATTTGAAAGAGCAGGGACGCCTAAAGCATCAAACAGTCGTTTCTACTGTAATGAGTAATATTGGTTTCTATAAAGGATTAGAAGAAATTGAAGTACAAAGTATACAAACAGCGGTAGGTGACCGTTATGTTGTCGAAGAAATGAAGAAAAATGGTTATAACCTAGGTGGAGAACAATCAGGTCATATAATCTTTTTAGACTATAACACAACTGGTGATGGTTTATTAACAGGGATTCAGCTCGTTAACATTATGAGAGCAACACAAAAGCCATTGTCTCAACTAGCGAATGAAATGAAAAAGTTTCCCCAGCTACTAGTGAATGTGAGAGTTACTGATAAAAATAAAGTGCTAGAAAATGATAAAATCAAACAAGTGATCGAATCTGTTGAGCGTGAAATGAATGGAAATGGTCGAGTTCTGGTCCGTCCATCTGGTACTGAACCACTCATTCGTGTGATGGCAGAAGCATCGACAGAGGAATTGTGCCAAGAATATGTTGAACGCATTGTTGCTGTCGTGAAGGAAGAGACATCAGAGGTATAAGCTTGCTAAACGTTTGAAGAATATGTGTACAAGTTCGCTCTTAATAATAGCTGAAAACACCCTCACAAGAAATAGATATGTGAGGGTGTTTTAGTATGCTATCCTCTCATGGGCAGCTTAACTAACACGTAATGTGTTTATCATGCATATTTTATAAATAGAGCAATAGCTTAAGATTAGAGGTCAGTGGTGAAAATATACAGTTAAATTTGACGATACGAATGGAAATCATGTAAGATATTAGGTATAGCTTTATTCAAGGACAGAAAGGTAGGGTAGGAAAACGACATATTTAAGCGCCTGAACTAAGTAAAGGACGAACAACTTAGTTGACGAGGAGGAGGTTTATCGATTTATCGGCGGATACCTCCCGGTTGCACTGATTACGACCGCAAGCATATACGAAAACAAAGAGGTGACTTTTTGCACAAGCGTATGTGTATAATCAGCAAAAAAAACAACTTGGCAAGGGGGCGAGTAAGTCCCCATACTTCCTTGCCCCCTTATTATTAGGGAGGACGAAGAAACATGTGCGGAATTGTAGGATATATTGGTCAACAGGATGTAAAGGAAATTTTATTAAAAGGGCTTGAGAAACTCGAGTATCGTGGTTATGATTCAGCTGGAATAGCAGTTGTAAATGAATCTGGTGTACACGTATTTAAAGAAAAGGGACGAATTGCTACATTACGAGAAAATGTAGATAGTCACGTAGACTCATCGATGGGGATTGGCCATACAAGATGGGCTACACATGGTGTACCTAGTAAAACTAATGCGCATCCTCATCAAAGTGCATCTGGTCGATTCACGTTAGTGCATAATGGTGTAATAGAGAACTACTTATTGTTAAAGAATGCATATTTACAGAATATTACTTTGCAAAGTGAGACAGATACAGAAGTTATTGTCCAAATGATTGAGCAATTTGTCGTTGAAGGTTTATCTGTAGAAGAAGCCTTTCGTAAAACAATGAGTGCGCTGAAAGGTTCATATGCGATTACAATGATAGATGCAGAAAATGATGAGACGATTTATGTAGCCAAAAATAAAAGTCCATTATTAGTTGGAGTCGGTGACAACTTTAATGTTGTTGCAAGTGATGCAATGGCGATGTTACAAGTAACAGATCAGTTCATCGAATTAATGGATAAGGAAATTGTTATCGTTACGGCGCAGCAAATGGTTATTAAAAACTTACAAGGCGTCGTCAAAGAACGTGAGCCATTTACTGCAGAGCTTGATGCGAGTGATATAGAAAAGGGAACATACCCACACTATATGTTAAAAGAAATCGATGAACAGCCACTTGTTGTGCGCAAAATTATTCAACAATATCAAGATGACCGTGGAAAATTGGCTATTGATCATCATATTAGTGAGGCATTAGACGAAGCAGATCGCATTTATATTGTAGCTTGTGGCACGAGTTATCATGCCGGTTTAGTCGGAAAACAATTTATTGAAAGAATGGCTAAAGTACCAGTTGAGGTACACGTAGCAAGTGAATTTTCTTACAATATGCCACTGTTATCGAAAAAACCACTGTTTATTTTTATATCTCAAAGTGGCGAAACAGCCGATAGTCGAGCTGTCCTTGTCCAAGTGAAGGAACTTGGTCATAAAGCCTTAACGATTACAAATGTACCGGGATCTACACTATCACGTGAAGCGGATTACACATTATTGCTACATGCTGGACCTGAAATAGCAGTTGCATCAACAAAAGCATATACTGCCCAAATCGCTGTACTGGCGATATTAGCTGCAGTAACAGCTGAACGAAAAGGTGAACGCTTAGATTTTGACCTTGTGACAGAGCTTGGAATGGCTGCAAATGCAATGGAAGTGCTATGTAATGAAAAAGAAGAATTTGAACAAATTGCACGTGAGTACTTGTCAACAACGAGAAACTGCTTCTTTATAGGTCGTTCAATAGACTATTATGTAGGACTTGAAGGTGCACTTAAGTTAAAAGAAATCTCATACATCCAAGCAGAAGGCTTTGCTGGCGGAGAGTTAAAGCATGGAACAATTGCCCTTATTGAAGACGGTACTCCTGTCATTGCACTTGCCACGCAAGACCTTGTCAACTTAAGTATTAGAGGAAACGTAAAAGAAGTCGTTGCACGTGGTGCTAACCCTTGTATTATCACTATGAAAGGTTTGGAGAGTGATGATGATCGTTTTGTCATCCCTACTGTTCACGAGCTACTCACACCACTCGTATCAGTCATTCCTTTACAACTTATTTCTTATTACGCAGCCCTACACCGCGACTGCGACGTTGACAAACCTAGAAACCTTGCCAAATCAGTAACTGTTGAGTAGGATTGATTAAATTTTAGAAAAGAGTTTTCAAATTACAGCTTAGCTTTATTAGTATAATATTGAATGGTTGGATTCGAACAATGATTTTATAATAAAAAACTGGTTAGTTATAGAGCTAACCAGTTTTTTTGCATGTATTTGAAAATGTAATCAAACAAGTCTATACGTTTGTGAAACAACAAGTCAAAGGGATGGTACAGTAATGGGCATGTGTAGAATGTATTATCCTTATTTTTAGACTTTCTACTATTTAGATCTTGATTATTTTTACTACAACTGAATTTTTCCGACTCTATTAATCATTGATAAAAACAGAAGGTGAAAAGGCCATATCAATACTTAAATTGCCATTCAAGCTCCAGAGTTTGGACATTCATTTATCTACGTGAAAAAATCAAACAAATAAATAGCCAAGCTAAGCTTGATCGATTGTTGTTGCTGAAGAGGGGTTATAAGCCCTTAAATAGCTTAGCATTGTAAATCCACATGTTCGGGACTGAACCCCTATTTGATGAATAATGAATAATGACTATGATATATTATTAAATATAGCTACTTAGAGGATGTACTATTTGATCAGAAGGAGGATATAAGTTGTGAGTGAAACATGCGTTCCAACTGGTGTTGAGTTAAAAAGTACTGATTTTGGTTATACACTGTCCTTGATAGGCGGTAAATATAAAATGATTATTATGTATTGGCTTTTTGAAAATAAAGTTATGCGTCATAATGAGTTGAAAAGGTGTATTGCTACAATTCCATTTAAAACGTTAAGTGTCATGTTGAAAGAGCTTGAAAGAGATGATCTCATTATACGAAAAGAGTTTCCCCAAATACCTCCAAAAGTTGAATATTCATTATCTGAACGAGGACTTTCCCTCATTCCGTTATTAGATATGATGTGCGAGTGGGGAGAGAAAAATCGTTTGTCAGTCTCCGAAGTTGGCAAGTAGGAGTTATAAAAAAAAGTATTCTCTGAATTAGAGAATACTCTTTTTTGTTATAGTGCCTTAAGAAATTCTAGATAATCATGCGCACTTTGTTCAATTTCACTCTTGGATGGTTCATATTCTGCGCCATAAAACGCAAAGAACGAACGATAATCTGCTTTGCAATATAAAGCAGTTGTTTTAAATGGAACTAAAATCTGTTCAAGTGTGAATTGATATCTTCCATTATCACTGTAATCTTCATTTCTTATTCCGGCAGATACAGCAAGAGCAAGCTTACGACCTTGTAAATTATCTCCTCCTGGACCAAAGGCCCATCCGTGAGCTAAAACATCGTCCATCCATTGTTTAAGAAGAGGTGGGCAATTAAACCAAAAGATAGGGAACTGAAAAATAAGATTTCCATGAGATTCAACCAATTTTTGTTCTTTTTCTACATCTATTTTCCCATCAGGATAAACTTTATATATCTCATGGATAGTATATTTTTCAGGGTGTTTTTTTAATTCTTCAACCCATCTATTATTAACAACGGATGTTTCTATATTTGGGTGTGCTATGACAACAAGAGTCTTCATGTCATCCTCCTAAATTTTATTTATTTTAACCTCGGAATTTATTATAAACTCAACAGCACATATATGTAAGTACGCACAATTAGTACAGGTACTTACCTAAAGGTAAGTATTATTGATCTTACCTTCTTTGTGAGAGAGGTGGTTTTTCAAAACGGAAGTCACCCTCAAGGTAAATACCAATTTATGTTTGGTTGAATCTCCTACATATATACATTCGATTGACTACACACACGTCTATACATGCTAATTTCAATCCTCATAATATAAAGAAAAAAATGAGGTGAAAATGATGTATAACGATGAAAAAGATAACGTTTGTAACAGCTATAAGATCATACCGCCACCACCACAAGGAAAACAGGGGCCAGAAGGACCACGTGGGCAACAGGGATCACAAGGACCGAAAGGAGAACAAGGACTGCAAGGAGAACAAGGACCGAAAGGAGAACAAGGACTGCAAGGAGAACAAGGACCGAAAGGAGAACAAGGGCTGCAAGGAGAACAAGGACTGCAAGGAGAACAAGGGCTGCAAGGAGAACAAGGGCTGCAAGGAGAACAAGGGCTGCAAGGAGAACAAGGGCTGCAAGGAGAACAAGGGCTGCAAGGAGAACAAGGGCTGCAAGGAGAACAAGGGCTGCAAGGAGAACAAGGGCCGAAAGGAGAACAAGGACTACAAGGAGAACAAGGGCTGCAAGGAGAACAAGGACCGAAAGGAGAACAAGGACTGCAAGGAGAACAAGGACCGCAAGGAGAACAAGGACCGCAAGGAGAACAAGGGCCACAGGGGAATAATGCGGGCAGTCAGGTCGTCCTTTTGCAATCATTATTGGCAACAAAGAGAAATATCGAAGCGGTTGTGGAAAAGGAAGTCTCCAAAATAAGTGATTTATACAACGTTATGAAGTTTGAAGAACAGCAGAAATTATTAGACGAAACATTAAAGATGATTGATGAAAAGCTAATGGTGTTGCTGAATCAAAGTATGGAAGCAAAGAAACAAGCCGTAGCCAAGAAAAAAAAATGGTGGAAATTTTGGTCATAAACATTCTATAATTGCACATAAAATTATCATTAAAAATGAGCACTATTTTATCCTAGTTATCTTGAGCTTTCCTATGTAACTATGGGGTGTGTATGTGACGATTATTGACTAAATGCTTTTAAATGAAATTATCTTTTTTTTATGTACTATGCTGCGTATAGATATTATAAATATAAAACTCCGTGCTAGAGCAAGCGATTGACTAGGTGGAGCTACAATCCCATCCAGTAATAGACTTTGTACCCTGTCCTAGAAATTGTGGGCAGGGGAATATTAGAGGATAATTAATCCAAATGTTCTTTATAAAATCTGTGCGTAACCTTTGTTGCTTTTTCGATTACATTATAGGACATGATGTGCATTAAATCATTTTTTATAAAAGATGAGATGCCCCGAATACTAGTTATATTCATGTTTAGCTCTTATTACGAAAAGCAATAAATAAACGCCGAAATAGCCTCTGTGTGTGTCCTTAATCAATATAATGTGTATCTCATAAACAAAGAATCTTGTAGGAAAAAATAAATAACCCGAAAAAGAAGTGACTCCCAAGTTGCATGACGTCATAAGTTAGGTCGAAATGTTATACTATTTAATAGAAATCGAGATCATAAACGAGGTGATTCGAGTGAAAGTTATCGAAACTGATAGATTAATTCTTCGGTGGGTAGAATACAGTGATGATGCATTTATCCTAACATTATTGAATGAGCCTGGATGGCTTCAATACATAGGAGATAAGGGAATTAAGACATTGGATGATGCGAAAGATTATATTGCATCTGGACCTCGAGCGATGTATGAACGAGAGGGTTTTGGCCTTTTCTTGACAGAGACTAAGGAAGATCACACTCCGATTGGTTTGTGTGGGTTGATTAAGAGGGCCAGTCTTGAGGATGTGGATATTGGTTTCGCATTTTTGGCTGACTATCAATCTAAAGGATATGCGTATGAGGCAGCTAGAGGGACAGTGGAATTTGCTAAAGGACTGAACTTAAACCGTCTTGTAGCAATCACCTCGAAAGATAACTATTCGTCTGCCAAATTATTAGAGAAGCTTGGTATGGAGCTTGAAGGGTATATGACACTTCCAAATGATACGGAAGAGCTTAAATTATTTGCTTTAAATATATAAGACTACCATGACTCATTAGAAAATATTTTTTATGTGATTGTTTTGGCCGTGGTAGGTGTTAGAAAATATCCTCTTTACTAAGTACGAATGATGGATTACTCTATGAAAGCCTTTAAACACAGTATAGGAATGGTCAGAAAAAATATATATGATTACTGGGTATGATAAGCAATTTCTTATTGAAGCATTAGAAATATATAAAGGTTTATCTGAGTTAAACTCTCGGTGATCTTATTAAAAAAGCGTCTTTCTTTATGATTTGTCCGAGATTGTTGAGTAACCATACGAGCAGTCTCAGTGTTGGTTGTTAAGTAAATGATTAAGTCATTCAAGAGCTGATCATTCATTTTAGTTCATTATTGACTGAACAGTATTCATAATTGGTGAAGAATAAAATTATACATATTAAGCAATGTTATTCAATGTGATGGAAGTGACCATTGATCTAGGTGAACCTACAAAAACTACATTAAGTGTTATAGCTGGTTAACAATGATACTATGAAGCAGCCGTTGAAATAACTCACGTGTATGGATCTAATTACGTGAACGGATGAGTAATAAGAAGTGTTTTGAGTTGAATGTGAGATTATTAAATGTATTTATTTGTAATTTGAAGGAGTATGTGTTAAAATGACCATAGTCATAAATTGACTATGGTCATTTTAATAGAGAGGAGGAAAATCTATGTTACGTGAAGAACGAAAAAAAGAATTAAAAAAACAGATATTTCTTAAATCAATTGAATTGTTTAAAGAATATGGGTATGACAATGTGACAGTTGAAAATATTGCTTCTTCATGTGGAATCGCTAAAGGAACATTTTTTAATTACTTTCCGAAGAAGGAACACGTTTTATTGTATTTGGGTCATTCTCAAAATGATTTACTTCAAGAGGTCATAAAAAAACATCAGGATTTAAAAATTAAAAAAAAGCTTCTACTTATTTTTAAGGAACTATTATCCGTCTATTTGGAAAATACTGATCTCCTAAAGCTTACGCTATCTGAAACCATTAGATCAGCATTAAAGGATGAAACAAGGAATATTGGTTTTTTTAAAGAAAGCTTAGCTGAATTGCTTGAAGACGCTATAACAAACGACATGTTACCTACACATTTTTCCTCAAAGACGATTGCCTCAGTATTAATAGGAATCTATTTTAATACTTTAATTAGTTGGTCTGTTAATGAAGGCCAAAGTAACGATATCTTTACTATTTTCCAAGATCAGTTTGAAGTGGTTTGGCAAGGAATTGATGGAGGCTCGAAGTACGAAAACCTACATTAGGAGGTAATATGGTGCAGCTATTGTTTATTTACTTACCGGTAACGATTTTAGGTTTAGTTAGTTTGTTGCATTTTTATTGGCTTTTTGGTGGTACATGGGGATTTCAAGCTTCATTACCAGAAAAAACAGAGGGAGGCACATTGTTTACCCCTAGATGGTTTGAAACCCTCATTGTTGCAGTCGGGTTAGTTTGTGTGGGGGTTATATTATTAGGTCAAAATGAACTCATTCCATTTTGGGAATTAAATTCTGGGGTGAAATGGGCGAGTATCATTCTTACATTCATTTTTTTGATTAGAGCAATAGGTGATTTTAAATATTTGGGGTTCTTTAAGAGAGTGAAAAATACAACCTTTTCAAAGTACGATACAATATTATACTCCCCTCTTTGCTTGTATTTAGGAATTTCTTTCATGATTTCATGGCTACTATAATGTTTGAGATACTAAGTGAAGGAAGGGGATGTATATGTTTATTAAGAAGCAATAAATTGATATGAGCATTTCAGGAAAAAGGGTATCATTTTATAAGGTTGTTTTCACACTAATCATAAACACGATCGTGGCATGGCTTCTTCTTTATGGTAATGACAACAAGAAACAAAAGGTTACAAAAACAGTTTTAGTAGAGGTTTAGTAAATACATTAGCAGTGCATTTAGATCATTTTTTTCAAAGCAATTTTTCTTTTGGCTGCTTAACTTTGTTTCAATCAACATATATTAAATAAACAAAGGGGTTTTATGACGTTATTACATTAAAGTGTTGGGGGTCAGGCCCCCAGCGGAATTTCTAAGACAACTGTCGTTCCTTTGCCTTCGGTGGAATGTATTCGAATAGAACCTCCAGCGGCTTTTGCTCTTTCCTTCATACTGAACAGTCCTACTCCACGCGAAATATTATTAATATTAAAACCTTTACCTTTGTCTTCAATGACTACACGGATTTCTTCATCCATTTCTCTAATGGTAACAGTTGCGTCTTCGGTATGAGCATATTTTCTAATGTTCGTAAGTGCTTCCTGAATAATTCTATAAATAGTGATTTCTTTGTTTGAGTTTAGTCGATAATTTAAAAAACAATCAAAATGGACGCTAATATGATAGTATTCTGTATAACGGACTAAATACGATCTAATGGCAGGGATGAGACCTAAATCATCCAGAACAGATGGACGCAATTCCCAAGAAATATCACGAAGCTCTTCAATAATTTCAGTCGCTTCGTCTTGAAGTTGGTCAAGAAGTGGGTGGTTTATTTCTTCCTTCAGCCTATTTATCGTTATGAGGTGGCTATATAAATTTTGTCCTATGCCATCATGCAGCTCTCGTGATAGGCGTTTCCTTTCATCTTCCTGTATATCAATGATTTTTGTCATCATTTTTTTAAGCTCTTCTTCAGCATTTTTTCTTTGAGTCACCTCATGGCGAATGGCTAAATGCTGATAAGGTACCCCATCCTCATTTAAGAACGGTACAATAGTAGTATCCACCCAATAATACGTACCATCCTTCGCTTTGTTTTTTAATTCGCCTTTCCAAACATGACCTGAGGAAATTGTTGTCCAAAGCTCTTTAAAAAACTCTTTGGAATGATGGCCAGAATTAATAACTTTATGATCTTTCCCAAGAAGCTCGTCCCTTGAGTATTTTGAGATTTTACAAAATTGATCATTAACATAGTTAATGATACCTCTTTGGTCAGTGATCGCGACAATGGAGGAGGCATCGAGTGCAAATTTAAGGTCAACAAGCTCATTCAATTGGTAGCTTTGTTGCTCGTTTAATCTCGACCTATCTTTTACAGTGTATAAGTTCATGAGGAAGAATAACTCGTTATGTAGTTTAAAAGAGCTTATTTTAATAAAAAGTGAAAATGTGTGACCATCACGGTGTCTCCCGTATTGGTGTATGATCTTACCTTCACGATTTTCATTTATAACTAAGTCAGGAAGTATGTATGACAGCGTCTTTCCGATTAATTCTTTTGCCTTATAACCAAAATTGTTACATCCGTGCTGGTTTATATATGAGATGATGCCAGAACCATTAAGGAGAATGGTAGCATCTCTTGAACCAGGATCAATCTTAGTAGGATCAAGTGAAAGATGATTCCTGTCCATATTATTGGCCTCCAGTTGCATTAAATTAGTCTGTTTAATTTCTCTTCCAATATTTTCGCTGTTTCTCTAACTGTTGCTTGTTCGGGTTCATTTATAGCTCTTTTTTCCCTGTTACCTGCCAATATGACTCCTTTAGGGATGTTATTTAAAAAAATCGGGACAGCATACGCAAAAAGAATATTTTCAGCAAGCATAATAGGATACTCAAGCGCCTTTCCCAATATTTTTTCTGGGAAATTTTCTATATACATGGGCCTACCTGTAGAGATCACTCTCCCAGCTATCCCTTTGCCAAACCTAAGTGTTATGCGTTTATATTTATCGTTGCTGTTTCCAGCAGCATAATGCCATTTTATGTTGGGCCCTTCCGTATTTTGCAGGGCTAAGCCAATAAAATCGCATTTTAATTGTAATAATAATTTTTCACATACTTGATTAATCTGCTCATCGCAGGCTGCCAACCTACTTACTTTATATTCCATAGCCTAATAACCCCTTTTTTAATGCATAAGCTACAAGCTCTGGACGAGTTTTCATTTTAAGTTTTTCCATCAGATTTCCTTTATGCGTTTCCACAGTTTTAACACTGATGACCAATTTTTCACCAATATCCTTATTAGAAAAGCCTTTAGCAATCAATGTAAGGACCTCTTTTTCTCTATTTGATAATAAGTTAAAAGTGTCGGCATTTCCATCTTTCACATTTCCGAGATATTCTTCCATCAATCGTTTCGTAGCATTAGGGTGCAAATAGGCGTCGCCAATCGCAACAGAGCGAATAGCAGCAACCAACTCATCATGTGGCGCACTTTTTAAAATACAGCCTGATGCACCTGCTTGGATAGCTCTGAATAAATATTCTTCGTCATCATGCATTGTCAAAATGAGAATGGCTATATTAGGCATAAGCTTTTTTAATTCTGATGTCGCGGATAAACCATCTTTACCATGGGGCATACTTAAGTCCATAACGACAACATCTGGATTAAGTTCAAGCGCCTGTTGAATGCCCTCATTCCCTTCAGAAGCCTCACCAACAACCTGCATATCCCCTTGGTTGTTTAATAGCATTTTTAATCCCATTCGTACGACAGCATGGTCATCGCATAGCAAAATTGTAATCAATCCCGCTCCCCCTTACTAATGTTTGCACTTATATTATAGTCATTATGTTAAAAAAGAAACAAGGGAATATGCTATGCACACCCCTTGCGTATATGTTTCTCTATAACGGAAGGGAGATGTCTATTGAAGTCCCTTCTCCTATATTAGAAGTAATGGTACACGTGCCTCCGATTAACACTAATCGTTCGATCATAGCTGCAAGACCTGTGGATTTTTTCATGCCGGTGTTCACATCAAAGCCTTTGCCAGAATCGTGAATGTTTATTTTTAACACCTTAGGTTTCCACATGAAAGTAATATGAGCTTTCATTACATCTGCGTACCTTGCTATATTAGCTAAGGCTTCCTGACACACTCGAAATAGCGTAATGTTTGTTCGTTCATCCATTCTCATTTCATCACCTTCGCTTACTACCTCAACAATAACTCCATATGTTGAAGTATAAAGCTTTAAGTAGCTTTTCAAAGCAGGCAGTAAGCCAAGAGTAGGAAGGGTAGGTGGATGCAATTCGACAGCAAGAATACGCATTTCATTTATTGTTTTTTCTAACATTTGCGTCATATCATCAATATATTCTTTCATTCCTTGTTGATCTATTGCCGTTCTTAAAAATTCCATACTCGTATATAAGCTATAGAGGTTTTGACTCACACCTTCATGTAATTCTAGAGCAATTCGTTTAATTTCATCCTCTTGAGACTGAATAATATATGATGAAACATTCTTTTGCTTTTTAGGCATGTCTTTCATGCACCCCCCTTATTTCTTTAACATGTAAAGTATGATTGCAGCACACCAGGTCTTATTTATGATGCTTTTGCAACTTCTTTATCTTTTGAGTGTACCTTTCGCTGATAATAATACCAGTTTAATACTAATGAAATGACATACAATCCAATAAAGATATAAAAAGCATTGACTGGTGTTCCTGTTGATTCAACAGACCACCCAAATAGTTTTGGAATAAAGAATGAACCATATGCTGCAAATGCAGCCGTAATTCCTAAAACAGGAGCTGCTTCTTTAACAGGGAAGATACCAGGTATCATTTGGAACGTTGATCCAGAACCGATTCCAGATGCAATAAATAACAGTAGGAATGATGCAAGGAAACCAGAGAAAACTTCCATATTTGTAAAATAGATTACACCTAAAGATCCAGAGATCATTGATATAAAAACCCAAGCGGTAACAATTGCTCCTCCGAATTTATCAGACATCCATCCCCCAACTGGTCTTGCTGCTGCAGCAAGAAATGCACCTAGGAAAGCGACAGATAGATATTCTGGGAATTGAGCTTTTAATAGTAAAGGAAAAGCTGCTGCATAACCGATAAATGAACCGAATGTTGCTACGTAAAGAACGGTCATAACCCATGTATGCTTGCGTTTAAGAACAACAAATTGATCTGACACAGATTGTTTTGCAGTAGGAATATTATCCATTCCGAAATATGCAACAATGGTCAATATGACGATAGGTACAACCCAGATAAATGCAGCATTGTGTAGCCATATTACTTCACCGTTTGTGAGTTGTTGCCCTTTTCCTAAAAACGCTAAAGATCCAGTTGCAATAATAAGTGGTGTTACAAATTGTACTACAGACACACCCATATTACCTAATCCACCATTAATGCCTAAAGCTGTTCCCTTTTCTTTCTTAGGGAAGAAGAAGCTCATATTAGCAGAGCTTGATGAAAAATTCCCTCCACCAAGTCCACAAAGTGCTGCTAGCAATAGCATAACTGAATATGGAGTTTCGGGATTTTGAACCGCGAACCCAATTCCGATTGCAGGAATTGCAAGGATTGCTGTTGAGAATACTGTCCAGTTACGTCCACCGAATGTTCCTACCGCAAAAGTATAAAAGAATCGTAATGTTGCGCCTACAAGTCCAGGAACTGCAGCTAGTGTAAATAGCTGCTCAGCCGTAAAGTTAAAACCGATATCATTTAAGCGTACAGCTACTACTGACCAAATTTGCCATACAATAAAAGCCATCATTAATGTTGGAACTGATATCCACAAATTTCTTGTCGCATGTTTTTTTCCTTCTTGTTGCCAAAACTTGTCATCTTCTGGGTTCCACTGGGTAATTCGTTTGTTCTTACTCATGTTAGGCACTCACCTTTCTAATTACGTAATATAATTCTTGCTCTGAATCGAAAGCTTTCCATTCATTATCGTGTTTGTTTACATGTGAACTTAACGGGACTGCAAAGAAGTTCATATGATCAAAATAAATGCGCAAATGAGTCTCATCTGGACACAAAGCTGTTTTTTGAATGATTCTAGGTACAAAGGGAGCTTTGTCATCATCTTGATCACCGAAAATAGCTACCTCCACATTTTGTAGGACAAAAGAATTCAAGTCGTTTTTGTTAACGAGTTCCACAAGTGCTGCACCCTTTCTTAGGAGGATATATATACATTTTGTATCCTTGTAAATATTCCCAAAATTGGTCGCGAGCGTGGTCTTCGATATAATGGATTGTTTCTTCTTCAGATTTCCATCTGCTCATACCCTTAACCTCTGCTACGACGATATCGATGCCTTGCTCGTTCTTTTCTTCAAGATACCAGTTTAAGTTAACCTCATTGAATAGCTCGGTTAGCATAGGCTCAACAACAGCTATAAAGTTGCCAGTTGACTTCCTTACGAAACAAAAATCAATATAAGTTTCACTGTTCATCACACTCACGCCTCACGTTAATCGTCTTTTTATAAGCTAGTATTGCTAAGGGGAATGATACAAAATTTAAACCGGCAAAAATCAACACATTTACGTAGTTTTCATAATAGTATTGATGAACCATATACTGGGTAAAGACAATATTTAATAATAAAATAGCGCTTAAGATGATTACACCTATATAGCTACGTTTCATAACGCTTCACCCTTTCTGCATAAATTGCACCGTTTTCAACTTTGACCTTTATTTCAGGCAGAGGTCTTCTTGGAGGTCCTGCAGTAGGTGCACCTGTTTCAACATCAAATTTGCCATGATGGCAAGGACAAATCATTTCACCTTCCTCCTTCACCCAGAAAACTGGGCAACGTAAATGTGTGCATGCATTCTGATATGCAACATATTTGTTTTCTGCCAAGCGAATCAAAATGGCGTCATCATGCTCACTAGGGAACTTGAATTCTACTGCATCACCAATTGGTAAGTTGCTTACGTCAGTTATTTTCTTAAGTGGATATTCTTTGTCTCCTAGATCCATTAATTCTTTAGCTGCTACTGCTCCCCATGGAAGTGAAGACACTGCGAATACACCTGCAGCTCCAACCAATGTTTTCATAAACCCGCGTCTGTCCAGTCTTCTTTCATTATTCCGCTCTATATTATGAGTATAATTATCTTCATTAAAGGGAATTTTGTTGTTATCAGACATCCCTCATCCCTCCTAATATAACTTTGTAATGCCTTGCAAGATCCCAGGAAGATTTACTTTCACGTTTGTTTCACCTTCTAGGTATGGCATGCTCGTAACCCATTTGTCGTTATCTAGGTTAAACTGCTTCTTTTTGTTTGCAATTTCTTCTTCTGTCAACCATTGAAGTGTGTTGGAAGGGCATACGCTAGCACACATAGGTGGAATGCCGTCTTTTGTCCGATCTATACATAAATCGCATTTATACATTAAATTCTGTTCTGTATCAAATTTCGGTATGCCATAAGGACATGCGATTGTACAGTTTTGACAGCCGATGCATTTCTCAACAAGTGCTGATAATACTGCCCCTGTTTCATGTATTTGGATAGCCTGGGCTGGACAGCTTCTTGCACATGCTGGATTTTCGCAGTGTAGACACATAAGAGGCATCGTCTGCCGGTTAACAAGAGGGTTAACATCATAAACGTAGTTCCTGTTACGTTCTTCATGCCCACCACATTGCGTACATGCAGCGAGGCATGAACGGCACCCTATACAGTTTTCAAGTTCTAAGTACAGCCTCTTTTTCATTTATTGCACCTTCTTTATTTCGACTTTTTCCAATTGTGCAGCACACGCCTTAAATTCTGGCATACGGGACATAGGATCTAGTGCTGCAATTGTTAATAGGTTAATAGAATCCTCGTTACCAAAGTGATACGGAACAAAAACGGTATCCTTTCGAATCGCTTCTGTTATTTTAACTTTATAAATTGCTTCGCCTCTTCTAGTAAACAAGCGGACTTGTTCCTCATGGTCCATATTGTATTTAGCTGCTGTTTCCGGATGAATCTCCACAAATGGCTCTGGGCACATGTCATGCAGGAACGATATTCTCCTTGTTTGGTTTCCTGATAGATAGTGATAGACAACTCGTCCAGTTGTTAAACGAAGAGGATATTTATCACATGGCTCCTCTGCAGGAGGACGATAAGGAAGTGCACATATCTTTGCTTTTCCATCTGGATGATAGAATTTCTTATCTAAAAACATATGTGGAGTACCCTCATCATGCTCATCCTTACAAGGCCAAAACACTCCATCCTGCTTATCGATTTTGTCCCATGTTGCACCATAGTAGTCTGCATTACCACCTTTTGTTGCCAATCTGAACTCATCTGCAATAGCTTTAGCTGTTGTCAAATGAGAGAAATATTTACCACGTCCTAGGCGTTCAGCAAGTTCAACTTGTATTTGCCAATCAGGCTTCGATTCTCCTACAGGCTCCTGAGCTTTATTAATCTTGATAATACGCCCTTCAATATTAGTAACTGTTCCTTCATCCTCTGACCAAGTGACTGCAGGAAGAACGACATCGGCAAATTGTGCTGATTCTGATAGATAGAAATCCGCACAAACCATAAAGTCTAAATTCTTTAATGTTTTGCGAACATAATTTAGATTTGGTGCAGAAACTGCCGGATTAGAGCAGAGGAGGTATAAACCTCGAATCGTTTTCTCCTCCATCAGCTCGAACATTTCATAGGCTGATACACCAGCTTGTGGCATTTCATCAGGTGTAATATTCCAAACCTTGCATATTTCTTTCACATGTTCAGGGTTAGTAATCTTACGGTATCCTGGAAGCAAGTCTGATTTCTGTCCATGCTCCCTGCCACCTTGACCGTTCCCTTGCCCTGTAAAAGTTGCGACACCTGACTTCGGACGGCCAATTTTCCCTGTAACAAGCGCCATATTCGTATAACCAGAAACATTATCTACCCCTTTGTGTTGCTGCTCCACTCCACGGGCAAACATAACAACTGCATTTGGTGCCTTACCGTACAGCTCTGCTGCACGAATGATTTTTTCAGGTGCTACACCTGTCAGCATGCTCGTGTATTCTGGCGTGTAATCTTTCACAAGTTCCTTCGTTTCTTCAAAGCCGTTTGTATGGTTATTGATAAAATCTTCATCTATATAGCCCAATTGGATTAGCTGATTTACAATGCCATTAGCAAGTGCCAGGTCAGTACCAGGCTGTAGATCTAGGTGAAGGTCAGCTCTTCTTGCAATTGGTGTTTCACGCGGGTCAACTACAATGATATAGCCGCCTCTTTCTTGCACGTTCCAAACCCTAAACATGGATGTTGGGTGACATTCAGCAGTATTGCTTCCAGCGATAAATAAGCAGTCTGTCTCATGGATATCTGTCCATGGAAGCGTAGAGCCTCTATCAACACCAAATGTACGGAGGAACCCTCCAGCTGCACTTGACATACAAAAGCGACCGTTATAATCGATATAGCGCGTTCCGAGACCAACCCGAGCGAATTTCCCAGTTAAATAACACTTTTCATTTGTCATGGACACGCCACTGAATACCGATAAAGTATCTTTACCATACTCTTTTTGAAGCTCTATGAATTTCTTTGAAATCAGCTCATACGCTTCATCCCAGCTTGCTTCGCGAAAGCCTTCCGTAGTACCTTTGAGTGCAGCATTATCACGGATCAACGGCTTTAACAAGCGGTCTTTATGATTTGTTTGCTGATAGGCTGTTACACCTTTTGGGCACATTTTTCCGACCGTAACTGGCCAATCATAACGAGGTTCAACCCCAATTATTTTATTTGTTTGGGTATTAACACGTAGATTCATCCCGCATTGCATACCACAATAACTGCAATGTGTTTTGACTAATGTTTCATTTGGATGGTATACATTCTCAACTTCCTTATAAAACTTATCCCTTTGCATTCTGGTTTGCCTCCTTGACCTTCACTTCATGGGTAGGGAACCCTGAAAATTGTGAAATCCGATACTTTCTTCTGCATGGAAGACACAATTCCGCTAGATGATGACCTTCCTTCGTTGTGAATTGAATATCATTCACGTTAAGCACATCGACGACATCTTGCGATTGTTCTGATGACACAAATTGATCTCCACAAACTTTACATTCTTTCATCGATTGCTCAGCATAATGCTCTCTATAGTTTCTTGCTAGAACACTCATTGGACGGAAAGGAATGTGTGCTAGCTTACCGAATGGTAGATAGATTAATGTAATAATGACTGACCACTGATGAATTAATGACATTGCTGGCTGTCCAGTACCGTCTAAAAAGATGTTCATAAACGTTAGAGATAAGCCTGTTATGCTCACAAGAAGTAGCATGTATAGAGGCATGAAGTCATAAAGGAATTTCTGCTCTGCTCTTGCTTGCATATTTTTTAGGCGACGGTACAATGCCATACATACGCCCGTAATGACCATAACCGCAGTGATGTTTAGTGCATTGTAAGAAAGGTTTGCGATGATGCCCTCCGCAGGGACAGTCATTACTTTTATGCCGAACGCAATAATGTTATAGAAGCCATTGTCATCCATCGTAAAATACATCCATCCAAAAACGAGAGGAAAGGTGACGAGGCAAGATAGAATACATCCCCATCCAATTAACACATGTTGAGTCCATCGGTAAATTCCCCTATTCCAAATGAAATTGTATGTTGCAAGATGATCAACGGAAGTTTTTGGTGTAGACTTTCTAAATAACAATTTCAGCCCTTTTTTCAAAATGATCTTTGTTGGTGGACGTTCTCCCCAAGCAATAAATCGATAGAAGAAGCCTCCTAGAAAGACGATTGTTCCAACCATATATCCATAGAGGTTCAAGTCTATATGTGTAAACATCCTAGTCCCTATGAAAGATAAAATTGCAAGTGCTGTTACTGATAAGAACATTGACTTAGCAAAGTTCGATGCAAACGCATTGTTTAGATGGCTTCCTGTTTTTTCATTGACTGCAGCTTTTGCTTGCATGTAAACTCCTCCTTATTCACGAACAATTACCATAATTCAATTGTAAATGAGGGAAAGGAGATTACATATCGGGGAACTTCTCTATTCGAAGGGGGAAATTCCCCTATTTTTTTTATAAGTAATTGTTAAGCAAAATGAATCGATTGCCAAAAGGATAGTAAAGAGAAGGAGGTTAGGGGAGTGTAATGACATTGTAAAAATGCCATCACCCTATGGTGATTTACTTTTTGCGGTTTGCATTTGGATTGTTATTTTTCGGCTATTAATCATGCCATTGTTCTAATTGTTTTATTATATTTCTTCATATAAATGAGATCTCTCAGTAAAATAGCAAAATCGGTGAAACCTTTGTAGCAAGAAAACGTATAACATTTTAAAGGGCTTTTTAATAAAAATGGACAGTGTGATGAGTTTTAAGAGAGCTCAATGATTATAAAAGTAAAAAAGCACGCTAGAAGTATAAGTACTTATATCTTAGAACGACAAGGAACAATCAATGCAAAAACAGCTTATTTACTTAAGTATGGTGCAATTATATGAGGTCCTTCAGGTGGGGGGTCTACAGTATTTAATACAAACTAAAATGTAATACTCATGGAGGAGACTGTATGATTACAGCGATTTTAGCAGTAATTTTTATGATTCCTATATATGCTTTGCTAATTTGGACTTATATTTCTCCCGAGGAAAGTATGTTATTTGGAAATAGATGGATGTACAAGGAAGAACCAGAGCTTTCAGAAGAAGTGATTCGCTATAGGAAATTTATATCTCTTATGATTATGATTGGACTACCTATTGTAATAATTAGTTTTATGTTTGAGCTCTATTTCCTCAGATTCATCTCCATTATTGGATTAGCTATTACTTTCATGTTCGGGATATTAAAAATATTTAAATGAAATGAGATGTATAAACGATTAGATGCAGTAGCTTAGGAAGCTGCTGTTTTTTTGATGTTTATGAATTTATAGTGTGAAAAATATCTTAAATGTAAGTATGGGCCGGTTAATTTTGCTAGTGATGAGGGACGGTTTAACCCCGCTAAAATTGAGAACCTTCTATTGAAGGTTCTTCTTTAATATCTTTAGTTGCAACTTATGCTTCATTAGAACAGCTAGACTAGATTTCAGTGCTAGATTGTTTGTATATATAGAAGGAATATTTCTTGTATGATAGACAGCAACCTTACAAAAACAGCTATGAGGAGAAATTAAAATGAGTATAGTTAGCTACTATTTGTTAATGTATCGTCGCTTTCTTATACTTTGCAATGAATGTTCCTATTACGGAGCCAAAAAATACACTAATAAACATAAAGAACAAGCCCATAGCATCCCAGCCATTTAGAGTAAAAAAACTAATTATCGCGAATGCCAAAGTAATAACGGATAAAACTGTTCCTGGTAACCAGTACAATGTTGGCTTCCGCTTGCTAAGCATGGTTGAAGAAAACCCAACGATAATCATAACTGCAACAAAAGAATAAACAAAGATTTGCACAAATTCACCTGCTTTCCTTTTTATATAGGAACGTGTTAAGCTTCCTTAGCCATCAGTCTTGCAATTTCGCTACATCACCAGAAAATGAATGATGAAGTGAGCATCTATTACTATTCTTATGCAGATCGTTGCTAATTTTATTAACAGAAAGAATACCGATAAGTGTCTTTAAATTATTGTAGCTGTCTTCGAATTAATTGTTACTTTACATTCTAAGATTTAAGAACATATCACCCTAGCGTTCATGTCATCTTTTCTACTAATATACAATAATTGAAGTTTCATAAAAACTCTTCGTACTGTCCATTATTAAGCAACAAAGTGGTCTTAGTAAAAATAGTTACAAAAAGATTGTTTATATAGTTGAAAATATATTTTTTTGTACGAGGATAATTGGTCTGTTAATTGTGGAAGAATATAGATAATAACAAGGGAGGAGAAGGATAGTGAATCAACATTATACAAAGAAGCTTTGTATTAAGCCATTTTTCACGCTAAACACCGTCGTTATATTTTTCAGGGTTTTCATGATTCTTTTCATTCTACTTTCTTGTTTATTCTATGCGGTTAATCCTGTAAAAGCTGAGCATGATGATACAGAGGAAACTACATCGAAAAGTAAGGTGGCGTATATAACTATAGATGATGGCCCTTCGGAATATACTGAGCAGTTTTTAGATCTTTTTGATAAATATAATGTAAAAGTAACCTTCTTTATGCTCGATGGCTATATGAGACAATATCCAAACATTGTTAAAGAAGTAATAAAGAAAGGTCACAGTATCGGCCTTCATGGTGTGACCCATGATGCTCGTCATGTATATGCATCATTGGAAAATGTTATTAATGAAATGGAAAAAGAACGAATAACCCTCCAAACAATAACCGGTATTGATACTACATTAATTCGTACGCCATATGGAAGTAAACCTTTTTTTGAGGAAGGGTGGAAGGAAGCGATTCAAGATATCGGCTATCAAATATGGGATTGGAATATAGATAGCGAAGATTGGGTTACCCAAGATGAAAGAATGGTTGAAAACGTCATTAATGATGTCAAGAAACTTGAGCTAAAGAATGAACAACCCGTTATTTTATTTCATGATACAAAAGCTACAAGTGAACATATAGAAGCAGTAATAGTTTATCTGCTTGATCAAGGATTTGATATACGCTCCATTGATGATTCCATACCGCCATTCACTTGGTGATATGGAATCAGCCATGTTGTTATGCTTTTTGCTGAGCGTACGCTAAACTATTTATTCAAATGAATTCTAAACGTTTAGCTTAGGGTTGGTTGATGGCTATAATCATTTCTGTTGAAAATTTACCTATTAGTAGATAAAATATATTATTAGTAAATACAGCTTCATTTGAATGAAAGCTATAGATTATATGTTTGTGAATGAAATTATACAAATAACTCTTTTCTAGTACACATAGTTGCTGTGTTTACTAAAATTAGCTTAAAAAGAGCTTTTACGGTTTTCATAGTGTTACAGAAGAAAGGTACAACGAGTACTGAGGTATATTTATTTCATAGTACGAAAACCAAGAAACGTATGAGACGGTTAGCCTGATCTTGTTGGTAATTAAGATTTTTTGGGCACGATGGTTCAACATATAAATCTAGGGCTTTTAATATTATTTCCAGTGAAAAATTTAGGAATGGAGGTAAAAGAAGATGAACGACCCTATCATAATTGTGGGTGCTGGTTTAAGCGGTCTACGTGCTGCGTCTTTATTAATTGAGCAAGGTATCAATTGTAGGGTTTTGGAAAGTAGAGGGAGAATTGGAGGTAGAGTTTTAAGTAGTTTGGGTTTAGGTAGTCGGGGTCTTGATAAGTTTGATTTGGGGCCGACATGGTTCTGGCCGCACTATGAGCAGGTTATAACTAGGCTTGTTAAAGAGCTTGGATTACATACATTTGATCAGCACATCAAAGGAGATAATCTTTTGGAAAGGTTTAAGAATGAACCAGCACAGAGATATTTGTTACCTGAAGGGGCTGTTGAGAGGTCGACCCGCTTCAAAGGTGGAGTACAATCTCTCATTGATGCCGTGGTAGCTACACTACCTCCAGGGACAATCGAGATGAACACACGTGTAACGACAATTCGACGGGAAGATGAAGAAAAAATTACTGTTGAAGCGCTCGTTGGAAACAAAAAAATATATTTTCGCCCAAGAGCTGTCATTCTTGCATTGCCCCCAAGACTTGTAGCAAATCATATTGATTTTTCACCTTCTCTTTCACCTGAACTTATGGGAAACCTCCTTAATAAGCCTACGTGGATGGGAGGACAGGCAAAGGTGATTGCGGTTTATGACCGACCTTTTTGGAGAGAACATGGACTTTCTGGTCAAGTTACGAGCTGGATTGGTCCCTTGCAGGAAATACATGATGCGTCACCTCAATCGGGTTCAGGCGCACTCTTTGGTTTTTTTAGGATACCTGCGAAAATGCGCCAAGGACTAGGCGAGGAAAAGATATTCAAACTAGTCGTGGAGCAGTTGACTCGGCTATTTGGAGCATCAGCGAATAAGCCAGTAGATTTGCTATATAAGGATTGGTCAACTGATAATGAGACGGTAGTAGCAGAGGACATCACTTCACTTAGCGATTTTCCAAGGTATGGTCCTCCGACAGGAATTCGTGCGTGGGAAAAGAAGTTATTTTTTGCTGGTACAGAAACTGATTCAGAGTTTGGTGGACATCTTGAAGGCGCCCTACGATCAGCTGAGCGTGTGGTGTCTGAAATTAATGAAATATACAAAGCTCCCTTATAACCTTCTATATTCTATACTGTCTCATTTCAACATAGCACAGTTAGCCATGATCTGTGCTTTTTGTATTTAAGATTTTAAAATAATGATGATGGTTCTTAAGAAATTCTTCATTTTTATTATACTTTAGATTTAAGATTTAGCTTGTACAATACGTAGTAAGTAAAGCAAATGATTAGAATCATAGAGCAATAATAATATGTAGCAAATCAAGCTAATCCCAAATTTACAAGGAGGAATAAGTCATGAAAACTGCCAAACAATATATGGTATCGCCATCAGAGCCATTTCGTAGATATGCACAGGATTTAGGGATTGATTATACAAACAAAACGGTAGATGAGATTGAAGACTTGATTGTTGAGACATTAGCTGATCTTGAAGAATCGAAAAAAGTATTCCGACTTGTTCATTTCTTTAAAATGATCAGGTTTCGTTTTCATACGCTGGTTTTAAGAACTTAATCTCATGTTACAATTTTTCACGTATCATTCTTATAATTTTAATAAAAATATTGACATAAGAAACAACAATCTCTCTTTCATTCCAAGCTTACCAAAACGTTTGACGGCTTCTCTTCTAAAAATCTAGCCTTTCATCACCCACTTTTCTTTATTACTGTAATTTGATTATAAGAGCCATTTTCTCTTTTAAAACAGGCTGTTCTCGCATGATCGTTGTTCTTATTCTCCTGGTAGAGGGCTTCGCAACAATAAAAATTACGTAGAAGGAACATGTAGTTAAAGTAAGTATAAATTAATATAATATTATTCGTAGTCATTGTTGATAGTATTTGTCTAATACTAAAAAATATATTGTAAAAATTCTTATTATTTGAAATAATTGTATTTATGGTATCTTGACCTAGAGGGTGATCAAGCGTTATTTTCGCATTAATTGACATTTTTCGTGTTACTGTAAAATTAAAGCTATTTCTTTTGATTTAGGAACAATAGCAACTAGTTTAAAAAATGAGTCTTTTAAAAAAGTAGGAGGTATGGTTATGAGTATTCCTGTTTTGAATGAAATTGGGACCGTTTTTATACCAGTAAGTAATATAGAAAATGCACGTGATTGGTATTGTGACATTTTAGGTTTAACTGTAGACGGAGAAGTACAATTTGGCCATATATATGTAATACCTATGAAAGGTTCAGGTATTGTATTAGACAGTAAAATATTTTCAGAGGATAATATTTTTACAACGCCTTTATTCCACTTTAATACTGAAGATATTGAGGCAGCTTATACATATATGAAACAAAAAGGGGTTCAGTTAACTTCTGAAATTGAACATAATCATTATTTTAATTTCAAAGATCCTGACGGAAATCACTTAATGATTTGTAAGTGTTAATTTTATGAAAATATTTTTCTAGAGTTTAAATGAAAAACTACTCCCAAAGGATATGAGAGTAGTTTTTTAATATTTTATACCATAGTTCATTTTACTTGTTCAAATTCGTTTTCAATTTCTTTAGAGGGCTTTTCTCCTACTAAACTTACGATCACAATGGCTAATGACGCAAAAATAAATCCTGGTACAATTTCGTAAAGATCAAACAGGCCACCTTCAGCATTTTTCCAAAGCATAACAGTCAGTGCCCCTACAAACAACCCAGCAACTGCTCCACTTCCATTCATCCGCTTCCAAAATAGCGAAAAGAGGATTACTGGACCGAATGCAGCACCAAAGCCTGCCCAGGCGTAGCTTACTAGCTCTAGTACGGAGCTCTCAGGATTTGAGGCTAGAAGGATGGCAATAATAGCGATGATTACAACAGATAATCGACTAATCCACACTAACTCACGATCGCCAGCTTGCTTTTTGTACAACGATTTATAAAAGTCTTCAACGACTGCGCTTGATGATACGAGTAACTGAGAATCAATTGTACTCATAATTGCAGCTAATATTGCAGCTAATAAAAACCCAGAAACCCAAGGATCAAATAATACTTGCGTAAATTCGATAAATACAATTTCGGGATTTGCTAAAGACACATCTGCAAAATAGGCAATTCCGACAAAGCCGGTAAAAACTGCACCTAACGCAGCTAGTATCATCCAAGTCATCCCTATTAACCTAGCTGTGGGAATATCTTTTACTGACTTTATAGCCATAAATCTTGCTAAAATATGTGGCTGTCCGAAATACCCAAGTCCCCAAGCTAATAAGGAAACAACTCCAATAAAGGTTGTATTGGCAGCAGCATCTAAATATGTTGGATCAATCGATGCTACTCGGTCTATCGTTTCACCGATCCCCCCCATTTCGGTGATGGCCACTATAGGGACAATAACCAAAGCAAGAAACATTAAAATACCTTGCACAAAATCTGTCCAACTAACAGCAAGAAAACCACCTAAAAATGTATATGAAACAATGACGAGTGCACCAATCCATAAAGCAGAGCTATAAGATAAACCGAATGAGTTTTCAAACAAAATGGCTCCGCCAACCATTCCTGAAGATATGTATAAAGTGAAAAATATGAGGATGACAACAGCAGACGTGATGCGTAAAATTTTTGATCGATCTTTGAAGCGGTTTTCTAAGAAATCTGGAATCGTAATTGAGTTGTTGGATATTTCAGTATAGGCTCTAAGTCGCCGTGCCACGAATTGCCAATTTAAATAAGCACCGATGGCTAATCCTACTGTAATCCATAGCGCATTCATACCTGAAAGGTAGGCTGATCCAGGTAAACCTAATAACAACCAGCTACTCATATCAGAAGCCCCAGCGCTAAGTGCCGTTACTCCTGGACCTAAATTTCTCCCACCTAATACATAATCTGATAAGTTTTTTGTTAAACGGTAGGAGATAAAACCGATAACGAGCATTAAAATGAGATATACAATGAAAGTAATAAGAGTTGCTTCATGCATTATGAATTTCTCCTTTCAAGTAGATAAGTCAAAACAGATAATGCGATTAACAAAGGCATACTAAATAGTAATAGATAGGATGTAATTGATAAGCTTGCCATTGATTACCCTCCTTATGTGCTATGTAAAATTATGCTACCACGGTATTGAATGCGCTTTCAATAAGCTTGAACAATATTAGGAGTATATTAACGAAATAGTAAGTATTTGGTATGAATAATGATTATATATCAACTAAATAGCGTCTTATCGACATATAATAGCGTTTATCGTAATTTTTGGATATTTACACCAACTTATAATACTGGTGTAATAAAGGGATATTTTATTGAAAGCAGGGAATCAAGTATGAACATTGATAAAAAAATCACTAACCAGTTCAACTCTTTGCTCACTCATGTGAGAAATTCCTCCAATAATGTAAATTGTACAGGTTCAAGTGTGATGGTTATTCACAAGAATAAAATGGTTTTAGAAAAATATTGGGGTAAGCATTCAAAAGCTCCGTCTGCAAGACTAATTCAAGAAGATTCTCAATTTCATGTCGCATCTGTGCGAAAAAGCTATATTGGTTTTGCTGTCGCGTATGCAGTCTATCACGGGTTCATAAAATCAATAGATGATGAAGTGACAAAGTACCTTCCAATGAAGACTTCAAAGTCATTACAGCACACTTTGATAAGACATTTGCTTACACATACACATGGTTTAATGGAAACTGCTAACGGAACGATCGTTAGAGAATTTCTACCAGGTGAAAATTGGGCTTATCGTAATATAGGGGTAAATTTATTAACACAAATTGTAAAAAATACTACAGGAAAAACAGTCGCTCAAATTCTTAATGAACAAGTGTTTCATCCTTTAGAGCTAAATGAAACAGGGTGGCATGGAGAATATAATGACAAGTTAGTAGAAGTAATTAGAGATAGTGACAGACATTGGACATCTCACAAAAGTGAAGACGGCGACAAAATGAATATGTATGTATCTACGAGAGATCTTGCTTACTGGGGATATATTCATTTAAAGCAAGGTGAAATTAATGGGAAACAGCTAATTGATAAAGAGCTTTTGAGGTTAGCTACATCCCTTCAAAGTCCAAAATTAATACATGATGACCTTCCACAGAACGGCTTTTTATGGTTTGTTAAAGATTTGCCCGCAAAAAAGACAGAGATTGGAGCACTTGTTCCACAAGGGTCGTATCAGATTTTAGGATACACAAATGTTGCCGTGTTGGTTATTCCTAAATATGATACTGTAGCAGTCCGTATGTTTAATAGTTTTGGTTCACCCCCTGGGAACGACTACTTAGCGGATATTAGGTCTTTCGGTGATACAGTAATGAAGTGCTTAGGTGAAGGCTAGTAAAACTATTGTTGTGAAGTAATAATGGCAAGGAGTACTTGGGCATGATGAAAGAGGGTGAGGTATGGATATGGTGGAAACAATGAAAGATTAAAAGAGAGAAACACGGTTTAGTTGAATGTTTGAAAGCATGATAGCTTAAGAGGGAAATTCGATCAATAACTTATATTTTGTAAGACTGTTTACGCAGTAGGTGTTGTTTTTGTACTAATTTTCTCTGACAGAACTTATTGAATGAAAGTGCAACAAATGTAGCTCGAAAAGCTTTTTAAAGGTTTATAAGCTTTTCGACATAAGTGCTAAACACGTTCTGCATCTTTTTATCAGTCACAAATATAAGTGAAAAAACAACATAGTTTACGAAAAGAGTCTTATAAAAAACCATGTGGGTAGGCTCTCCACATGGTAATCCTTTAACTATGCGTTCTCACTTCTTTCTCCAAACCCTATTAAATTCCCGTTACAGTCTTTGATATGGAATTCTTCCATACCGTACCAAGTTGTGTATAAGTCTTTTACAACTTCAACTTTTGTTTTGATTTCTTCGTAGAATTCTTTCACTCCCTCTATTTCTAAATAAAAGCAGGCAGATGTCCCAAATGTTATGTCTTTAAATGCAGGCACATCTTCTGCCATACTTTCTGGTGTTTGAAACATAAGCTGTATTTGATCCTTGCTCATAATGGAAAAAACATAGTCTTTATTTTCATTTATTTGATTGTCGGTATTTTGATTACGATCTACGATCATCTCGATCTGAAAACCTAAAACATCTCGATAGAATATTATGGATTGGTTAATATTTTTTACAATAAAGTTTGTTGTAAATTTTTTTAGTTTCATTAGATTTGCTCCTTTAAATTAATTTCTGATGTATCTTTCTCAATTGGATTCTTTTTAGCTGAATAACGATAACACATGTTCTGTCCAAGCTGGAAAATTTCATTTCGCATAGCTTCAGGTTCTATCACATGAGCATTTAATCCGAGAGAGAAAAAGTAGTTCACAGTATAATTCCACTCTGTTGCTGGGCACATGTAATCAATTTCCCATTCGTTGTCTGTGATGTTTTTTACTAGATGTCCGATATGAGGGTCTTGCTCCAATTGTAATGCACCTTGATAAGTTAACTTTGCAATAACTCGTATAGGAGGGGCAGGTCTTGTTGTGTCCTTTCCACTAGGTTTTTGACTAGGTGTCATGTTATCTGTTGATTCAATGACTTCAATGTTGTCCATGCGATCAACTCTAAAAATGCGATCTTCTTTATGCAAATGAGAGTAGGCTTCGCAATACCAAAATCCGTGAGCAGTGTATACTCTTTTAGGGAGGATTTCGACCCAGCGGTGATGATTTTTGGATCTATATTTTATGTTCAACCACTGTGAGTTTACCGTATATTCTAGCAATGACATTAACAAAGGGGTTTTATAATTTCTATTAGGAACTTCTAATTCGACATGATTAAGAATCGGGTCTATTTGTTCCAATGTTTCATCAGGTATGATTGCTTTAATTTTATCTAGTGCTGTCCATCGTTCTTGATTAAAAGGAGTGTCTTGTATTTTGGTCATTGCACGAAGAGCGAATAGTATAGCTAACCCTTCTTTTACATCAAATTGTAGTGGTGGTAGCTGATAGCCATCCATTAAATGAAAACCTCCACTAGGACCAGTCATAGAATATAGAGGGATGCCGATTTCGGATAATGCTTGCATGTCTCGTAAGATGGTTCTTTTTGATACTTCAAATTTATCTGCTAAAGATTGTGCAGTTTCTGATTTATGCTGTAATGCAATGAGTATTGCCATCAGCCTGTCAGCCCTTTTCACATGGTGTCACCTCCTTAACAAGTATCTAAAGACATTATAACAATGAATTAGTGACACTATGTTTGTCACCAATTATAAAAAACTTGAAAGAGATTTTTTATGGGTCAAATATAAGGTTTTATAGGTCAACTTTCGCATTAATTGGGTCAGTTTTGAATATATACGGGTCAAATTCGGATATTATTAGGTCAAAATCTAATAGATATCGGTCAAACGACAAAATTCTACCAAAATGTTTGTGTAACTTTGAAAGGAAATATTCTTCTTACATAGAATAGCTTAACTTAAGGGGAGATGAAACGATGTTAGAGCTAAAAAACATGATAGAAAACCTACCAGAAAACGAAGCAAAATCATTTTTGTATTTAATGTTGCGTAGAATTGAATTGGAAAAAGAACCAAACAATGAAGAGGCACAGCATCTCATAAAATATCTTCAACAGACTATTGATGACTTTATTCGTATAAAAAGAGAACAATCTATAGATTATAAAGAGTTTGAAAAAGTACATATCGTCTTTGGTGACTCAGCTGGAGGTAGTCTTAAAAATGGGTTAAAAAATTTAGACAAGCATCATACTGAGAAAATTATCTCTTTCCGAGACACTTTCTCTGTAGGTCCACTAACAGATTTAGGGGATTCTAGCGGTGTAGGCAATAGATATCACTGGTTAGAAAATCATTTAATATTAGAAGATGGGGAAATAGAGAAAGATATTATACGCTTTAAAGATACAATACGCGAGTTGAATGCAATTCCTTTACATATTCCTATCGTTATTTGGGCTGGAGAAAATGCTCATGAACAAACTGGATTAAGATTTGTTTTGCACTTGTTAAAAGATAAACGTAACCCTATATTTTATATAAATTCTTCCTTATCTTATATAGACTTATATAAAAATCATGAAATTAATTATAAGCCATTGCATACAGGAGAACTTGATGCTGATAAATTGTTAGATATTTATGAGAAGAATAATGAGCTTCAGCCTATTTCTAAAGAAGAACGAATACAGCTCGTAGAAGAATGGGTAGGTTTATCAACGACTCAAGAAGTACTGAGAATATGGGAACAAGGCAAAATACTTAGTGTTAATGAAGATTATTATGATGAATATATTATTAATACCGCAAAAGAATTACATCAAAAACAACAACATACTGATTTCTTGAAGTGTGCACGAGTGATAGGTCATGTAATGGGTCATTTAGAGCAATACCACGGTGATTTGTTCTTTGAATATCGAGTGAGACATTTAATCATGAATGGTGTGTTTGAGATTCAAGGTGTACCTAAAGCAATGAGGTTTTATAGTGTGAAATTACGTGAAATATCGTAAGCGGCTATTAAAAAATCAATTCCAAATAAGTGGAAAAAGTAAACTGTTTGTTTAGGCATGATTAATTAGTGAGGGATGAAAAATGGCTTTTATCCAAATAACAAAGGAAAATATTGATAGTGAACACGTATGTTGTGCTCTAGGTGCAAAGCAATATGAGGATGCTGTACATACGAAAAAGAGATGGTTGACTGAAAGAATGGACGAGGGGTTAGTGTTTTATCGGTTAAATGAACGAGCAAAAGTTTTTATTGAATATTTGCCAGCTCATATGGCATGGGTGCCTATTCATGCTCCCAATTATATGTATATTAATTGTTTATGGGTTTCAGGTAGATACAAAAGCAATGATTATGGCAAACAGTTAATAGACAAATGTAAAGAAGATGCAATCGCTCGAGGAATGGACGGCATTGTTCATATTGTTGGGAAGAAAAAATATCCGTACTTAAGTGAAAAACGCTTTTTTGAGCATATGGGCTTTGAATTAGTGGATGAAGTGGATTATTTTCATTTAGTTTCATTATGTTGGGGTGATCAAACTGCTAGACCAGCTTTTAATTCGAAGGATAAATCTTCAATCGTTAACAAAGGAATAGCTATATATTATACTGCACAATGCCCTTTTGCATTAGTTACTTTAGAAGGTTTAAGAAAGGTAGCAGAAAGCTATGCAGTGCCATTTACAACTCATCAATTGACAACTAAAGAACAAGCACAAAATGCTCCAACTGTTTGGACAACATTCGGTTTGTTTTATGACGGTAAATTTATTACTCATGAAATAATGAGTTCACAAAAATTCGAAAAATTACTTAGGAAGTTGTTAGAAAAATAGTTTCTTTTATAAATAAACGGTCACTAAGATGTTATTAAGTAAAAAAACTATTGACCTTAAATCAACTACAACCTTTATGATAAATTTCATTAGGAGATAAATTTTTAAGATTGTATAAGGAATAGGCTTATTTCGTCAACTTTGTTGCTACTTTTACTAAAAATGGACAATATGAATAGTTATTTTTTGAACTCAATAATTTTAAAAGTATGCCACGAGCACTAGATGTACTGCTAATAGCTATGTACGAAAAACCTATTAATTACAATATTTTTATAATCTACCCATTCTTTATCTTATGAAAATATCTTTTTTGAAAGAGGTGCTCAATATGTTATGTTCATCTATTGGTTGGGACGGTGGTTTCATTATGGTCGATTCTGATAAATTTGAAGAGGGGGGGTGAATGGTATACGCAGTATATGGGGTGGGAATGTATCGACCAATTCCAAACTCATGTAGGAAAAAAAGCATTCTTTCGTCTTCCTATTCGTGATCATTTTGAACAAATTACATTGAAATCGTTTGAATCAAATATAGAGCATTTTCAAAAGGATGCTCAAAATGAAGGTCATGCTAGGCTAACATTCGATGTTGGAGATATTAATAAGACGCTGGATTATTTTCAAACAAACAACATTGTTGTTTCTGATGTAATGAAACTCGCTAATGGGATAAAAACATTTGATATAAGCGCTTTTAATGGCGCGAGATTAACAGCTATACATAACCCCGAGCTTGAAGGAGAGTATCCTCATGCTAGGTTAATTAAATTTGGAACTGCAATATCTACTATTATAGGAGTTTCTAATCTTGAGTTATCAGCAAACTGGTATATAGATAATTTTGGAATGGAAATAATAACTAGCTTTCCAGATACTCGAGGGGTCCTTATGCACGCTTTTACTTCATCATGGAATGAGAAGAGAGAACGAATACCAATATTATTAGAAGAAATGATAGACAGTGATTTTGAACATTCTAACCCATCTGTAAGAGTTTATTTTGATTTAAAACAAAAGAACATGTTCTTCAACACGTATGAATTGTTTAAAGAAAGAGGAGTAATAACGTCCCAAATTGCTGGGGATCCAAATATGTGGGCTGGTTTTCATGTGTATGATCCAGATGGTAACCGCATAAATCTGTGGACGTATCAGATGAGCTAACTTTAATTGGGATGTGAATATAGATGAAGATAAACGATTTTGCACAAAAAACAGGTATACCATCTAGTACTTTACGTTTTTATGATCGGAAACAAGTTCTTGTCCCTGAAGAAAGATTAGCTAACGGATACCGTATGTATACGGAAAATCAAATTAAGCAAGCTCAGTTTATACATTCACTTCGACAGGCAGATGTTTCTATCACTGATATCCAACTATACTTAACAGCTGATCATGAAACGAAATCAAAGCTTGTTATGGGTTGGAGAGAAAATATCGAATCAAAGCTTTCTGCATTACATATTGCACAAAAGTATTTAGGAGGCTTTCATCCCGAAAATGAAGGCATTTACTTAGTTAAATGGAATGAACCTAGAGATTTTATATGGTTTACACATACTGTTGAACGAAAAATGAACCCATTTCACGCATTTATTGAGTCTGACCGACATAAAGCTCTACAACTTGGCTTGACGATTATGCCTGAAATTTACATAAGAACACATGAAACAAATAACACTCACATGACAGGAGAAATTGGCTTCCAAATTAAGAGTTATTATAATGAAGTAAGCGAAGAAGGAATTAATTTCGAATCTTATCCACCTACGCTTTTCACTACGATCAAGTATCCTATTCATAATGAGTATATTTGTTTTCATTATATGAAAGTTATCCAGCAGTATGGGTTTATTCCTAAGGGTCAAAAAATGGAGCGTTACGAAAGTGAGGATGCAACTTATTTTCAGTTAATGATACCTGTAATGCATTCTGTCAACTAGAAGAAATGATGTGATGTAGAAAACTCATACTAAAAAAAGAAAAATAGATTTTTTAAAGCAGGTGAACAACTTGACAAGAAATGGTGATCATGTCAAAGCTGTTGTCCAAGCGGTAGAATATATGAAAAAAAACTTAGATAAAGAGATTACGACTGAAGAATTAGCGTCACTTGTAGGCTATAGCTCTTTCCATTTTTCAAGGTTTTTTAAAGAAGTGACAGGAATATCACCTCGTCATTATTTGTCTGCGCTACGCATTGAGGCGGGTAAGCAAATGCTTGTCAGACATTCCTCTCCATCTATTATCAAGACGATGATGTCCATAGGTTTTAGCAGCCTAGGAAGCTTTAGTGCAAAATTCAAACAATTTGTAGGTTTACCACCGAAGCAGTTTCAGGTAACTACAAACGACTTATATCATTTTGTTAATCAATACACAGAAGGAGAAAATTCAGTTATTCAATACTTTCATCCACCAGTTCTAACGTGTCATATAGAAGCACCAGCGCAATTTAAAGGATTCATATTTGTTGGCTTATTTCCTCGACCGATCCCTGATGAAAGACCAGCTATTGGAACTGCATTTACCCAAAAACAATCGAGTTGTATATTTTCTCAAATCCCTACTGGGACCTATTATGCTCTTGCTGCAGGTATACCGCTAAGTATGAATCCTAAAGATTATTTCTTGCTAGAACATGCTTTCCGTGGGATGTACGATGATCCGATTCACGTTACAGGTACTACAGATAAGGAGATACACATTAAGTTAAGGAGCCCTTTGCCGTTCGATCCACCGATCTTAATCAACTTACCACAATTATTATTAGAACAGGTACAAAAAGTACGGAAAAAATGACTGTAATCACTTGAAAAGGATGTGCATATCAACACGTTTATTCATAGACTTTATCTGCTTATGATGAGGGGGCATACTCCATCACCCTCTACTGCACAAGACAAAGAATACCTTGTCTGTAGTTACAATAAAAAGCAAACTAGGAGAAATTTTATCTATGTATTATTGTTAAAATAAGGATGTGAACAATAAGGAGGTCGTGTTATGTTAAATAAAGTATGTGTCATTACGGTTAAAGTAGACAATATGCAAGAAGCAATTCACTTTTATACAAAGATGTTGGACTTTAAAGTGTCTGAGCATTATGGTGACAAGATAGTTAGTTTAGTACAAGATGAAGTACCGATTGTTCTAGAGGAAACAGGGACGAAAAATACCGCATCAAACCAAAATGTGCTATTTGGTATTATATCAGAGGATCTTGATAAGGATTTGACGGAGTTAAAATCCAGAGGGGTAAGGCTCCTATTCAGTGAACCTAAACCATGCCCGCCGGGTCGTTACCTTGTCATAGAGGATCCAGCAGGAAATCAAATTGAACTTGTTGAGTTTTCAAACTTTAATTGATTATATTTGTGCATTTAGAACGGTCAAGGAATTTTGTTTTCCATGAGCTTCACAATTCAACCTTTTTATTTTCCTGAAGTAACCGACAAGTGTAAAGAGCTAAAAGCAGAGAGCGATGAATAATAAACGTTATGATTAGAAAAACAACGAGGAATTTACTAATCTTAACTAAGGCTTATTCCTATTGTTTATCAATTTAGTGGTTATATATATTGTTAGTCATCGTTGTACAGAAGAAAAAATGCAACGAACGCTAGTTGTATTTCTAAATACGAAAAACAACAATCTATGCGAAAACAGTCTAAACTAAATTCAATGGTGCTTGAGGGTATAGTATTACATGATATTTTCGCAATCAATAAAATAAAGTCCATATTTATAAGGAGAGGGTTTTGTTGAAAACATCTACAGGAAAAAGTATCTTGAAAAAGGATGTTCTTATTAATGCTCCATTAAATCTTGTGTGGCATGCATGGACGAATTCCGATAGAGTCTCCAAATGGTTTGCACCAATAACCGTAGTTGAACCTAAGGAAGGTGGGGCATTTGAGTTATATTTTAACCCTGAAAATGTTGAAGGTATGAATACAAAAGGTTGCAAAATAAAAAGGTTTGTTCCAACAAAGCAATTAGAATTCACTTGGAAAGGTCCTGATCAGTTTGCTTCCATTATGAACAACCAAGATGATCTTACACTTGTAAATGTTCTTTTTGAAGAAGAGGAAGAAAAAACCAAGGTTACACTTGAGCATTTTGGGTGGGGATTCGGAGCAGCTTGGGAAGAAGCATTTAAATGGCATGAGATGGCATGGCATGGGGCACTTGGAAGTCTGAAATCTGCATTAGAGAAGGGTGAAGGCGAACTTTGTTGTCAGCCAGAATAAGCATATATAAATAGTAAAGTATGATCTTGCTAGTCTTCTTTTAAAATCATTTGAATGTTACATAATATAAGAAAAGATGCAATTTGGAATATTACAGCGAATGATTAGATAGAAGGGGATTTAGTTAGAAATGAATATAGGTGTCGCTTTTTAAGTGAGAGTACCTGATTAAGAAGATGGGGTGCGATGGAACGAGAGGCTTTTCAATAGGAAGTCTGATTTTATCGTAGTAATTGAGAGTTTTGCAAAGTGGAAAATTGTACAAAATGCATGGCTCCAAGTTGCAGAGGGGCAACCACCTATTGGGAATGGCTTTTTGAGTGTAGGTATAGAAAATATGGAGCTAGAAAGAGAATGTCTCATAGAAGAATTAAGTACTAAAATTAAGGCTCTTTTCGTAAACTTTGTTATTATTGTTACCAAATTAGCACCATAAACAGTGGTTCTATATGTTAGTCATCGTTGTAAAGAAGTAAAGGTGCCACGAACTCTAGTTGTGTGCGTGTTTATTTCTTAATACGAAAAACAATTATCAATGCGAAAACAGCCAATATTAAAGACATCGTAACAATAGAAGGAACATCAGTTGCTTTAATTACCTTTGATGGCTCGTAAGGAAATAAGATAGGATTGTACGATGAGCTTTAAAATTTATATAGTGATTATATAATATTAGTAATTAGTGCCTATCATCAGAGGTGCTTTTTTTATTTGATCATTTCGTAGGACGAGCTGAAATATATGTCAGAAGTATTAATGATAAAACCATTAAATGATAAATATAAAAGCTAAAATGACATATATATATTGCAATAAGAAATATGTAGTTGTATAATTTTTCATAGGTTTAAGTGTCCAAACAAAACGAGGGGTGAAAATATTGTTAGGGTGGAAAAGACATAAACAAATTGATGAGCGCCTTGTGAATATGCAAAACAAAATATACAAAGAAATATATTTCATGATCATGTGTATAGCTATTATCTCAATAATTGTAAAGTTTATAGCGTATGGGATAGGTTCAAAATTTATTTTGACAGAATTGATTATTTTAATTATTACGGGTTTGTATTATATGATACGAGCGGGGAACTTAGGAATTTTTACAGATGAAGCAGAGATGCATGATCGTAATAGCAAGATAAAGCTATCTACGAAAAATGTAATTGTTGGTCTTATCATTGGAATATTTATATCAGTCATTTTAGCAACAAGTAGTGCCATAAATTATTCAAATAGTAAAGGAGAATCTATCTACTTCTTTATTATTGTTTTCATCGCATCCTTTATGATGTATGTACCTTTTTTTATTGGTATTATATCCATACCGTTCCTAATTACAAACAAGAAGAGTGGCCAAGTTGTACGAAAAGGGCTGGAGGATATTCAAGGTGAGTGGAAGTGAAAAACTTAAAACTAAAAATGGCCAGAGTAGAACATGATTTATCACAACAAGAATTGGCAAACAAGGTTGGTGTATCTAGGCAAACAATTGGTCTAATAGAACTCGGTAAGTACAACCCTACATTGCACTTATGTCTTGCTATTTGTAAAGCACTAAATAAAACGCTAGATGAGTTGTTTTGGGATGAAGATTAATATCATTGTCATTCTATGAATTGATAATATTAAAAAGAAATGATATCCAATGTAGAAATTTTAAACTGGGGCGTCTATAAGTCAAGAAACGACTTAGTAGACAGCCCTTTTTGTAATTTATGCTCTTAGCCACTTCCAAATTTCTTTCGGGCTAGCATTCTTACCATACATTAAAATACCAACTTTAAATATTTTCCCAGCGATTTTCATTAATAGCCAAACGCTTATAAGTAATAAGACTAATGCAATAATAATCTCCTTCCATGGCCAAACCTCTAGCATTGAAAGGCGCATTAATAGCACTGTAGGTGAAGAAAACGGAATATACGTGCCAATTTTAGCAGCTAAACCTGATGGGTTATCTAAAATAGGGCCAATAAATATAAACGGCATAAATGGCAACATCAATACAAGTCCTTGAAAATTACTAGATGAATTGACATCTTCTACTGTCGCTCCTAATCCTACAAATATAGCAGCAAATAGAAGGTAACCAACAATAGCGATAAATAATAACAGTAATAGCTCTGGAACTAATAAATATTCAATAATTGGGATTTCATCGAAATTCAAGACTACGATTGGGACAATGATCCCTAACCAAACAATTACTTGAGTCATTCCAAGCCAAAAGTAACCAATAATTTTACCTTGCATTAGCTCTACTGGCGTTACAGATGATAATACAATTTCAGCTACTTTCTCTTTTTTCTCCTGAGATGCACTTTGGAATATCATCATTCCTGTCATGCTTATCGAAAACAAAATTATGCCAGCGAATAGTCCAGGAATAATTCTTATTAGAGGGTCTTGACTAGTAGCTGTTGCGCTGTTTCCTTCCTTAGCTGTATCTTCTACTAACACAGGTGAAAATACAATTTCACTTGTAACCACTTGCAACTGCTCAGAGGTTAATTCTAGTTGATTCAACCTTGATAATTGCAGAGGTTGGGTAAAGATACGTAGATCTCTTGAGAAATCATCGTTTATACCTTTACTAGTGTAAACTTGTATATTCCCACTTAATAAAATTGATTTCGACAAAGGAATATAAGCTGTATTTTCCTCAGTTTTAAGTTGCTCAAGCATTGTTGCTTCATTAGATGTTGTTTTTTTGATGGACCAATTTATGGATTCATCTTGTTTTATAATCTTTTCAATTTGAGGCATGATGTTCAGTTCATCATAAAGATAGACAGTAACTGCTTCATCGTCATTTCCAAGCCCTTCTAATAAAGAAGGTAATGTTGCAAATAAGATAAAAATGATTGGTGTTATAATAAGTGAGATTAAAAAAGATTTATTCTTAATGTTGCGTTTAAATTCCCATTTAGCTACCTTCATACTATTACGCATTAGCTTCACCTACTGACTGATGTAATTGATTATCGGTTGCAATATCAACAAAGATTTCATGAAGTGAAATACGGTCAATTGATAACTCTTGAATGTTTAGATCGTTTGGAATTTCCTTTAACCAACTGTTTATGCTTACATGTTGGGATAAATAAAGTATAGACGTATTTTCATGCTGTTCCACACGTTCAACCATAGGAATATTTTCTAATGTGGCAAGGTCATTTTTTCCTAGAATCGTACATTTAAAGTTGGCAAACTGTGTTTTCACCTCATCCATCGTTCCAGAAATAACTTTTTGTCCCTTGTGAATCATAAATAAACGATCACATAGTTCCTCAACTAAGTTCATCTGGTGAGAAGATAATAGAATAGCTGTACCATTGTTAGCCAATTCTTTAATTTCCGTTTTGAATAGCTCTTGGCTAACAGGATCTAAACCTGAGAACGGTTCGTCCAATATTAATAATTCAGGTTCATGAATAATTGAAGCAATAAACTGAACTTTTTGCCCCATTCCTTTTGACAATTCTTCAACAGAAACCTTGTCTTTTCCTTCTAATCCTAATTTAGCAAGATAGTGTAAAGCGCGTTGTTTGGCTTTCTTTTTTGGATAGTCCTTGAGTTCTGCGAAATAAAGCAGGATATCCATTACAGTAACATTTTTATAGAGCCCACGTTCCTCAGGTAAATAGCCAATTTTGTAGCGTGGAATTTCCTTTTCAGCATGATTATTGAAAGCTACTGATCCTTCGTCAGGATACAAAATACCCATAATGTTTCGGATCGTTGTTGATTTACCAGCACCGTTAGGCCCTAGGATGGCCATGATCTCTCCTTTGTGGACCTCAAATGATATGTCTTGAATGATGGATTTTTTCTTGAAATACTTCCCTAGCTTATTAACTTTGAGAACCACTTCAGTCATAGCTGTTTTCCCCCTTTTTAAATCTACGGCTTTTTAATTTACCATAATTTAAAGTGAAGTAGTGTCATAATTTGTCGAACATATGAGAGAGTTTTAGAGACTATTGATCTACCAGAGGTGGGAAATAGCGAAACGTGGAGATATGAAAAATTAGATAAACCAAACGGTAATGGGAGATGGTCTAACAATTACGGAGAAATAATTAAAAATTGGGTATTTGAGCCAACAACTGTTAATGATTCTAGCATCCTATACATCCTACTGTTGGAATGGGCTGAGAAGCAGCAAGGTACGATTGTTGATCTTGCCTGTGGTACAGGTAGAATAACGATACCATTAGCTAAACGTGGCTTTAGTATGATAGGTATCGATATAAATGAGGGTATGTTGAAAAAAGCAACAAAGAAAACGAATAATACAAAGTTATCAATTCAATGGATGATGCAGGATTGTACGAAGCTATCGTTAGAAAATAATAGCTCGGTATCCAAATGTAAGGGATTGGGACGACAAAGCGGAAAAGAAAACTATGTATATTGATAAGTGTAACCGAAGCGTAGTTGAATATCGCAGTGAGTCGTATCATTCTCCTACACAAGTTTTACATTGTAAATCACGAAGAGAAATTATTAATAATGATGGAGATGTGATTACTACAGAAAAAGATAGTATTTCGTTACGCTTTGTATTTCCGCTAGAAATGGAAAGGTTATTAAATCAACATGGGTTCACTATTATAGATGATTACGGCTCTTGGGATCAAACTCCGTTAAATGAAAGTAGTCAAGAAATGATATATGTTTGTAAGAAAGTATAGTCCTTAATCACTCGGTTAAGATCTCTAACAAGAATCGAATTTAATCATTTTTAGAATATAAGAATGAAAGGTTAATTTATAAATGTAGCTTTTCATGCCATGATTCATAATTAACTGTACATGGCTGAATGGTGAGATAGATTAATTAAATGATTGTAGGAAGAAAATAAGATTAGGAGATGACATTGTATAGAGTAATTCATAATGTACCTGTAAGAGCGTTGCCTCATAAGCTATTTGGCTTATGAGACAGCACCTTAAATGTCCCAACATTATTTACTATTGTTAATGAACTCTACTACAACACCGTTACCTCTTAATATATGGTTGATCATTTGACCGTTGTGGATATAAACCCTATCACGGAATTCATTTACATCACCATTGCTATATTTAAATTCTATCACTCTTTTTCCATTTTCTTTTGCAATTAAATTAGCAGTTTCAACATCTTCCCATTTGTATAGTTTCTCTTTTGTAGAGGTGGTTTGATTGACTACGATACCATCATTTGTCATATAAAGATAATCATTCATACCAAAGAAGATCAAGATTGCAGATATCACAGTTACAATCAGCATCATACTGTTTGTAATAAGCTTCTTCACCTTTTTACTTGATAAAAAAACATAAAGCATTAAGGCTAGCCCTATAAGACCTAAAGCTATTCCCATTAGAAAGTATGCTGATAGGTTCGGCGCAAAATACCATGAATATTCCAAACCTTCAACAAACAATGATTGAAAAATCCGAATAATGAAAAAAGGAGCTAGCCAGCAAGATAATAATAAAATGACTCCTATTGAAAATAGTATAGTGTGTTTAGATGAATACATAATATCCCCCTTTTAAAGTTATAAAAAATTTACCATTTTTCTACTATTTTTGCAATATAGTAGTGAAATTCATATTGAGAAAAGTAGAAAGTAAGGACGAACTATTTCCTATCATTTTCATTACTGACTCCGATTGCTACTTCATGTTTCTTTAAAATTTCATTAATAATCTTCATATTATTTTTGTAAACTGCGTCCTGAAGCTCAAGCTCTACTCCGTTCGTGTATGTAAGCTTAATAACCTTATGACCATTACCAATGCCAATAAAAGAAGCAGCTTCAATATATTCCCATCTATATAACTCTTCTTTTAATGAAAATTTATAATTAATGATCATTCATAAAAAAATTTTTATTGTAAATTTTTTAGATAAAAATAACCAAAACAAAACAATGGGCAGCTGTTCTAATTTGAGAAAAAAGCAGCAAATTAAGAACCTAAATAAAATCAAAATTAAAGAGATAGCTGTATTGAAATAACCTTTTTGTTATGTTAAAATAAACCAATTTGTGCAAAGGGGGAATTCAATTGAACTTATATTATAGTAATCGTGCTCAAGAGTATGAAAGGGTATATTATAGAAATGATGAAGTACGGCAGAAGGAGCAAGCGGCGATTCGTGAATCGATGAGTACACTATTTGTAAACAAACATGTGCTAGAAGTTGCGTGTGGAACGGGTTATTGGACGCAGTTTGTTGCTCAAGATGCATCCCATATTACTGCTATTGACTTTTCAGAAGAAGTATTAGAGATAGCAGTAGAAAAAAATCTACCATCTAATAAAGTTCTGTTTCAGCAGGCAAATGCGTACGAGTTGAATAAAGTTCAAGGAAATTTTAATGCGAGTTTTGCTAACTATTGGTTCTCTCATATTCCTAAAAATGAAATTGAAAAATTCTTAAAGCAACTTCATGCACGAGTTGGTACAGGGGCACAAATTTTTATGGCAGATAATGTGTATATTGAATCGATTGGTGGATCCTTAATTGAAAAAGCAGGTAGTAAAGATACATATAAATTAAGAACATTAGAAAACGGTTCACAATATGAAGTAATTAAGAATTATTATAACGAAGCTGAATTGCGTGAAATTTTTACACCTTATGCTAGAAATTTAGACATAACGATTGGTCAATGTTTTTGGTGGATATCTTATCTAGTAAAATAACACGTAGTTACTAATATATAGACACTCAATTAGGGGAGTCAGTTGAGGTGAGGTTATGAATCTATTTTGTGAAAGTGCCTTTAGGCAAATAAATGTTCTTGCTCAATCAATATGTGACATAATTGACAAGCTAGAGGATACTGATTTAGCAAGAAGACCTACTGAAAATAAACATTCAATCGGTGAACTACTGAAACATATCGCAATGATTTGTGAGGCTGATTTACATATTTCAGATGAAAAGAAGATAGAAGAAATGGAAAGTTATTATTCATCAAAAGTATTTAGTAGCAAAGAGGAAATTAAACAGGAGTTAATGAATAACGTTCAGTTATTGCAAGAAAGGTACGCATTTTATAGTGAGAAAGAATTAATGCAAATGACTACTTCATACTGGGGAGTTACATATACCCGTTTTGATTGGCTATTAGAAATTGTCGCTCACCTATATCACCATAGAGGACAGCTACATGCGATATTAGTTCATTATTACAAACAAGATCCAAATATTAATTTGTTTGAATAAATAATTTTTTAGGCACCTTGTGTGCTTTTTTTTATTATCGGTCCAAAAAACTATTTGAAAATTTTATTTGTTCATTAGAGAGTATTGGTCAAATGCTGGTTGGCTTGGTCAGATAAATGAAAGTGGTAAAGAGTTTGTACCGTTTGCACACACTGATTTTTCCTTTTTAGGTGTAGCATATGAGTTAGGGTGGATAATTGCTATTATACTAGTTATTATACTTTCGTTCTTGATTTCAAGAATGGTCGTTGTTTACCGATAAAATATCGGACAAATTTGGAAGAATGCTAGTCATGGGTGACATTTCTATCTTTACTGTTCATGCTGTCTATAATATTTCTATGGTGCTAGGTTTTTTACCTTTAACTAGTATCCCATTGCCATTTAAGCTATGGTTTAATGCCCACTGTACTAAATACAACGGTTGTAGGTATTGTACTGAGTGTGTATCGAAGGAAAGATTTAATCTTTGTAACAGCGACATTGAAGTAAATTTAGTAAACCAATCAATAAGGGTTTAACCGTAAAAAAATATTTGTTCAAAAGTTTAAGGAAACAGTGATTATGATACGAAACTACTATTAAAATAGAAGGAAGCCGGTGAGCTATTTTACGCTCTCCGGCTGTTATTCTGATTCAATTAATTGTAAACGTTTAAGGATTGCCCTTTTTCTATACATCATTACTCCTGCCTCAGCTATATCATTTACTGCAGAGCGGTTAATAAATGCACCAATTAACAGTCCAGCAATTGGTATTATTTGAAAAAGTTTTTTCCAGCCAATTTGATCCCGATAGGAAAATACGACCTCTCTCCACCCTTGAATCTCTGCTGCAACCTCTCTTTTTGACTCATTTTGATCGGACTCGAACATGGTAAGCTGCTGTAATATTGCCTTTTTACCAACAATATCAGAGGAAATGAATTGTAATACTTTCACGATGAAAATTCTTTCATTTTTATCTGTTGGGTCAAATCCATAACAAATAGCTATGTCTTGAAGAGTTTTCAGTTGGATGCCGAGTAAAATGGGTATATCAATAGTAAGAGTGAAAATACCTCCAACTCCAGTGCTTGCCCCTTGGAAGGTGGCCACTTTTTTGCGATTTAAAGATAGCTTGGCAGCAGCTTCATCCATGCTAGCAATTGGCAGATTATCTACATCTTTTAAAGTGTTGATTTGTTGATTTGGATAGTAATTTTTCACGGCAGAAATGGAGCTCAAATATCTGCCTCCTGACTGGATGTATGTGCCTAGTTCATCAAGGATTACGCCAACTTTGTTTTGTATAAACTTTGGAGTGAATCTGTCAATCAGTTTGAAAGGAAGCCGTCCGAGCTTATCCCAAAACCATAAGTCGCTCTGGTCTTTTTCCCAATCCTGACAATTCTTTAACTCATTTTTTAAATGCTCTATCGTTTCGTTCATTATTAGCGCCCTTTCATAGAATGTGGTAGTAGAAATACGTATTAAAATAATAAAGGTTTCACAAATATTAATAATATCTTTGTGAATATAGTGATAACATAAACATTTCCACTTTTGGAGCGACTATATGAGGAATAGGTGGAAGATATAAATTCCACCTGATAGAACTAGTTGTAAATACAAAGTCTATGTGCAATACACTGCTGTTTAGACTAGCTTTCGAAAAGAATGAAAATAAAGCCTTATAAACATAATTAGGATAATCAGTGTTGAGAAAATAAATAAAATTCTTACTGAAAACCATTCTGCCCACAAACCTGCAATGAATAAACCAAGAGGTAGTGTAAGTTTCATAAGCATTGATGACGTTCCTGAAACACGACCTAATAGGTGATTAGGTGTAAATTCTTGTCGGATTGTAAAATATACAATATTACTCATTGTAATTGCAAACGTACGGATGGCTAGTGAAATTCCAATTGCCCACCATGTTGGAGCAACTATAAGTACCCCCATTGCACATGCATCAATGAGTAAACAAAATGTAAAAATGTTTCCTCTTCCAAATTGTTTACGAATGTGGTTAATAATCGCAGCACCTAGTAACCCTCCAATAGCAGAAATGCTAAACATTAACCCGACTTGAGCAGATGTAGCTCCTAGTTGATCTTTTACATAAAAGATAAGTACCCCTGTTATAAGACTCGCTGCGAAATTTACAAATAGTATGGTGATCGTTGGTGTTAATAACGTCTTATTAAAGAACAGTTCATCAATACCTTCTTTTATATCACGTAACATTGAATTATGCTGTTTTGTCGTGTGGTTATTTGCAGGCAAACGGATGAGCTGTACACAAATGTATAGTATGAATAAACATACCATGTATACCATCAAAGTTGAGGTGTAAGAAAATACTAGTAGAGCAGCACCTGCTAATCCAGGACCGATCATTTGGATAAAAGTATTAACGAAAGTCATTTGTGCATTTGCAGAAGTTAATTGTTCCTTTGTAACAATTTGTGGTAAAACTGAATGGTTAGCATTTCCAAATGTATATCCTGCCGAAGAAAGAATAAATCCTAGTATGTATAAATGCCAGATGGCTAACTGATCGGTCATGAGTAGTAAGATAATTCCAGTGATTGTTGCAACTTGGATAAAACTCGTCCAGGCCATCATTTTTTTGCGATTAAATCGATCTACAAACACGCCCACAATCATCCCAATAAAAATATTTGGGAAAAACTCTATCGCACGCATAGTACTCATCGCTAGTGCTGATTGACTTATATCATAAATGAGCAATGGGATTGTAATAATATACATTTGCATGCCGAAATTTGAAATCATTGAACCAAACCAAATAAGTAGAAAATTTTTATTTCTCCATAATGTTAATGGTGCGCTCCGCTGTTGTGCGGTTTGAACAGCCATTCATATCCCCCTTATCGTTTAATGTAGTAGTTGAGGGGTTCGACCCCTTTCTTACGCAGTGTTGTTGTCCTCTTTTTTAAACACGCATTAGTAGTGTAAAATATAAAAAGGTGAATAAAAAGTGAGATGTTTAAATTAAACTGTTCACCTTTTATTGGGGGAAAAGATGAAATACTTTGATTATTTAATAAAACTTACTGAACACTTTAAACCTGGAGTTGGGAATGAAACAACCATCTTTGACATATCTGAGCTTTTAACTTGTTCAGAGCGTCATGTGAAAACGATTGTTCAGTATTTAAATGATGAAGGTTACATTAAATGGAAAGTCCAGAGAGGTAGAGGAAAGAAGCCAACAATTACGATTATTTATTCTAAGGAGCAGCTTTGTCTTAATTACGCAAAACAAAAAATTCAACAAGGTCAATATCAACAAGCCTTTCGTATTGTGGAAAGTTTAGGTGATTCTTCACGAACTGATATCCAAGAGTGGTTTATAAAGCATGTAGGCTTTTCACGACTACAACAAAGAAATAAAGCTGGTGAAAATCTAGATATTCTGACATACCCTTTTTATGAAACGGATTTATCGATGGATCCACTACATATTCAATCCCGTCACGATTCCCATATGGTACAACAAATTTTTGATAGGCTGGTAGAATATGATCCAAATACATGTCAACTAATGCCAAGTATTGCCCATAGCTGGGAAAGTGTTGATGGAAAGCTATGGACCTTTTATTTACACAAAGGGATAAAGTTTCATCATGGTAGAGCGTTAACAAGTGAGGATGTAAAATTAACTTTTAGTAGGTACCCGAAAGAGGATATCCTTATGACTAACATGGAATGGATAGAAATAATTGACAAGGATGTTATCCAGTTTCAATTAAAGAATGTTGATTATTTATTTCCGCGTCATTTATCGGGAATGAGATTCTCCATTGTACCTCTAGAAGTGGTTAAAAATGATCATGAGAATTTCCGTCGATTTCCGATCGGAAGTGGACCTTATAAAATTACGCAACACAATGAAAATAACATTCGGTTAGAGTTATTTGCTAAATATTTTGGAGTTAGGCCGTGGTTAGATAGAATAGAGATTATTAAAACACCAACTCCATTTAAAGGGGAAGAGGGACTTCCGTTACTATTACATTCTTTAGACGAATCATGGGAGCAAGTAAAAATGCTAGAGAAAGGAGCAACCTTTATTGCATTTAACTGTAAGAAAAATGGGCCATTGAGAGATCAAGATTTTCGTGAGGTAATCAGTAGCTCGTTAAATCAGCAGGATTATTTAGTCGAAAAAGAAAGTAGACGAGCTGCGTGTAGTTTTGTAACTGATCGGTCTATTGAAAACAGTGTTACTGGTGTTAAGAATTGTAGCATGATAAGTGATACAGAAATAATACTGAAGATTGGAGTGCAGCAAATTCGAGATGGAGTAAACTTTGAGGAGGAAGCCAAAACCCTACAAAAGCAATTACTTAAAGTAAATATCACTTCACATATTGAACTAGTAGATTTTCATCGTTTTAGCGGATATGAAGAGTTTCAAGATTTTGATCTATTTGTCGGAGGGATTGCACTTGCAGATGACCAGCTATTATCAGTAATTACTGCACTTCAATCACAAGTGATAAATATTTATCACTTTCTAAATGAACCAATGAGACAATACGTTGACCGACAGGTTTCCTACATAAAACAATTAACAGATGAAACTGCCCGATGGAAAACGTACTTTCAAACAGAAGATTATTTGAAAGGAAACTACGCTATCTATTTTTTATATCATCGTTATCATACTGTGTACAAGTCTAAAAACAGCCGATATGTAAATTTAGAACTCGATAGTAACGGAAGAGTAGATTATCGGAAGGTATGGAAGAGAACTGGTCAACTTGGGAATCCAACATAGGTCATGGTACTACATAATTTAAGTTATATTTTATTCAAAGGGGAATAACATTGATTCGAAGTTATAAGCTTGAAGATATCAATTATATTATTAGTACTCATTACGAGATTTATCATAAGGAATACCATTATGATGAATCATTTAAAGAATTTATTCAGAAAAAAGTTTGGGATATCGTCAATAGAGCCCATGTTAGAGAAAATATATGGGTGGTAGAAAAAGAGGGAGATCTGAAAGGTTCAGTTTGTATTAATCAGTTTGATAGCGAAATTGCTCAGCTAGGTTTATTTCTTATAGACCCCCTTTCAAGAGGTTTAGGTATAGGTAGTCAACTAATAAAGACAGCCATCAAATTCTCTACAGAAAAAAAGTATAAGAAAATAATTTTGTGGACAAATAGTGACTTAATAGCTGCAAGAAATCTATATAAAAAGTTTGGATTTGAAATAGTAGAAACACAAGAAGTTGTTTTATCTAACATTGCTATGGTTGAGGAACGTTGGGAGCTCATACTGAATAGTGAGGGGGAGAGAAAAGGTGAAAATTAGAAAAGCAGTTTTAAAAGATGTAAAGTCTATTGCAAAAGTACATGTAGATAGTTGGAAGACTACATACAAGCATATTGTCCCAGACGAGTATTTAAACAAGTTATCCTACAAAAGTCGGGAACAACTATGGGAAGAGATTGTCCCAAGTGGAAATGTATATGTTGCGGAAAATAATAAAGGTCAAATTGTTGGCTTTGCAAATGGTGGAAGGGAAAGGTCAAGACAGTATGATGGCTACGAGGGAGAGTTATATGCCATCTATCTGTTACAAGAATATCAAGGATGTGGCATAGGGAAACAACTTATAATGCCAATTATCGAACATCTAAAACAATTAAAGATACATAGTATGGTTGTGTTCGTCTTGGAAGATAATAGCGCGTGTCAATTCTATGAAGCTCTTGGTGGTAAAAAAATGGACTCGTTGGAAATTGTAATAGCCGGGAAGAAACTGAATGAAGTCGTTTATGGTTGGAGTGACATAAGTTATATTCTCTCATAGATTTTATGTCGAGTTAGGCGCGCTTCAATCAGCTGAGCGTGATGTGTCTGATATGAACGAGATTTAGAAGTCATTTATTATATTATCAATCCTAAAAAGTACAGTCAAAGGTGGCTGTGCTTTTAAAAGGTAAGAAAATATAGAAATAATTTTTTGTTCTTTCACTGTATGAGAACTCTATGTCTAGCTTCAGCGTCTATCTCTTTGAGGTCACTTCGCAAATTTACCCGAAGGCATTTGGGCTGTTTAATTTAATAATGCGATTATGACCAGTTATTATGCAAAAACGACCGATTATCGAAATTCCATTTACAGGATGATGGATAGTTTTTATAGTTATTATCTCAAAGATGTAGAAGCGCTTGCAGACCGTGTAGGCATTATGCATGGAGGACCATCGTATACTCATTATCATGGTAGAAAGAGGATTTCTGTCCGTTGGAGGTATAAGTTTGTTTTCTACAAAAGTGGAGCATTTAACATTCAACTTTAATTACTATATTACAGATTGGTGGTCATGGTTTAGGTTCATGGAATAGTATCTTAACCCACTGGAGTTTTAACGCAGTCAAATCTTTATTCCTTTGATATAATACCAAATAGCAGAGAGATTTGTATGATCGAGTAAAAGTTTTTAAGAATGATGTATGAAGACTGAATTTTATATATAATGAACAATTAAGGGGGTGGATGAAAAATGGCAAACGAATTATGCTTGCCAAAGTTAAAGATATCCCATGCAAAGCCTGCGGCTGGGGGCGATTCTTTGCATGGGTGGACATTGAGGTAACTAGAGTGTTCAAAGCTTAAGCAACCTCTTTACGTCGCCCGTATAAGCTCGTTCCTAAATGTGGTTTTGCACCTTCATTTTATTTTTAAAATAAGGAGCGGAAGATATTATGAGTAAACCATTTATTAGGAACCATCAATATAATCTAATTAAGAGACAAGCAAGCATTATTCAATATGCTTTAAAGACTACAGCTGATCTAAATGTAATGGAAGTAGCGAAATATAGTGCGCTATCTAAAGTTCTAGATGCTATTTCTCATACGACGGATTCACAAGATCAAATGTTAAGGAAAATGACTGATTTAGAAACAGCGGAGGAGTTTCAACAGTATATAAATGCATTAGAGCCATTGCTGTTAGAATTTCCACAAGTGACTAAAAAACAATTAACAAAACTATTCTCAAAAAATAAAAAACTTAAGCTACCTGATTTAGCAAGTATAGATTTTCAATTCTTGACCTATCTAGGTTGGCTTGATATATCAAAAAATAAACTGTTTATCGTTTATGAACTAGACAATGAACTAATGGGTATAGAAGGTAACTTTACTATAACGAACAAAAAGGATATATGCTCGTTATGTAAAGGATTCAGTAAGGTTGTGTTCGTTTCAGCAATATCTAAAACAAAACCTAAAAATGCTTCACCTGATTATTATAAATCTTATGGAAATTATATGTGTATGAACAGTGAAGAGTGTAATCAGAACATAACAGATGTATCAAATTTAGAAAGCTTTATTCGAAATGTAAGAGGTTAACCTCCAATGTATTTGAAACCACGGGAAAAGTGAGGAAGGTGTTATGGATGCTCACCGCCCGTGCTGTGGAAAGTGAGCATCAAGGGGCAGAAATCTTCTGCCCTTTCGTATCTTTTAGCTAAAGGCTGTCTTCGCATAAGATGTTGTTTTTCGTACAAAAATTAAACATGAATACAACTAGCTTTCGTGGCATCTTTTATTTTTTAAAAACGATAACTGTTCCGTTAACCAACATCTTTACCTTCAAATTTAGGAACAATTGCAACAAAGCTTCCGAAACGAAAGCCTTACTAAATAGCAACAAAGTTAACGAAAAAGCCCTAATAAAACAACGAGACAGAAGGTGACGGTTTTGAGTGAAAAAATAAAAGTAGGTTTAATTGGCATGGGAGCGATCGGTGAAAGAGTGTTACGACAATTTCAACAGCATAATGAAATTGATATTGCGGCGCTTTGTGATCGAAACGCAGATAGTTTAAACAAATTTAAGGATGAATTGCCAAATGTATCTCTATACTTGGATCATTTAGATATGCTTAAGGATGAAAGTATTCAGTTAATTTATGTGGGGGTTCCTCCTAAATTCCATCATAAAATAGCAATAGATGTAATAAGAAACGGCCGACACCTGCTATGCGAAAAGCCGCTTGCAAATTCTACTGAAGAAGCATTGGAAATGGTAGAAGAGGCTGAAAAAGCTAATATTGTGCATGCCATGAATTTTCCAATGGTATATAGTCAGGCATTCCAAGTATTCAAAAATAAGATCATGAATGGTGAGCTCGGGTCAGTAAAAAAAATTGAGCTTAACTTGCACTTTACGGAGTGGCCTCGAAAATGGCAGCAAAACGAATGGATTTCTAGCAGGGAACAAGGGGGATTTATTCGAGAAGTTGCTCCTCATTTTATTCAAATCATACACGACGTTTTCGGGGAAATGAGCATTGTACGATCAAGTGTTGAATATCCTGAAAATGAAGACTTGTGTGAAACAAGCTTTATCAGCTCTATGAAGCTTTCAGGTGGAATTCCCGTTCTATTTAACGGGTTAGCAGGTATTGGTCAACAGGAGCATCTTTCTCTAAAAGTTTTCGGAGACCAAGGAACATTGGAAATTGAAAATTGGGGAATCCTTTCAGAAACTAGAGCTGATGACAATGGAAGTATCATTCCCGTTGATAGTGTTGACAAAGAAAACGTAGTGGACGAACTGGTGAAGGCGATCAAAGGCGATTCAGCTAAGCTCGTATCTTTTAAGGAAGGTTATGCAGTTCAAAAGGTGTTAGATGAAATTTTATTGGCGAAGTAGAGGCACTATTGTGTCTCTTTTTTTTTATGCCAGATATAGCATATCTACATGGTGAAAGTCCATCATTGGGTGCATATCGACAAACCACTATGGAGCATCTCCTACATTAGTTAGTGAAGAATTCATTATCGCTTGAATACACACCTAATGAAGATAGCAAAGAACGAGGAAACCACCCTGAAAACCGGTTCAGACTCCCATAATATATACCCTGTCTCTTTTTTTTCATAAAAGAACGTATAATAATTAATTCTTATCCGCTGTAATAACATATTGCTATTATAGATTTTTTATAGTGTAAGATAAAATAATTGATGTGGTATTATATGGTAATTGATTATAGAGGTGGATAGAAATGAGGAGTATTGTTATTAATCAATTTGGTGGTCCTGAAGTACTTGAATTAACAGACGTTGAAATTCCTGTCGCAGGTCCACATAAAGTATTAATTCGCGTAGAGAAAACGAGTGTTAATTTTGCAGATATAAAAAAAGAAAAGGGAACAAAGGTCATGGAAGCTTTCTATTATCGATCGGCTTGGATGTAGCAGGAAACGGTGGAAGCTGTTGGGGATGAAGTTGAGAAGATATATGTTGGCCAAAGAGTGATCGCGTTTCCTTCAAATGGCTCCTATGCTGATTACGTGGTGGCTAAAGAATCATTAACCTTTGTTCTTCATGAAGATATTGATTTTTCAACAGCTGCAGCTTGCCCAACAGTTTCAATCTTAGCGTATAAGCTACTTAATAATATTGCTAGGGTTCGAAAAGAGGAGACGGTCCTTATACATGCGGCCGCGGGAGGAGTAGGGACAACTGCTATTTAATTGGCAAAGTTACTAGGTGCAGGCAAAGTGATTGGTACGGTTAGCAATGAGGCTAAATTTTCAGTTGTGAGAGAAGCTGAGGCTGCTGAGGTCATGTTATATGATGGGTTTTTTCAAACAAAGTAAAAGAGCTTACGAATGGGACAGGTGTAGATATTGTTTTAGATTCTATCGCTGGTCGGATTACTGAACAAAGTTTAGCATGCTTAGCGAAGTATGGCAGGCTGATCCAATTTGGAAATTCCAGTGGTGAAGTAGGGCATTTTGAAACAAGTGAGCTTCACTCAAGTTGTAGATCTGTACTAGGGTTCAGTTTAGGTACCACACGAAAGGAAAGGCCTCAGTTGTTAGAACAAGCAGCTAAGCAAATCATAAGATATTTATCAAACAAACAATTAACGATGAAAATGGGCAAAGAGTTTCCTTTACAAGAAGCAAGGAAAGCCCATGAATATATTGAATCAAGAGAGAATATAGGAAAGGTACTATTAACCGTCAGAGGATAACCTTATAATAGTAAGAGATTGTCAATTGTTGCATTTGTTTTGGTACTAGCATACAAGCATAGGGGTTTATTAATAGAGTATTTTCTCATTAATTTTAGACTGTTTTCGCATCGATTGTTGCTTTTAGTCCTAAGAAATAAGTACGTACAAATCAAGTCGTTCTCATTAAACATATAGTCAAAGTTTATTTGCTGCTGTCCTAAGTTAGTCTCAATACAACAAAGTTTACAAAAGGAGCCATAATTATATTGTATTAAGAGCGATGTACAAATCAATTTGAGTGTTCGTTTAAAACAATGACTATCAGATAAACGTATGGGAAGATAGTCTTAACGAAGGGGAGTTAGATGATAATATATAAAAATCAATATATTACAGTGTTTCAAAGTGCATTATTTCAAACGACATCAACAGTTATTATACTTCCAGAATTTGTATTAGTTGTTGACCCGACATGGTTACCAGCTGAGGTAGAACAAATAAAAGAATATGTTTATCGAAATAAAGGCGATCGAAAGTTATATCTATTATTTACTCACTCGGACTGGGACCATATTATCGGATATGGGGCTTTTCCTGATGCAACGATCATTGCTAGTTTTGAGCTAGTAAACAAAGACCATAAGGAAAAGGTGCGTATTCTTGAACAAATCTATTCTTTCGATGATAGGAACTACATTGAGAGAGGGTATGAAATTACTTATCCGAAAGTTAACCACGTCATTCAAGTGGATGGAGAGCAATTGACTATAGAAGGTACAACACTTACTTTTTATAAAGCGCAAGGTCATACTGATTGTGGATTATTCACAGTTATTGAACCTCTAGGCATTTTTCTAGCAGGTGATTATCTTTCAGATTGCGAATTCCCTCTCATATACCATAGCAGTAAAGCGTATGAACTCACGCTAAATAAAGTAGACGGAATTTTAGAGCAGCACGATATCAAATTAATGATTCCAGGGCATGGGGCTGTAACTGAAGATAAGTCCATTATCAAACAAAGAAAACTAGAATCAATGACGTACATAAAACAGCTTAGAGCATTGCTCCAGGAAAACAACAAGGAACAAATTGAAAAAATGATAGAGAAATATCGCTTTCCAAGAATGATGAAAGATTTCCATAAGGAAAACCAGCAATTATTAAGTAGAGAGCTAGGAATCTCATAACGTTAACAGAATAGAACAAATACAGTGTGCTAAGAAAGGACTTGAACATGGGTAATTACAAAGTAATTCTTTTTGATTTAGATGGAACACTTTCAGATCCTAAAATAGGCATAACCAAATCAGTTCAATATGCATTGAAGAACATGAATATTGTTGAGAATGATCTTGATAAGCTTGAATGCTTTATTGGTCCACCTTTACAAGTTTCTTTTGCAGATTATTATCATTTTGATGAGGAGAAAATTGAACGAGCAATTGAATTATATAGAGAGAGGTTCAAGGACAAGGGGATGTTTGAGAATGTCCTATATCCAAATGTTCCTCGCCTGTTAAGTCAACTTAAGGAACAAAATTATAAGTTAGTTGTAGCAACCTCAAAGCCGACAGTATTTGCAGAAAAGATACTCAACTACTTCCATATAGAACAGTTTTTTGACCTAGTAGTTGGTAGCAATCTTGATGGATCAAGGGCATCAAAAACAGAAATTATTCAGCACGTTTTAGATGAGTACAACGAAAATGAGCTGAATGATTTTATTATGATTGGTGACCGTAAGCATGATATTATCGGCGCGAATAATACCGGAATTGATTCCATAGGCGTCACATATGGTTACGGCTCATTTGAAGAACTGAGTATTGTTAAACCTACTTACATTGCAAATAATGTTGAAAAGATTAGGGAGATTTTTTTAGCGAATAAAGTTATATAAAACTCTTTCAAAAAGGTAAGACTCATCGGATATATGGAGTCCTACCTTTTTTAAAATTATTTTCTTTATGTCGGAAATATTGCTCTAAATGACTGGAGATTATAGAGCTAATATGCTCATTTTATTAAAGGTTCTTTTCGAAAATTTGTTGCTATTGTTATCAATTTAGTACCAAAAAAGTGGTTTTATATTGTTAGTCATCAATGTACAGAAGAGAAGGTGCCAACTAGTTGAGTATGGTTTATTTATAAAACAGCCATATTAAATATTAATGTTTGACAAAACTAATAACGTTAGTTATTATAAAACTAATATTATTAGTTTATGGATATGAGGTGAGAATTAAATGAGGAAAAAGCAAGAAAAATATTTATATCAGTTGACGTTTTTACCCCGTTTAATGCCTGTGAATAGCTATCTTGTCGAGGAAGATGGTGAATTGACATTAATTGATGCAGCTTTGCCATACAGTGCCAAGGAGATTTTGCGTACAGCTGAATCAATTGGTAAACCCATTACAAAAATATGTTTAACCCATGCCCATGATGACCATGTTGGTGCTTTAGATAACTTGAAAAATAAACTCCCAAATGCCAAGGTTTATATCTCAAGTCGTGATGCTAAACTATTAGCTGGAGACAAATCTTTACACGCTGATGAACCAAACACTCCTATTCGAGGTGGAGTTCCTAAAGGTATTCAGACAAAACCAGATGTGCTACTTAACGAAGGAGATGTAATTGGTTCATTACTAACAATTTCAACTCCTGGGCATACTCCAGGGTCCCTAACCTTCTTAGATACGCGTTCAAACACATTAATTGCTGGAGATACATTTCAAATAAGGGGAGGAATAGCTGTTGCTGGACAATTAAGAGTTTCGTTCCCCTTCCCCGCAATGGCAACATGGAACAAAGAACAAGCACTTCAAAGTGCAAAGAAGCTAATGAAGTATAAGCCAGCACTACTAGCAGTCGGTCACGGAAATCTACTAAATAATCCCGCCTCAGCAATGAATCATGCTATTCAAGAAGCTGAAAGAAAGATTGGCTAATTCAATTGACAAAGGAGAAAGAGCATGTCACCTAGAACAGGTTTAGATTTACAAACAATATTACAAGCTGCAGCAGAGATTGCAAATGAACAAGGGCTTGAAGCAGTAACATTAGCTATATTAGCAAAGAAGCTGAACATTCGTCCTCCTTCATTATATAACCATATTGATGGGTTACCTGGATTAAGAAAACAGCTAGCCATTTTTGGACTTGAGAAACTTCATAATGAACTGACAAGTGCTGTAATAGGGATCGCAGGGGAAGATGCTGTACATTCATTAGCGAAAGCCTACGTGAACTTTGCTCGTTCGAACCGTGGATTATATGAAGCAACATTAATGGCGCCTGATGCATCTGATGAAGCAGCGCAAAAGGCAAGCCGTAACATCGTTAACCTTGTGTTAGCTGTCCTGCAAACTTTTCGATTAGAGGATGAAGCCGCTCTTCATACCGTTAGAGGCTTAAGGAGCATCTTACATGGATTCTCTTCATTAGAGCAGCATGCTGGGTTTGGTTTGAATCTGAGCCTTGATGATAGCCTATATTATATCGTAAGCACATATCTTAATGGTATTAACAAAATGCAGAAATAACAGTGATAGATGATTAGGCTTGGTTGTATGGAGCATGGAGGGGGACTCTATGTTTTGTCATACCAATGCCGAAAGATTTTTTATCCATTCAAGATGAATTCTTCGTTTGATACGTAATGGTTGAGTTAAAAAGTCTCTGGATTTTCCAACATCTTAGCAAGTTATATGCAACATCGTTATGATAAAATGATAGGAAGTAAGTGCTGTTTCTGAAAGGGTGTATGACGATAAAATGGAAAACCATAGTTTACTTTTAATAGATGGATTTAATATATTAAGCAGGTGTTACTTTGCAACTTCCTATGGTAGGGATGAGGATCAGCTTGCAAAAAATAGCCAAGGGTTATACATTAACGCGTTACGAGTCAAGTTTAATAAAATCTTTGCGTTAATTGAAGATCTACGAGCGACACATGTAGCAATTGTATGGGATGTAAAGCGTGATGAAGTCATTAGGCGTGACATGTTTGAAGATTATAAAGCGACAAGAGGCGAACTACCGGACCCTCTGATTCAGCAATTCGAAACGTCAAAAATAATACTTGATAAAATTGGGATTTCTCAAATTTCTGTAGATCGCTATGAAGCAGATGATGTAATAGGGGCTTTAGCAACAAAATGGAGTCGCGAGCATCAAAAGCAGTGCTATATATACAGTAATGATCGAGACTTATTACAATTATTAGATCAAAATATTTCGCAAGTTATTGCAATTAAATCTAAAGGTGATACCATTTACAGATTACAAGACTTTCATAATGAATACGAAATATCTCCAAGTCAATGGGTTGATGTGAAGGCACTATTAGGGGACAAAAGTGATAACATTCCCGGCGTCACTGGTGTTGGTGAAAAAGCAGCACTTCCTTTAGTGAAAATGTATGATGGCATAGATAAACTATATGAACAAATTGATGACTTAGACAAGTCCTTCAACCGATATAAGAAAAAATTAATTGCAGGCAAGGAAATGGCTTTTTTAAGTAAGAAGTTAGCTGAAATTATTGTCGATATACCACAAATCAATGAATTTGAGATTTCTGAACTTCTACTTCAATTAGAAGAAGAAATAATTCACGAAGAGTTTGAAAAATATGGATTGAAAGCAAAGGTTAAAAGATAAGTAGAAAAACTGTTGCAATAGCATACTTGTAAGAAAGCACATGAGATGTAATAAATTTTCATGTGTTTTTATTTTTATTTGGCTCTTTTTGATAACTTTGTTGTAGAACAGTAAAATGAGGTGATATGTGCCATAGAGAGTTAAAGGTACCATGAGTACTTTTTGGTATGTGTCTTTATTTCTTAGTATGAAAAACAACCTCTTTGTTACTAAATCTAGTATTAAAATATGATATAATTACTAATATTTAGAAAATTATACCATGTTAGAGGAGAAAAAATATGGGCTATATCATGGATTTGAGAAAGTTGGTAGGTAATTGTCCTCTGATTATGGTAGGTGCATGTGTCATTCTTTTAGATAAAAGTAATAGAGTATTATTACAATTGCGCAAAGATAATCGACGTTGGGGGTTGCCAGGAGGCTCTTCAGAGATGGGAGAAACGTTAGAAGAAGTGGCAAGGCGTGAACTGTTTGAAGAAACAGGGTTAACAGCAAATTCTCTTAAGCTATTTAATGTTTTTTCAGGTGAAGAATTTTATTATAAATATCCAAATGGTGACGAAGTATATAATGTAGTTTCAGTATTTATATGTACTTCATATGATGGAGTGTGTAAGAAGGATGTAAGTGAAGTAGCTGATCTACAATTTTTTCATCTTAATGAACTCCCGGAAAAAATAAATCCACCTGATTATCCCATTATAAAGGAGTATTTGCAAAAAGAAGCTCTTTATAAAGGAGAATAACATTTTAAAAATTTTATGAAGTAACATCAATTATGCATACAACACAAAGGAAAGGTAATCGCAGATGAATTATATTAAGGATATGAGAAAGCTCATCGGTCACCAAACTCTTTTTACACTTGGCTGTGGAGTAATTATCGAAGATGGAGAAAGAATTTTATTGCAGCATCGAACTGATGAGGATAATTGGTGTATCCCTGGTGGGGTTATGGAAATAGGAGAGTCGTTTGAACAAACAGCTAAAAGAGAAACGTTTGAAGAAACCGGCTTACAAGTAGAGAAATTAGATTTATTCGGTATATATTCAGGTGAAGCATGTTTCGTTAAATATCCTAATGGTGATGAAGTTTATAGCGTGCAACTCATCTTTAAAACGAGCTGTTATAAAGGAGAATTAAAGCAAATGGATATTGAAAGTCGGGAGCATAGATTCTTTTTGAAAGAAGAGCTGCCCCAAAATTTAAATCCACGTCAAAAAGCTTTTATTCTCGATTGGGCGGAGAAAAAGCAGTTACCTGTTATTAGTTGATTATGATACTTTTGAATATAGAAAACGCCTTAGCCTCATTGTGTTTAACGAATGGGGTTTTTTGTGATTATGATCCTTCTAAACAGTCATGTAATCGATTTGTCAGCTTATTTAGTTTAGGGTGTAATAAACAATAAACAGTAAACCCAATATATCCGATAGCTGTTAAAAATAACATAAATGTCCCGATGTTAATCCTCCTATTACACTACCTGCAAAATATCCTAAAGGGCATAAAGAGCATAAAGAGCCTAACAGTGACGACAGAAAGGAAAATCCAGTTCCAATAAAGTGTTGGGGTAGATTTATTCGTATGCATGTTTGGATATAGCCCAAGCAAACCTAAACAAAACATAAGGAATGATAAGTCTCTTAATTGTGGTTATAGATAATAAGCAGAGAGCACCTGGAAATATAGAAACGATTGGAAAGACTCAGTTTAAGTGGAAATTTATTTTGTATACTAGATAAGGTAGTGCCAGCTATTATACCAATTGATATAGATGTTAACCATAACCCGTACTTTGCTGAGTTAGAGGAAATTACTGGAAACATTGAAATTCCCATCGTTGCCATAACTGCTCCTTTTAATTATATTTAATGGTAATTATTTCATAAATTTAATAAAATTTCTATTTATACATTGAATAATAAACGAAAGTATTGTAGAATAATAATTGGATTTTTTAATAGAAGGGTAGGGTAGAATGATTGGTGTAAAAGCGCCTGGACTAGGTAAGGTAACCCTAGTTGACGAGGAGGAGGTTTATCGATTTTTCGGCGGATACCTCCCGGTTGCTTCGACTACAACCGTAATCATATACGAAAACAAAGAGGTGACTTTTTGGACAATCGTATGTGTGTAATCGACAAAAAATATTAACTTGCAAGGGGACGAGAGCAGTCCTCTATAATTCTTGTCCCTTTGTATTGGAGGGCATTATATGGATAGCATTATTTTTGATTTGGACGGTACACTTTGGGATTCTAGTCGTGAGATTTTAACTTGTTGGAATGATGTATTAGCCAGATATGATGAAGTTAATTACAGTATAACAGTAGACGATTTAACTGGCACGATGGGCTTGCAATCGAAGGAGATTGGGGAGAAGCTATTCCCTCATCTTGGGGCAAGTTTGCAACAACGAATATTAGCAGATTGCTGTCAAGTTGAATGTAACCACTTAGCAAATCACGGTGGGGTACTATATGACCGTGTGGAAGAAGTCCTCAGTGAGTTATCTCAAACTTACAAATTGTTTATCGTTAGTAATTGTCAAGACGGCTATATCGAAGCATTTTACAAATATCATAAGCTAGATAAGTATTTTATTGATTATGAGAATCCTGGAAGAACTGGGCTATCAAAAGGTGAAAATATCAAGCTGGTCATCAACAGAAATCAATTAGTAGACCCGATTTATGTAGGTGATACTGAAGGTGACCGAACAGCAGCGAAGTTTGCGGGAATACCGTTTGTATTTGCTAAGTATGGGTTTGGTGAAGTTACTCAATACGATTATAGTATCGATACATTTGATGCAATAAAGGAACTATGAAATGTTTCTTACTAATGATATAGTCTGCTGAAATCAATTTTGATTCAGCAGGCTTTTTCACAGCTAATTTAATCTAATTTAGTATTGAGCAATGCCAATAATTCTTCAATATGTAATCAAAAATCACTTACTTAATTATGCTATAATCAATATAAGTGCTAAATTGGATGTTACTGCAAATAATTAAAACTAATTTAAGTGGTAAGATGTCTGTGTAAAATTATTGACTTCTATCATTTAAAGAGCTTCATTAGTTATATTGTATAGATTCATACATGAAAGAGAGTGAAAAGAAATGGGTCGTAAGTGGAACAATATTAAAGAGAAAAAAGCATCAAAGGATGCGAATACGAGTCGTATCTATGCTAAGTTTGGTCGAGAAATTTATGTGGCTGCCAAGCAGGGTGAACCAGATCCTGAAGCAAACCAAACTTTAAAATTTGTTCTAGAGCGTGCAAAAACTTACAATGTGCCGAAAGCCATTATTGAACGTGCCATTGAAAAAGCTAAAGGTGGTTCTGATGAAAACTATGATGAACTTCGTTATGAAGGATTCGGACCAAATGGATCTATGGTCATTGTAGATGCATTAACGAATAACGTAAACCGCACTGCATCAGATGTACGAGCTGCCTTCGGTAAAAATGGTGGTAATATGGGTGTCAGTGGGTCAGTTGCATATATGTTTGATGCAACAGCTGTTATTGGTTTAGAAGGTAAAACAGCTGATGAGGTACTCGAACTATTAATGGAAGCTGATTTAGATGTTCGTGACATATTAGAAGAAGATAACGCAGTTATCATTTATGGAGAACCTGATCAATTTCATACAATACAAGAAGCTTGTACAAATGCAGGTATCACTGAATTTTCAGTAGCTGAAATTACAATGCTTGCACAAAACGAGGTAGAACTTCCACAAGATGCACAGGTGCAATTCGAGAAGTTAATAGATGTATTAGAAGACTTAGAAGATGTTCAACAAGTTTATCACAACGTTGACATTAAATAACAAAGGGGGACAGCCCCCTTTTTTGCTTTGACGTGTTAACGTTGAGGGGACAGACCCCTCGTTATTTCATCCATTGATTTGTCATTGTTTATTTGCATAGAAAGTGTGATCGTGTAGTCATTTGGATCTTTTAAAATGAGTTCACGTGCATTCCATGGTTGGTCAATGGGACCTTCAATTACTTTAGTATTCGCTGCTAAAGCGCTTTCGAAAAATTGATGAACATCCTCTACTGATAGGTTTACAACGATCCCCTGTTTACTGCACTTATCTTGGCTATTATCCTTCAGCAACAAAATATCTTGATACTTTTCACCACGAATATGAGCCATAATTGTGTTACCCTCCTTATCTGGTAGCTCGAATATTGAGTTAAAGTTGATAACCTCGTTGTACCATTTCAGTGAATCATCCATGTTTTTTACTGAAAGTTTGACGAATAATGGCATTGGATAATATTCCATGTTACTTCCTCCTTTGACTGATGATAATTCAAAGATACGCCATCACGTTACGTGAGGGTCAAGAAGTTGTATCATCTCTTCAATGATTATTTCTTCCCTAAACAATATTTACATCCTTCAAATTAGTAGTCGATAAAATAGTTGAAGACCTATTGTATGGTATCGTACTATTTAAATATATAAATAATTATAAGGGGGCTTTTAATTTGATTAAAGGGATAGGTCACACAGCTTATACTGTTAAGAATATGGAAAAATCGCTCCATTTTTACTGTGATATTTTGGGGTTTCAAAAGTTATTTGAATTAAAGAATAGTGATGACGAACCTTGGATTGTTTATTTGAAAATAAGGGAAGGGCAGTTTATTGAGTTATTTTATGGCGGTAAAAAAACGAATGAAGTAGATGGAAGTACAATTGGTTATGCTCATTTATGTTTAGAAGTTACTGACATCCATGAAATTGCAAATCATTTAAAGAAAAATGGCTTGAAATTAGATGTAGAGCCTTTGCAAGGGTTAGATTTGAACTTTCAATGTTGGGTTAAGGATCCCGATGGTAATGCAATTGAATTTATGCAAATGAACCCTGATTCGCCACAAATGAAGAATTAAGCTGTGTAGTTATTTTTTATTTCAATGGTTTTTTTCGTAAACTTTGTTGCTAATTTAATTAAAAATGGACTGTATGATGAGTTTTATAAGAGCTCAACCATTGTAAAAGTAGCAAAGATGCCACGAATGCTAGATGTATATGCTTAATAAAAAACAACAATCAATGCGAAAACAGCCTTACATATTGACGCAAAATGGAGATTTCATCCCATAGAGGCTGATTTTAAAGAAGAAAAGATGTCGCAAACATTAGTTATATACATATTTAACTTTAGTACGAACAGTCAATACGAGAATTACCTTTTAAATAGAGAAGGGTGAGCTTTTGAAACTACGGCAAATGGCAGTGGCTTTTCTAATCAATGAGGAGCAACAAGTGTTATTTCTTCAAAAAAAGCCAAAAGACACATTTCTAGCAGGCTTGTTAGTGCCAATTGGTGGCCATATTGAAGGAGAAGAAATATGTGATCCTAAATCGGCCTGTATAAGGGAGATAGCAGAAGAAACAGGTCTAACTAGTAGTTGCATAGATAACTTAACTTTGCGATACATTGTTCATCGATTGAGTGAAACTAAAGAAATAAGGATACAATATGTTTTTTTTGGCAATGTGTCTAAAGACTCTAAGTTAATCGATAGCGATGAAGGGTCATTATGTTGGAAAAATTATAATGAAATTTCTAACATTAATGTCTCAGCGACAACTAAAGAGATTGCTAAGCATTATGAAAAAACTGCAAAACTATCAAAGAACGTATATGTAGGTTCAATGAAATCATTAAATGGAGATCCTGTAGTCACATGGGGGTTGTTAGAAGATTGGGAAAAAACCTCGTTAACTTAACAGATCAAAGGTAGGGAACGATAGTCATAGAATTATAGCTATTTAAATGGCTGAAAGTTAATTTGCAGTCGAAAAAGTAGTAGGAAGTTCACTTAGTCAACTCAAAAAATTTATACATAAGCGGGAGTAAATATGGAAAAAGAATTAATTAAGGTCTTTGACGAGTCCCAAAATGAATGTGGTGTAGCTACTAGAGATGAAGTACATAAATTTGGTTATTGGCACGAAACATTTCATTGCTGGTTTATTAGTAAAGATAATGGAAAAGATTATATTTATTTTCAAAAACGGAGTGCAATTAAAAAGGACTATCCTAACCTTTTAGACATTACAGCTGCTGGACATATATTAGCTAATGAAACGATGAGCGATGGAGTGAGAGAAGTTCATGAAGAGCTTGGTATTCAAGTAACGATGGAAGAACTTGTTTCATTAGGAATCTTCAAATATTGTGTGATTCATGAACAATTAGTCGATAAGGAAATAGCAAATGTTTTCCTATTCGATTATAAAAGTAATATGGAAAACTTCAAACTACAAAAGGAAGAAGTATCAGGAATTGTGAAAGCCGATTTTAATCACTTCAGTGAACTGTGGTTAGGAGGTAGAACACATTTAAACATAGTTGGATTTGAAATTGATGAGAATGGGAGAAGATTGCCTATAGATCAAATTGTGAGTAAAGCCGAATTTGTGCCACATGAGCAGGTGTATTATGAAAGTATTATTTCGAAAATAAATAAATACATCAAAAAAAATTGATTTAATCATTGACATTTAATAACATCACATATATGATGATTATATCAAAAAAAATTGTTTTAATAAGTCCTTAGTATATTTTTTTGTATATAGATGGCTGTTTTCGGATTAATTGTTGCTTTTCGTAATAAGAGCTAAGCATAAATAAAACTAATTTTCGGTTGCATCTTTTCTTCTATAAAGACTATAACAATTATATTAAGTAGAAACTTAAATACAAGTGAAAAAAAGCAATAAAGTTTACGAACAGAAAGACAACGCTTATCATCGTCATATAGAAGAAAAGGTGCTAGCAGTATAAGAGTTGATGAAAAACAATAAGCAATATTTAGAACAATATATAAAAGGGAGTGGTAATGTGGAGAACATTATTCCATTAAATGATATATCAGCAGAACGGACATTTGAGACTTATGAAATGAAGTTTAAAGCACTTGCGGACAAAAAAAGGTTACAAATTATGAATATTTTAACGCAAAAAGGGGGTATGTGTGTATGTGATTTAGCTCCATTAGTAAATATGACTCAATCTAAATTATCCTATCATCTGAAAATATTATATGATGCAAACATTTTAACAAGAGAAACGAGAGGAACATGGAGCTACTATGAGCTAAATATGGAAGAAGTCAACCATTTGCTTTCTGAGGAACTATGTTGCTTATTTAGGCCAAAATCTTAATTTTTTTTAGACTATTAATCAACTTTTTTTGATTAATATATCAACTTTTTTTGATTTATATAAATATATAGGCCAATTATAAGGAGGAAGAAAATGTGGATTAATACATTACATAGCTTTTTGTATATTGCATTAGAATTAACAGTTTTATTTGTCGTAATTTCGTTTGTCATTAGTTTATTACAAGGCTTTATTCCATACGAAAAAATTGAGAAAAAGTTAATAGGAAAAAACAAAATAATCGCAGCTTTTTCAGCAGTCATATTTGCATTTATAACACCGTTTTGTTCATGCTCGACAATTCCAATTGTAGTTAATATGTTAAAGAAAAAATTACCTTTTGGGATCGTAATGATCTTCTTATTTTCTTCACCTGTTCTTGACCCGACTATTTTAACGGTGATGGGAGTTATTCTAGGTTGGAAGGTAACGATTATTTATACAATCGTCACAACAATGATCTCGATTATTATTGGATTTATTCTTGAGGCACTAGGTTTTGAAAAGTATGTCAAAAATGTTGTGATGTCTGGGTATGAGGAACGACAGAAAAAATTTAACTTTAAACTAGCAATAAAGGAAACAATTGATCTTATGAAAAATGTATACCCATACCTTATTATTGGTGCTGCAATTGGTGCAGTTATTCATGGTCTTGTACCTACAGAATGGATTTCTAGTGCATTTGGTAATGAACACTGGTGGTTAATTCCTATTGCAGCTATCGTTGGAATACCGTTATATATAAGGCTTTCTAGCATGATTCCTATTTCACAAATATTAATAATGAAAGGGATGGCGTTAGGTCCAGTAATGGCAATGATGATCAGTTCAGCAGGAGCCAGCTTACCAGAAGTCATTTTATTAAAAACAATCTTTAAAAAAGAGTTAGTTACAACGTTTGTACTATCTGTAGTCATTATGTCAACCATTTCAGGCTTTATTTTCTATATGATCTAACAATTCAGGTAGGAGTATCCGAGTAAGGAGGTGAAGTCGGTGTTACGTTTAATAAATAAATTGATAAAGAATGATAAAGCTGAATCAAACTGCTGTACTGTAAAGATTAAAGAAGCTAGTGACAACAAAATACAGCAAGCTAAGTAATATGACATACCATACATAAACGTGTGGTATTTTTTTATTGGAATCCATTTACAATTTATAGAAATTGTATTATTATTACTTATAATAAAGTACTACGTCATACATAGTAATATGTTGTAATTGCGAGGTGAGTGCAATGAGTGAGATAAGCATTAGTCGAGAGTTGATTCGTGGAAATATTGATACGATTATTCTTTGCGTACTGTTGGAACACGATAATTATGGTTACGAAATAATAAAAGCAATTGCAAAGAAAAGTAATGGAACATACGAATTGAAGGAAACTTCATTATATACAAGTTTGAAAAGACTGGAATCACAGAAGCTAATTCAATCTTATTGGGGAAATGAAAGCCACGGGGGGAGAAGGAAGTATTATAAGATAACCTCATTGGGAACAGAAACTTATCGAAAGAACCTTAGCGCTTGGAAAACTGCAAAAACGCTAATTGATCAATTAATTGAGTGAAAGGAGGCGTCAAGGTGAATGATTTAGAAAAGCATGTAAACCGCTTATTTAAAGGGTATGTGGAAAGTGCACAAATTAGAGAATTGAAGGATGAAATATTAAGTAATCTAGAAGCGAAAGTAACAGATCTTACTAACGATGGTATAGCTTATCATCAAGCAGTTAAACTTGCGACACAAAATATTGACAGTATCCAAATGTTAATTGGAGATCACAAGGATATTTTTACAAATCAATATAAAACTGAAATGCTCCAGTACGGTTTGTTGTATGTCATTATCTCTTGGATCGTCACGATACCTATGAGTATTGTTGGAATGGGTAAGCTACTGTCGACTTTTTTGCTCATTTCCTTGTTCATCATCGGGATATTGTTTTTACTATTCAGTAGTATGAAAGATGAGGCTTACATTAATAAAGTATCAAGATTCAATTTAAAATCAGCATTTTTATATAAAAAAATTGTTTGGAATATATGGATATTATTTATAGTTGTTTGCTCAATAAGTACAATTGGCATGCAGTTTGGAAGTGATATTTGGTTTGGGAGATCTACTGATATTAATGGACCATACCAATTTATGATTTTAGTTATCAGCCTTGTATTACCGGTCGTTTCAATTATTATCCCTTTACTTTTCAGTAAAGCCGTAAAGCTTATTCAAAAATATGAAGTAGGTGGATGAAATGAATTTTAGAAGCAAATTAATTATATTGTTATTAATAACAGGGTTAGGGCTGTATGGAGTTGTTAATGTGATCGTATTGCCAAAAATAAATGCAAATGAAAAACAATATGCCATAGAACAACAAGACCCACTAACACATGACTTTGACCGTATTCTAAGTTATAAAAATCAATACATGGGAAATGCTGCGAATCTGGGTATGCTTTTTGATCACTTACCATTAAACGATATTCAAAGAACTTATCAATCGTACCCAGAGTTACTTACTTTTGAAATTATCTATCAGGAAAAAATATTAAATAGTAACAAAGAAAATGTTGATAGAGCTTTTATTTACAATGCGACAGCTGCTTTTGCGCTCATTGATAACTTAGAAGGTTTATATTTTTCACTTGATGATGAAAGGTATAAAGTTTCACGTACAAGTCTTGAGCGATGGTATGGGGTAGATTTGAGAAGTTTAACGCATAAAAGTATATGGGAAGAAAAAATCCAAAACAGGTTAGTTCATAATAATAATATTAAAGAAGGAATAACAACGGTATTTGAAAGAGAAACATATTGATTGTTCTTATACTCATGAGAAGTGTTGATTAAAGCCGAATAGTAAGCTTTAACAGAAAAAGCAAGTCGATTCCATTAGTGAAGGAATCGACTTGTTTTGTTTTATCATTAATTACTACTTCATAATTTGGTAATAATGATCTTTCTCTCATAATTATTATTGATTCATATGAATGGAATACAAACTGCTTCATAGTTTTCATTGCAAGACAATAAGCAAAGCAATTTTGTAACTTTCTGATGGTGGTATTGCCTACAACAAGTGATAACACCTTGTTTAAAGGATAATACATAGATTCAGCATGGAAGGAAACGATATTGTTTAAAAGGAGGTTAACTGTATGGACAACAAACAAGTTAAAGCAGGAGATCAGGTGTATGTGATATATCGCAACCCTCATACCCCAAATGTAGCAAATATTGAGCAAGCTGAAATAGTAGCACATCCAGAAAATAACAATGATGTTGCACTTTTTCTTCATGAATCTTTTCATTTAATTGACGAGGATGATGCAGTTTATCCTACGTATGAAGAAGCAGAAAAAGCGTTCAATAATATATTTGATTACGAACAAGACTAAACTAACATGACTATTGGATTTACGGTAGGTTATAACATTAATTATTCATGGGACTGAGACTTATATTTTATGAAGTTACAATTCGGACATTACGATAAGGAAGTGAAATATATGGTAAAGCCCTTTATGCCACAGCTTGTCTACTATGAACCTAATGCTATAACTTACAAGCTTGGTGAAGAGCTTTTAGATAAATTTAACGACTTAGGCGTCGAAATAAGAAAAACGACCTCTCATAATCAAGTAAGGAATATACCAGGTGAAGGTCATTTGCAACAATATCGTAACGCTAAATCAACGTTAGTGATAGGTGTTAGAAAAACGTTAAAATTTGATTCATCAAAGCCTTCGGCTGAATATGCACTTCCTTTGGCGACTGGATGTATGGGACATTGTCATTATTGTTATTTACAAACGACAATGGGAAGCAAACCTTATATTAGAACGTATGTCAATGTAGAAGAAATTCTTGATCAAGCTCATCAATATATGGTTGAGCGTTCACCAGAGGAGACAAGATTTGAAGCCTCTTGTACTTCAGATATTGTAGGGATCGATCACTTAACACATACTTTAAAACGAACAATAGAGTATTTTGGACAAAGTGATTTAGGTAAATTACGGTTCGTCACAAAATTCTCCCACGTAGATCATTTGTTAACTGCTAACCATAACGGAAAAACTCGCTTTCGCTTTAGTATCAATGCAGATTATGTCATAAAAAATTTTGAACCAGGTACGTCGCCATTATCAGATCGAATTGATGCAGCTAAAAAAGTTGTAGATGCAGGGTATCCATTAGGTTTTATTGTAGCCCCTATTTACTTGCATGAAGGGTGGAAAGAGGGATATCGAAATTTATTCATCAAACTAGATGAACAGCTACCAAAAACACAAAGAGATGATATTACCTTTGAGATGATTCAACATAGATTTACGAAGCCAGCTAAACGTGTGATCGAAAAAAACTATCCAAAATCAAAGCTCAAAATGGAGGAAGAAGATAGAAGGTATAAATGGGGGAGGTATGGAATCGGAAAATATATCTATCAAAAAGATGAAGAGGCAGAACTTAAAGATACATTGGAAAGTTATGTAGATCAATTTTTTCCAGAAGCAAAAATTGAGTATTTTACTTAAGCTGTTTTCTGATGGATAAATGTAGAACCTTAACTAGCAATAAAACATGAGAGTTACAATAAGTCTTCGGTGTTGATCTAGCTTGCAATATTACTTTTATGCCCTGGGCCTTTTCTTAAAAAGTTTGATAAAGTCTTGCTTTTTCCGTAGCATTTCTGGTACCTTCTCTCTTTTAAAACTGACAATTGTAGTAAAGAAGCCTACGAAAAGAGCCTAAGAAAATATATATGAGGAGCTATTTTATGGACTTGCAAAGTGGTAAATTTTATTGGCCGACAACTTATAACAATCCTCCATCATATCCTGTGTTAGAAGAAGACATCAATTGTGATGTTCTTATTATAGGTGGAGGGAGTTCTGGTGCACAATGTGCTTATTTACTCAGTGAAACTGATTTAAAGGTGGCTGTTGTCGATAGAAGACAAATTGGACAAGGCAGTACAGCTGTAAACACTGCTTTAATACAATATTTGGGAGATAAAATGTTATTCGAACTAGTCAATAGTTTTGGTGAACAATCGGCTATTTTACATACAAAATTATGTGAAGAAGCAATGAATGACATCGAAAAAGCTGCAATGCAAATGAAAATAGACCCGGAATTCAACCGTAGAGATAGCCTTTATTATGCTAGTGATGAAGAGGGAGTAGAAAAGTTAAACAAAGAATATCACTTTCTTCATAAACATCACTTTCATGTAGATCTATTAACTGAAAGACAGATTAGTGAGCGGTATCCTTTTGCTAAGAAGTTAGCTTTGCATATTTATGATGATGGGGAAATTAATCCTTATAAATATACACATGGTCTGCTAATGGAATCTCAACAGAGAGGAGTTCAAATATTTGAGCGAACTAGAATTAACGGTCATAAATTTGAGAACGGTTCAACAACTTTTTTTACAGCAAATAAGCATGCTATTAAGGCTAAACATGTGATCATTGCTGCTGGCTATGAAGGATTAGAATTTAAAAAAGAAAAAAATGGGTACTTAACTAGTTCCTATGCTATCGTAACTAATCCTGTAGATGACTTTTCAGGCTGGTATAACAAAACATTGATTTGGGAAACTGCTCGCCCTTACATTTATATGCGGACAACACCTGACGGTCGAATAATTATTGGAGGCTTGGACGAGAATACCCACTATGCTAATGATCGTGATTCGAAAATTATTCATAAAAAGAAGAAATTAGTAGAGGAATTCAATAAATTGTTCCCAAACATAGCAGTTAATCCAGATTATTATTTAGGTGCTTTTTATGGTGGCACCCATGATGGGCTACCTATGATTGGACAATATGAAGAATTCCCAAGCTGTTATTTTATATATGCATATGGTGATAACGGAATGGTTTATAGCGGAGTGCTAGCAAACATATTAAGAGATGTCATAACAAAGGGCTCACATCCAGCGATGGAGCTGTATGGAAAACATCGAGCTTCATCTATGTAGACTGTTGTAAATGAGGGCATAAGTTTTCTTTAGGCGTATTTAACTCAACCATTCTATGTTGCTGAGTCTTATAGTGGACAGAAAGGAATGACGGTAAGTCTTCAGGATACGTTAAGTGATGTTAGAAAGATACTAGATGGATCATTTGATTCAGTTGACGTTGAGAAGATGAACTACGTAGGGAAACTTATTTAATTAGAGTAACTAAACTACTCATAAGAGCAAAAGTTGTAGAAGTTTAATCTATATTGTGTAAGTGTTAGATTGAAAAAAAGCTGTTTTAAGCATGCCAACAAGTGACGTGCAAAAAACAGCTTTTTATAGGTTTAAAAGTATAAACGTATTGGACCGTGCTTACACTTTACATTTTTCGTAAGTGAGATTCCTTCAGCATGTTACTTAGGTATTTCTTAAGATAATGCTTCAGTTAATTGAGGAACAACTTGCTTTTTACGTGAAACAACACCTTTGAGAATAGCAGTATTGTCTTGTAATGATACATTGAATGCTTTTTCTACAGCATTAGCAGATTCACCTAGTGCAATAGCAGTTGAATCATTCGTTAAAATGTCAGTTACAACGAATAAAAACAAGTCTAAATCTTTATCATTAATAACATTTGACATCGCTGTTTCTAAGTTGTTTTTACGAGTAAGAACATCAGCTGTATCTACTGTGTTTACTTGTGCAATTTCAACTTTAGCAGTACCCATTTGGAATTCTTTTGCATCAAGGGATATCATCTCACTAGGAGATTTATCACTCAAATCTGCACCAGCCTTCAGCATGTTTAAGCCGTATTCTTCGAGATTCACCTCTGCAATTTCTGCTAATTCACGAGCAGCAGCTACGTCTTCTTCCGTGCATGTCGGTGATTTGAATAATAATGAATCAGAAATGATTGCAGATAACATTAATCCAGCAATTTCTTTTTTAATTGAAACACCGTGCTCTTTATATAACTTGTTTAAGATCGTAGCTGTACAACCAACTGGTTCAGCACGATAATACAAAGGGTCACTCGTTTCAAAATTAGCAATACGGTGATGGTCAATAACTTCGAGTACACGAACGCTATTGATATCATCCACACTTTGCTGACGCTCGTTGTGGTCAACTAAAATGACACTGTTTACTTCATTTGAAACTGTTTCAACTAAACGTGGGGCATCTATATGGAAATGGTCTAAAGCAAATTGTGTTTCTCCATTTACTTCACCAAGGCGTACAGGCTCAACGTTCATTCCAATTTGTGTTTTTAATTCCGCATAAGCTATTGCAGAACAGATTGTATCTGTATCTGGATTTTTGTGTCCGAAAATGAGTGTTTTTTCCATTCATATTCTCCTTCACTTATTCATTATTAATAGAATTCCAGTGGAAATCCTTTATTAAAATATGAGATATATATACTAACAACATATTTTATCATATATGAATACTTACAATAAAGATTTATATCGATAACGAGATGTAGACTGTTTTGTAAATTATGTTATGATTGGTGAAAATTAGATAGGAGAGTAGAGATGTCATACATATTAATTAAAAATGGTAAAATATACAATCCTAACTATCACGGAAAAGCAGACATATTAATGATTAACGATAAAATCGTGAAGATAGCTGAGGATATTTCTGTAGAACATGATCTATTTGATGTTGAAGTCATTGATGCAATGGGCAAGGTCGTCGTTCCAGGGTTTATTGATCAACATGTTCACTTAATAGGTGGTGGTGGCGAACTTGGTTTTTATAGTAGAACACCTGAGGTAGTGTTATCTGATCTTGTGCAAAATGGAATCACTACCGTCGTTGGATTGCTCGGAACAGATGGTGAAACAAGGCATATTGAATCCCTCCTCGCAAAGGCTCATGGTTTAGAACATGAAGGAATAACGACATTTATCCATACAGGTTCATATACAATACCGAGTGTCACAATTACAGGTAGTGTGAAGAAGGATATTATGTTTATTGATAAAGTAATTGGTGTGAAGGTTGCGCTTGCAGATCATCGGTCTTCACAAATGGCTGATCAAGAAATAATTCGTTTAGCTTCTGAAGCAAGAGTAGCAGGTATGTTAAGTGGCAAAAGTGGTATGGTGCATATCCATGTAGGAAGTGGAGGCGCTCGACTTGATCAGTTATTACGAATTGTAGAAGAAACTGACATTCCTATTACTCAATTCATGCCTACACATGTTTCAAGAACGAAGGCGCTACTAGAACAAGCTATTCAGTTTGCACAAGTTGGTGGTCGTATTGATATATCAACATACGCAGAGGTTTATAACAATGACGAAATCACACCGAGTGATGCCGTAGTAGAATGTTTTAATCATAAAGTTCCGGTAGAAAACATTACGATAAGCTCTGATGGAAATGGAAGCTTACCTGTTTATAATGAAAACAGCAACATCATTGGGTTAGATGTAGGTAAAGTGGATACTCTATACACTGTTTTTAAGCATTTAGTTACGAAGAAAAATATCGACCTTGCTGATGCTTTAAAAATCGTAACCTCTAATGTTGCTAAAGCAATTGGTGCGTATCCACAGAAGGGTTTGTTAAAAGAAGGTAGTGATGCAGACATTGTTATTCTAAATGAACAAACTCTTAATATTGAACATGTATTTGCAAAGGGACAACAGATGGTCAAGGATAGGCAAGTAATTGTGAAAGGAACATTTGAATAATTAGATCTATGTAAAAAGGTACTAAGCATAATATTGTTTAGTGCCTTTTTCGCTGTTTTTGTATAAAGGTGAATGAAATAAGAGTTGAAGACAGCTCTGTTAATGGCGAGTTATACATAAATGACGTTTAAGTTTTTTACTTCCAGCAACTTTAGTTACAGTTGTTGGAAGAAAAAAGATAAGAAGTATACTGTTCATGAAGTTGTAACACCTATACGGGTATAGGTATTATATAATATAGTTGTAAATAAAATTTTTAAGTAAGGAGGAATAAAAAGTGAGTGCGCAGCAACCATCTATAGGCATTATTCTAATGAGTGACGAGCTTGAAAAATTACATGCAGGTGCATTAGTCGGATCAGTAGCATCGATGTCAGGAATGAAGGTAAATGTTTTTGTAACAATGAATGCGTTGACGTCGTTTCGTATTGACCAATTCAAGAAGCAAGAATTCAAAACAGGAGTTGTTGGTAAAGAACTGCTATTAAAAGATATTCCTTTATTTGATCATTTATTAAAAGAAGGAAAAGATGTAGGGGACTTGCATATTTACGGCTGTGCGTTAGCAATGGATATTATGGGCTGGCAGCAAGATGATATGATTAACGTTTTCGATGATATTATAGGGGTCACCAAATTTTTAACAATGACACAAGGTTCACAAGTCATAACTATGTAAGAAAATATTTATTGGAGGTGTTATTCCTATGGCAGATGTTATGATCACAAGGTCTATTGATGCTCGTGGCTCATATTGTCCAGGTCCATTAATGGAGCTTATTAAAACGATTAAAACAAGTAAGGTAGGTGACATTATTGAAGTTCTTTCATCCGACAAAGGATCGGCTGTTGACATTCCCGAATGGGCCAAAAAAATGGGTCACGAAATAGTTTATTTAAAAAGAATAGAAGAAAATTACAAAATAGCGGTCAGAAAAATGAGATAATTTTATGTAATTTGAAGGAAGGAGAGGTGTTTTTCTCCATGAAAAAAAGGATTGTTATCATCGGTGCAGGTAGTGGTGGCATGATGGTAGCGAATAAATTAGCACGGCAGTTAAATGATGAAATAACAGAAGATAAAGTTGAGATTCAATTAATTTCTAATACAGAACAGCATATTTATCAGCCTGGTTATTTATATGTTGTATTTAATGAAAAAGCCCCTGAACATTTTATCCGTCAGCAAGACACACTCGTCCATAGAAATGTTCATTTACAATTTGATGATATTGAAGAAATTATCCCTGAAAAAAATATGATAAAGTCAAAGACAACTCAATATTCCTATGATTTTTTAGTTATTGCTACTGGCTCTCACCCTAATTTTAATAGTATCCCTGGTTTACAAAAGGGAGCAGATAATTTCTATACACTTGAAGGGGCTATTAAATTACGAGATAAGCTAGTAGATATGAAAAAAGGTAAAATTCTTATTACGATTGACGTTCCTCATAAATGTCCTGCAGCTCCTCTAGAATTAGCCCTAATGTTAGAAGATTATTTTAGCAAGAGGGGTATAAAAGACGATATTACGATTAAATACACATATCCAATAGGTAGAATTCATTCCTTGCAACCAGTGTCAGCTTGGGCAGAACCGGAATTTGAGAAACGCAAAATAGAATTCGAGTCATTTTTCAACGTAGAATCAGTTGATCCACAACGCAAGGTTGTAATGACGATGGATGGTGAGGAGCATTCTTATGATCTACTCATTTCTATTCCATCTCATGAAGGGGCACCAGTGATTGTAAATTCAGGACTAGGTGATGAGATCGGCTTCATTCCGACAGATCGTTATAAATTAAAAATGGCAGGATCAGATAATATTTATGTGATAGGAGACGCCACTAACTTACCAATTAGCAAAGCTGGCTCCACAGCACATTATCAGACAGAAGTGTTAGTACCTAATATTGTGAATCGTGTTAAAGGTTTACCTGAAACTCATAGATATAATGGTAAAGTCGCGTGTTTTTTAGAAAACAGTTTGGAGGACGCAAGTATGATTACATTCGACTATCATACACCACCTAAACCAGTTGCCACTTCTGATTTTCTTCATTGGTTCAAGCTAGTCTATGGTGAGTTATATTGGCTAAACGCAAGAGGAATTTTGTAAAGAAGGTGTTCATATTGAGTAATAGTGAGCAAGGAGAACACTTAGTGGTTGATCAAACGAGTGATAAAATAAAGCAATTATTGGATGCTGTTAGTCAAGCAACAACTGGAGAAATGGTTTCAGAGCTAGCTCATAAAACGGTAAAGATTACTGAAGTAGCTGATCAAATAATTCAGCCTGAAACGATAGAATTATTGACAACTCTCGTTGAAGTAAGTAAAAGTTTACAACAGACGTTAGTTGAAATTAAGCAGCTAGAAGAAAATGGCGTATTAACAACTTTAGCTCAATTGGCTGAGCTGATAAATGGTATGAAACAAGCTATGACTAGTTCTATGGTTAGTGATATGTTTGAAAAATCAATAAAAATGATCGAAGTAGCTGATGTGATGTTACAGAATGGTTCAATTAATATGGCTGAAGGTGTAGTTAACGCTTTTAACAAAGCACAATTAGATCGTAAAGGAAAAGACCCATTAACAGCAATGCAATTGTCAAGATCAATGTTTGATAGAGAGACAAGAGAAGGTTTGAGTTTACTGTTGTTTTTTTTGAAGTCCCTTTCTACAGAACTGAAATAGTCTCAAAATCCTTAAGGCAACATATCCAGTATGTTGCTTATTTTATTAGTACAAAAAAATAAATACATATATAACTAATCTACGTGGTATCTTTTGAAAGCAATCCTTTATAGTGATCCTAACAACAAAGTAAATATAAACAGCCGTAATATAAAATGAAACCTTTTAGGTTGTAGTCCGTATACAAAGATATATTCAAGCAGGAGGTGAATACAGATGTTCGTTGAATTGATAAATAATATCTTCCCTTATATATTTTCACTTAGTTTACTTATTACTACTGCACTTGTAGTGTCAGCAGTCCTTTATATTTCTAAGCAATATGTAAATAAACATCAATTTTCAAATAAAGAATACTTACAATCCATTCAGCTATCTCCTTTACTTGATCAACAAAAATCAGGAGAGGTTAAGCTTATACAACATTGGATCAATTCAAAAGTAAAACGGAAAGAAGCTCCTGATGACGATTCAGATTGTTTTCCGGTCTCATTAAGAACAAAATTACAAATGAGACGAGGAGGAAAACTGTGGTACGTCAGTCTGTATTCACAATTCTTAAGAAAAAGAGTAGTTTATTAGTTATCATTGGATTGGTCTTGTTAAGTGGCTGCCAAGCAACGGCAGAGCCAATAGATGCCAATACATCTGGATGGTTTAATCATTATTTTGTGTATACATTTTCTTATTTAATTCAATATATTGCAGCCCTGTTTAAAGGTAGTTATGGATTATCTATCATTGTGATAACAATCATCATTAGGCTAATTTTAATGCCTATGATGATTAAACAATTCCGTAACCAATTGAACATGAAAGAGAAGATGAATATGATCCAGCCTGAAATGAAGGAAATACAACAAAAGCTTAAAGACAAAGCTATGAAGCCTGATGAACAAAGAAAGCTGCAACAAGAGATGTTAGAACTTTATCAACAGCATGGGATTAATCCTTTATCGATTGGCTGTCTACCAATGATCATACAATTCCCAATTTTAATTGGCTTCTACTATGCGATTCAGCGCACACCTGAAATCGCTACCCATTCATTTCTATGGTTTAACCTCGGGCAACCGGATATAATTATGGCGCTCATAGCAGCATTCGTTTATTTGATTCAGTATAAAGTATCGCAAATGGGCATGAACTCACAACAGCAACAACAATTTGCGTTTATAGGTTATGTGTCACCAATTTTAATTGGCTTATTTTCGTTAACCGCTCCAGCAGTTTTACCTCTGTACTGGACAGTCGGTGGAGTATTTATGATTTTTCAAACTGTCATTGCGCACGTTCTTTTTAACAAGAGGCTAATGCCAAATGGCAATGTTGTAGAATAATTAATGATAGTCAGATTTTTATCTCCTCTCTTGCCAAATAATACTGTTGTATACAGGGTTTATAATCTTAACATTCTCATTTATAATTATCGTAATCTTATTAGGAGAATAGAGGGGGGAGATTTATGAAGGAAGTTTATATTTTATTAACGGATACCGGTACAACACTTAATAGAACAATTAAACTTGTCACACATGCCCCATATAATCATGCTTCAATAGCATTAGATAAAGAGTTGAATGAAGTGTTTAGCTTTGGACGTAAGCAACCAATTAACCCTCTATACGGTGGATTTGTACAAGAGGACTTTGTGAAAGGTACTTTTAGTTGGTACCCTGAAACAACGTGTGCTATTTATAAATTAGAAGTAAATGAACGTATTTATAATAAAATGCTGCGACTTATTGCAGCTTTTAAAAAAAATAGGAAATGGTACTATTACAATTTTATAGGATTGTTTGGTGTACCTATTAACCATCCAATTGAAGTTCCTTCATCCTATTTTTGTTCGCAGTTTGTTGCAGAGATTTTGAGACGTAGTGGTATAAAGCTTTTTAATAAGCCTAGTTCACTAGTCTCACCAAATGATTTCCGGAGCGCTAACAAACTAGATTTAGTCTATGAAGGAAAAATCTATGACTATCCTGAATTAAAGCTTAGTTATAATCCTAAAAAATATAATAGTTTTCCATTTCGAAAGTATGTAGCTCAACAAATTAAAGCAGCCTTTGATGGAAATAGTGATGAAAGAGAATATTATTTTCGAGATGGATTTGTCAAACCGAAAAAGATATTGTTTGAAAGAAAGATAAGAGACGCTTCATCTATCATTAAAAAATAAAGGCACTTCTTGAAAGCTTTGTTAATATAATGGCTAAATAAGGACAGATGAAACGATTGCTAGCTGTTCATTTCGGATTTAATTATAGCTGCTATCACAGCCTATGAACATCAAACTACACCTCCAATGTTACTCATTAGTAATAACAGGAGGTGTAGTTTTTTTACGGTAATAAATATAGAAAGAGTGCTAGTATTTAATCAAACATTTTGACAGTAGACGCTTCAAAATCTAAGAGTTCGTTAGTTGTTTGTTCTAGTAATGCAACATTAAATAGATATTCTCCAGGTTTGTTGAACGTACCAATAATGTTGGCACATGTGTTTAGTATAACAGGGTCAAAGATATGAACACCTACTTCATTAAACTCTCTTTTGGAGTCCCATCACTAAATACAAATTCTATATCATTAGCTTGATCGTGATCTCCTAGTGCTATTAATACTTTTGTGTCTATATCTGCATCAGTAGTAGAGAAGGTACACACTTGAATAAATTCTTGCACCCCAACTTCTGCATTTATAGGCTCTCTAAGTCGGACACAAAACGCCAGTTTTCATACACCTCCTTATATAAAACTACTTTAGTATATGAACTGATCATTTAAGAGGTTGGACAAAATGTATAATTTACAAAAAAAGTATGTGTCTTGGAGCATAGGTCTACTTGTATAGAGTAGGAATATAGTTTGTAGTTTGTAAAGGTGGGTAAGATAAGTTTTTCTTATGTTTACATATAAAAATTTAAGAATTTTCTTATGTTAAAATCGAGAGTAAGATATAACTAGAATAACATTCATCGTGATTTGAGGTGTATAAATGGTTATACAAATTATACTATTTAACGGTTTTGATGAATTAGATGCAATTGCTCCTTATGAAGTTTTAAAGCGTTCAAATGAAATAAAAGATTATTTTCAAGTAAGTCTTGTCACGTTAGATGAGCAAAAGGAAGTAAAAGGCTTTTATGGTTTGAAGGTAAATGTAGATGCTACAATCTCCGTTGAAAAACGTCCAGATATGTTAATAGTTCCGGGGGGTGGATGGAACCATAAAGGGGAGCAGGGTGCTAGAAAAGAAGCGGAACGGGGTGTTTTACCTCAGATAATCAAACAATTATACGAACAAGGTACGATTATTGGTGGTGTATGTACAGGTGGAATGTTAATGGCGGTTTGTGGGATAACAAAAGGTCGTACAACTACAATGCATCACCTAGCATCAAAAGAAATGGCCGCCCTAGGTTGTGAAGTGATCGGTGCAAGAATAGTAGATGATAATAAGTTACTTACTGCAAGAGGAGTCACGTCAGGTGTTGATTTGGCTTTATGGTTAATAGAACGGTTTGTTGGATCGGATGTAGCCTATGCAGTGGAAAAAAGATTAGAGTATGAGAGAAGAGGAACGGTGTGGAGAACGAGTACGACTGATAGCAATTAGACTATCATCTTTGTTTTAGCATAAGTTTTGTTTTGTCCGTATTTTAATAAGTTTGAAGGGAATTAGAAGTACACCTAACCAATACGAATTAATCTTGTGTAGTATATGTTACTTATCAAGTTACATTCTTCTCGACAATAATTGAGTGTAAATTTATGTAGAAAGGGGCTTAATCATGATAGCTGTAAAACAGATAAACCCTGAAGACACTTATGAAATACGTAATGAAGTATTGCGCCCTCATCAAACAATAGAGGCATGTAAGTACGAGCATGATCATCATCAATCATTTCATTTGGGAGCTTTTGTAAATAACAGCATAGTAAGTGTAGCCTCGTTCTATAACGAGTGTCACCCGTTGATTGACGGTCATGTACAATATAGGCTAAGAGGGATGGCGACTTTGAAGAAATATAGAAATAATAATGCAGGTAGTAGTTTGATTAATTATGCAGAAGCATTGATGAATGAAAAAAATGTGGACTCTTGGTGGTGCAATGCGCGTGTATCTGTATGTGATTACTACGAAAAATTAGGCCTTTTACCACAAGGTGATATATTTGAAATTTATCCAATTGGCCCTCATAAGTTAATGTATAAGGTTTTTTAATAAGGTTGTTTTCGTAACAAGTATACAACTAGGTTTAAGGCATATTTCTTTTGTACAACAATGACTGTTGAGTAAAAGACGTTTTTATCCTCTATATTAGGAACGATAGATTTAAAAATAGAAGCTAAAATATATAACCTTTGTTACAATTAGATTATTTTGAAAGTAATTAGTTAATCCACTATGATTTATCTCATAAGGTGTTAAAATAAACTTTAATTATCTGAATGTTCAAATGATTATGCTGATGAGGGGGGAAGAAATATAATGAAAACAATCGGGCTGCTTGGTGGAATGAGCTGGGAATCATCCTCTATATATTACAAATTAATTAATGAAAGAGTAAAAGAAAAACTAGGAAAACATCATTCAGCGAAAAGTTTAATGTACTCTGTAGATTTTCAACATATCAAAGACCTTCAATTTGCTGGGAAATGGGATGAAGCGACCGTCGAACTTATCAATGCAGCAAAGTGTATAGAAAAAGGTGGCGCAGATTTTTTACTTATTTGTACAAATACGATGCATAAAATGGCTGAGGATATCCAAACAGCAATTACAATGCCAGTGCTTCATATTGCAGATATGACGGGAGAAGCAATAAAGCAATGTGGGATAACAAAAATTGGACTATTAGCAACGAAGTTTACGATGGAGCAGGAATTTTATAAAGGGCGATTACAATCGAATGATAATATAGAAGTGATTGTACCTAATGAACGAGAGCGCAACATTATTCATGATGTTATCTATAATGAGCTTTGTTTAGGCAAAGTAAGGGATGAATCCAAGCGTCAATATGTAGAGATCATCGATAAGTTAATTGAGCAAGGAGCTGAAGGTATTATACTCGGTTGTACAGAAATAACGATGCTTATAAAGGAGCAAGACATATCAGTTCCTGTCTTTGATACGACAAAGATCCATGCTATTAAAGCAGCTGATTATGCTATGAATGAGGAATAAGAGCAATAGGTAGGAGGGGTTTTAGAAAAATTCATCTAAGAATATTTGAGTAATATAATATTACAAATGATTGTATAGCGTGACGTCTTTATTGTGTAGAAGGACGTCTTTTTATAATGTTAAAAAAGAAGTTGGATGAAAGTTAAACCTTGTCATGCTATCACATATTTACTTAAAGGTCATAGTGGCTTGTGAATCTACGATAATGCTATTAGATAAGAATTTGAGTCACATAAGCTAGCTTACCATCTGGTGTGAATATAACAGTGCTAGGCCGAAAATTAATTTGAACTGTAGCAATCACCGTATGGGTCTTAACATCAACCACTGAGACAAACTCATCATTTTGATGAGTCACATAAGCTAGTCTTCCGTCAGGGGTGAATGTAACATCGGATTGTCCGAAGGGAATCATGATATTCGCAATAACTGAATGGGTTTTCACATTGATGGCAGTTAAAAAATTATCAGAGGTCTCACTGGTTACATAAGCCAATTTACCATCAGGACTAAAATCAATATTACCTGATAAGGCATTCACAGGTACAGTTGCTATGACTGTATGAGTTTTCACATCGATAACTGATACTGATGCACCTCCTCTGTTAACGACATAAGCAAGTTTGCCATCGGGGGTAAATTTAAGGCTAAATGGAGAATCACCAACTACAATTGTAGCAATGACTGAGTGTGTGTCTGTATCAATCGCAAAAACAGTTGAGTTAGGTGAGTTTCCAACAACATAAACGATGCTACCATCAGGGTTGAATGCAATATCCAATAAGTTATCAGTAACTGCAAATTCTATTGTGTTAATCAATGAATGAGTTTTTACGTCAATAACAGATATTGTGTTCGGCTCTACAATTTGAATATCTTTATTTGTGACATAAGCAAGTTTGCCATTTGGAGAAATATCTACGATGAAAGGATTTCTACTTACTTGAATTGAAGAAATAACTGAATGAGTTTTTACATCTATTATGGAAATTTTCTTGCTGAAAGGGTTAGTCACGTAAGCTAATTTACCGTCGGGTGTAAATGCAATATCAACTGGGAAGTCATCTGCCAAATCATCAACTGCAACCGTAGCAATGATTGAATGAGTTTTCACATCAATAACAGATATTGAGTCAGGTAAAGTTGTTACATAAACTAGTTTTCCATCGGGAGTAATAGCCATCCCATAAGTATCAAAAAGACCAGTACCTACAGGGATTGTGGTTATCAAGCTATGTGTTTTCACATCAATGACAGCAATGGTCAATATGAATCACCTCTTCAAAAGTATGGATAATACAATCATATGAAGCTATAACTTGGTTTTTTCCAGTTCCTAGATTTTTTTGTAGGGGGCGAGCATAGCGCTTCAGAAGGAAGTAGCTGTTGCAGAAACCTGTTAAATAGATGAAAAAAAGTTGATTCTCTGTTATGGTAGAGAGTCAACTTTTTTAAAGGCGAGATGTCGGTTAAAACAATTAAATAGAATGATTCCATACTTGATTTTTTCCTAGTTGTTTTATTGGTAGTAAATAACAACATATATATTGTAACGATTTAGGGTTTAAGGACGTCTAACAGTAGTAAATGTATTGAAACTAATATTTTGTTAGTTAGATTATTGATAATTAATGATGGGGTGTTTTGCTATCAGCAAAGATATTACACAAAAGAAGAGTAGAGACCCTTTTTTTGATAATGCAAAATTTATTCTAGTTTTGTTGGTTGTATTTGGTCATTTAAGCAGTATGTTTAGGACGCAAAATGAATTTCTAAATGTAATGCTCAATTTCTTGGCTGCTTTTAGAATGCCTGCTCTAATATTGATTGCAGGATATTTTTCTAAAAGCTTTTATAAAAAGGGATTCATAAATAAGGTTATTAAAAAGACGCTATTTCCATATGTTTTATTCGAAATCATTTATTCTTATTACAATTATGTTTTATACGATTACGATACATTTCAACTGTCATTATTTATGCCAACGATGGGTATGTGGTTTTTGTTGAGTATGTTTTGTTGGAATTTAATGTTGTTTATATTTACGAAAATTCCATATTCACTCGTATTTGCTTTTCTATTTGGAATTGGAATTGGTTATGTAGATAGTGCAGAATCATACTTTAGTATTTCAAGAACTTTTGTGTTCTTTCCGTTTTTCCTTATTGGCTATTATATGAAACCAGCATATTTCCATTGGGTAAAACAAAGTTATGGAAAGATCGTATCTATTACATTATTTATTTTTTGTTTGGCTATATTTCTAGTTTTGGATCCATCTACAATGAGAATGTACCTATTAGGTAAATATTCTTTTGATACAATTGGACATTCTGCTTTGTATGGGTCATTCTTTCGCATGATGATTTATGTAGTTATGCTTTGTGGTATTATTTCTTTTTTACCTTGGGTTCCAAAAAAACAGATGTTTTTTACGCCTTTAGGTCTTAGAACTTCGTATGTATTTATTTTGCATTTCTTTTTTATTAAATTCATTAAAACACTAGATTGGTACGCTACTGGAAGTGTATGGCATATTATTATTATTCCGTTGTTAACGATAATCATCACATTTGGATTGAGTTCTAGGCCAGTCTTGTTCTTGACAAGATCGGCCATTGAATGCAAATTTGAAACAATGAATGTTAGGAAGCCATATGATTCCGTTAACAAAGCAGCTTAAAAATGCTGAACGAAAGTGTGGAAATATACGTTCTTATTATAGCAATGAAAGGGGCTGATACAATCACTTACATGTATCAGCCTCTTTGTTATTAAAGTGTTATATTGACTGTCTTTTAGAATATTTTTTTAAATAATATTGGTGCATTGCAATGGCTTCTACTTTATTTATTTGAGCCGCACCACCGATACTTTGTACATCAATAAATATCCGACATGCTTTTTCAAGTACTTGACACGTAACGAATGCTTCGTCAATCGATCTGCCTACACAAATTGTACCGTGATTAGCTAATAGAGCACCATTTCTGCCTTTAAGTGCTTTAATAACGTTTTTTGTGAGTTTTTTTGTGCCTGATATTGCGTAGTCAGCCACTCTAATACTCGGCCCTACAATTTGTACCATATCATCTAATATTGGAGGGATTTCTTTACGAGCAGCGGCAACTGTACACCCGTGAAGGGAATGAGTATGAATAACGGAATTTACATTTTTTCTTTCCTTATATATTTCCGCATGTAAGCCACATTCTGTGGAAGGTTTTAGCTCACCTTCATATGTTAAATCCTCCAAATTGACAACGACCATATCATCAGGTGTTTGATCTGCATAATTTTTACCACTTGGTGTGATAACCATTGTGTTCTCATTAACTCTTGCACTAATATTTCCCCAAGTTCCTTCTACAAGTCCGCTGGAAAGTAGTCTCTTTCCTGCGTCACAAACCATCTTCTTCACTTCAGTAACTTCCATTACATTTCCTCCTTATGTTCACTTGATAAAATCATCGTTGATTCATTTAATTTAGACGTCAGAAATAACCCAATTAACATTAAACCTATAAGTATGATCATGGCAGGCGTTAGTGATCCAGTTGAACTAACTCTAAATGCATCCATACTATAAGTGAATATCACACCTGAAATTTGCCCCATTAGCATAAGCATGCCATAGGATGTGCCTTCTGGGATTGGATTAGCGATCTCTGCGCCATATTGAAAAGCGATTGGACCAACTCCCATCATGAAAAATCCTAGAAATGCACAAGACAGAAGGATTAAGCTATATTGGTGAAAAAAAGTAAGCCCAATAAAACCAGGTATAGATGCGATTAATGGAATGATTAAAAGTAAACGGCGTTGATGAAGACGATCTGAAATAATTGGGAGGATAACAGCTCCAACGAGGCCTAATATAACTAATACACCGCCAGCGATACCTGCTTGAGAAGGGGTGACACCTCTAGGACTAAGGATATTTTCAATCCATGTCATCACTGCATTGAATACACCCATTACGATAAAAACACACGCCATTAACACGATAAAATCTCTTTTGTATAACATTTGCTGTAACCCTTTAAATGAAAAGGTTTGTTCAGTCTCTTTATCGATACTTGGAGATGTCGGCGGATGCTCTTTGGATAAAATTAAAAATATGCAAGCAGAGATGAGCGCAACAATACCATATATGCTCAACATACTTTCTAAGCCGTACTGGTCAGTAAGAATTGGGGTTAACACTAAGGCTATGATCATCCCGATATAAGTAGCCATAGATGCAATTCCTGTAGCGGTAGCCCTTTCATCAACAGGAAACCAACGTGCAGCAGCCTTTGTTATGGAATTCGTTAGAAATGGCTGACCGATAGCAACACCGATTTGTGAAATAACTACTATAGTAAAGCTTGACGACATAAACCCTCTTGATAGGCCAAATACGGCAGTAATAATAGCGCCAACTGCAACAGCGATGCGAAAACCATACGTATCAACGAGCCAAGAAGCTGGTAAGGTCATTATGATATACACAACCATAAAACATATTGATAAAAATGCGATGCTAAGACTAGAAACGTTGTAATAATCTTCTGCGATACGAGTTATTGGAGCGAAAGTTAACCAAAATAAATTGGTTGTAGCAAGAATTGGAATCATTGAAACAAGAATAACCCATCTGTAACGGTAGATTTTAGGTTTTTCCATACCAACCTCCATATCATTTTTTATTAGGTAGATTTTCTAGTTATCTTTTCTATAACTTGAGTAGTATTGTGGAAATAGCAAACGATGTAAACGGAAAAGAGTCTTCTGTTAGAATCGAGCCGAATTTAAATCGGCATAAGATTGTTTTAAAGAGTAGTAGATTGATTTATAGGAGGATAATAACTGACTATAGATTTGAGCATTTTGTACATTGGGTTCATAATGTTTATCCGTTTTTATTAAATCATTAACACAGTTAAAATCATCATAGATACCAAGTCCAATCGCTGCACAAATTGCTCCACCAACGGCACCGGCCATTTGTGGTTGTAACACTGTGGTGACAGGCTTTTGTGTTACATCTGATAATATTTGCATCCATTGGTTGTCAAGGGAGCCTCCTCCAATTAACTTTAATGTTGAAACATCAAACCCGTAATCACGTTTGAAGTTTTCTAAAATCCAACTTAAGTTGTAAGAGACACCTTCATAGACAGCTCTCATCATATGTTCCCTTGTATGTTCTAGGCTTATATTAAATAATGTGGCCCTAGTGGTAGTAGTACTCACTGGACATCTTTCTCCTAGCATCCAAGGAGTACAAACTAAATAGTCAGAACCAGGAGGGATTTTCTTTACATCTTCATCCATAAGATCAAATATATTATCAACATTCGGATCTTGCTGTTCGTGAGAGTAGAATTGATCAGCAATCCATTGGATACAAGATCCAGCAGCTTCAGTAATACCCACAACATGAGCCATGTTGGGATCGGCACTTTGAATAACAGCAGCACCATTTTTATGCTTTAAGTTTTTTGAAGTTGAAACACATACCCATGCAGAAGTCCCGAGGTAAATATGGGCTTCCCCTTCACCAACTGCATTGGCACCAACTGCAGCACTTTGCACGTCATCACAACCACCGAAGACAGGGGTCCCTTGAAGCAATCCCATTGCATCAGCAGCCTCTTTAGTAAGGCCACCAACATTATCTATTGAGCGCACAAGAGGTGGAAGTTTATTCGTATCAATACCGCAAAGTTGAAAGAAGAACTTTAACCAATCTTTTTTCTTTAAGTCAAACCCATAGGATGATGCACCAGACCATTCAATGACTGGATTGCCGGTTGATTTAAATTTAAGAAAGCCATTTACGTCTAAAAAATACTTCGTTTCATGATATACCGTAGGTTCCTTTTCTTTGATCCATAGAAGTTTTGGGATCACATCTTTGCCCATTAATTTTACGCCAACAACCGCTTTAAAAAGCTGTTCCCCTAGAAATTTCCTCATAATTCTTTTTGCTTGCAGTTCAGCTCGACCATCTACCCACGATATATTAGGTCGTAATACTTGACCATCGCTATTAATGGGTATTATACCCATTGCTTGAGTCGTGAAAATGATTCCTAATACTTCTTGTGGTGATACGCTTGCTAATTCTAACACTTGTTTTGTCGTTTTAATGATTGCGTTCCAATAGTCTTCAGGTTGTTGCTCTACCCAATTTGGGTGTGGTGTGAGTAAAGGATAGGAAGCAGTAGCACTAGCAATGATTTTTCCGTTTGTATTTACAAGAACTGTTTTATTGGAACTCGTACCTACATCATGAGAAATTAAGTATTTCCCCCCCATACAAAACCTCCACTAATAGATTAAAGGCTACATTCGTATTGATTTGTGTTACTAAGAAATACACCGTAGCCAATTAAATTACAGCATCTTTTCTTCTACTGATAATTTTTCGGTCTTGTAATGACAATAAGTAATTAATGCTACAAAGTTCATGATAAAGAGTTTGGAAAATAATAGATTCCTGTAGTTGTAAGCGCAGTGGTGATGCATATTTTACTTTTAATATGGAGTCATGGTAGATGAAGGTGGTATAAACAGTACTGAAAATTCAGAAAAATACACATAATAGAAAAGCCTCTAACTATATTATATATGCTATTCCAAATATGGAAATAGTTTTTTCTGAGAAAAGTATACCTTAGTACGATTTAATAATCAAGTATATAATTAGAATATATTTTATATTCAGACTTTACAATAAAAATAGACTGATATATAATACCGTTATTAGGAAAAGGCTGTTTTCGTATGAAGGAATAAACACGTATCCTCATCTTAAATACAATGATTATCCTATACAAACCCATTGAACACTTAAGAAATTAGTAATAGCTTCAATGTATACGAAAAGAGCCTAGGAAAAAGCGTAACTAGGAGGAAAAAACATTAACAATCATAGTTCGTATAACCTATCCAGGCGAGAGCGTAAGAAAATGAAAACCACAACAAATATTCTCAAGTCAGCACGTTATTTATTCCGAGATAAAGGCTATGAGAAAACATCAATAGAAGACATTACAGAAATGTCAGATATCGCAAAGAGTACTTTTTTTAAGCATTTTCCGAATAAAGAAAGTTTGTTGATTGGAATTGCAGAAGAAGAAGTAGCTGATCTATTAGATTTAATGGACGACCCACTTTATAAATCCTCGCAAACAATTGAAAAGATTAGAACCATTATGCTTAGACTTCTAGAAGATTCTTTACCCTATTTACAGCTTACAGGGCGTGTAGTTTTCTCATCAATTATTAATAAAAGTGATAAGGAAACTCCTTACTTGCAAATTAGAAGAATATTAGAAAACTTAATTAGAGAAAGTCAGGAAAAAGGTGAGATCAAAGCAACTTTTTCACAAAGTGAGATCGTTACGTTAATTATGGGTAGTTATTATGGGCTCTTATTCAGGTGGCTTGAAGAAGATTCTAAAGTAGGTGCAACTTCGGAATTAGATCACATTTTAGATATGATTTTTAAAGGAATTACCGAAGAATAAAGGGGTGTCTTTCTATGGAAAAGAAAGGATACGCAATCTCAACATGGCACGATACAGCGGAAATTTACAACAAACTTGATCATTTAATGCAACAGCCGATAAGGCCGATTAAACGTGAAGCGATGAAAGAATATCTAGATTACTATGAAACTAAATGTAGTAAATCTAAAGAAATGATTACAGAGGCAAAAAAATATATTCCTGGTGGTGTGCAGCATAATTTAGCGTTTAATTATCCATACCCTATTGTCGTAAACAAAGCAGAAGGAGCTTATTTGTGGGATATTGATGGCAATAAATATATTGATTTTCTACAATCAGGTGGGCCCATTATTTTGGGGAGTAATTATAAACCAGTTAGAGAAAAAGTAATTGAATTATTAAATGATTGTGGACCTGTTACTGGACTATTCCACGAATATGAATTTAAGATTGCAAAGTTAATTAATAAACACATGCCTGCAGTAGAAATGTTTCGTATGCTAGGAAGTGGTACAGAAGCCGTGATGGCTTCAATCAGAATTGCTAGACTTGCAACTGGGAAGAAAAAGGTTGTCAAAATTGGCGGTGCGTATCATGGCTGGAGTGACCAAATGGTTTATGGATTAAAGATACCAGGTACAGGTAGATTTGAAGCACACGGTATACCTCGAGCAAGTACTAGGCATACGCAAGAAGTAAAGCCAAATAACTTAGGTGCATTAAGAAGGCAGCTACAGCTTAATAAGCTAAAGGGTGGTACAGCTTGTGTAATAGTTGAACCAGTTGGTCCAGAGAGCGGTACGAGACCGATATACAAAGATTACAATCATGAAGTTCGCAAACTTTGTGATGAGTTTGGTGCTCTACTCATATTCGATGAGGTTGTAACTGGTTTTCGCATAGGTTTAGGAGGAGCTCAAGGCTATTTTGATGTAAAACCAGATTTGACGGTGTTTGGAAAAGTAATTGCTGGTGGGTATCCAGCTGCGGGTGGTGTTGGAGGTCGAAAGGATTTAATTGAACGACTAGCTGCAGGTTTGGAAAGTGGTAAAAAAAGAGCATATGTTGGCGGAACATTAGCTGCAAATCCGTTAAGTGCCCTTGCTGGCTACTATACAATACTAGAAATTGAAAAAACAAACGCATGTGAAGTTGCAGGAAGGGCAGGGGATCGTTTAACGAAGGGGCTTAATGAACTTATTAATAAATATAATCTACCTTTTGTCGCCTTTAACCAAGGATCTATATGTCATCTAGAAACTGCGGCAGCGATGTTTGTCAAATTAGGAATCAATATTTTAAGTGCACTCGGCGAAATTAAAAAACGGAAGCACATGATGGAGGAGATGGGTGCTGCTTATATGGCGGAAGGAATCGTTTCGCTGGCAGGAAGTAGACTATATACTAGCTTGGCAGATACTGATGAAGTGATTGATGATGCACTTAATCGTTTTGAGCGAGTTTTTCAAAAAATTGAAGGTGCGCATGTTTAACTGTTGATTGGATGAAATAAGATGAAGATGAGGGGTGTCTTATAATTAATGTTAAGAGACACCTTTTTTGTATGTACACCCTTAATAATCTGCTCTTATGAATAACTAGCGTTATCGTAATGTTTATTGAAGATATTACTGTAGTTTTAGTAGGTTATCGCCAAACACGCATGGTTTTGTGAAGTATGTGAGTGAAAAACTAATAGCTAAAGGCTATACTCAAACGTATGATTGGACTAAAAATAACAGGACATTGACTATTGATCAGCTTAGGCATATTGGTCAAAAAGAGAAAGATGCAGTATGTGAAGCTGATTTTTTAGTAGTTTTATTCCCAGCAGGTAAAGGTAGTCATGTTGAATTAGGTATCGCACTTGGCAGAGGGAAAAAGGTTTATCTTTATTCAGAAAGTGAAGATATAAATGACTTTGAAACTACAACTACCTTTTATCACTTAAATGGCATAGAGAAATGTATAGGTACTTTAGATGATTTAATAAGGTTGGTTTCAGCGTAGGTTGTTGTTTTTCGTATTTACACATAAGGGTAAGTGATCTCACCTTTTCCTAGAGCTGTTGTCGAATGACCATGTCTCTACATAATTAAAAGCCTTCATTTCCTCTAGTTATTGTTCTTTCCAATAATTAGTCATTAAATCTATTGACCACCTCGGCTGTTTAATTGTTCCTTTAGGTAAAAACTCTTCCATAACAGGTTTGATGTCTATGACTGGTGTGTTATGAATTGCATCTAGACCTGTTACAAACAGTGTCTTGCCTTCTCGTTTTACTAACTTTACAGTAGTTAAGCCGAGTTTGTTCGGGCGGTTTTTACCACGCTGAGCAAAGATGCCGACCTTTGGATAGTTCTGATTATTGCGGGGATGTCTTGCTGAGAAGTGGGTGTCACTATCAGCCACCTTGTCGAATAAAAAAATGACGTCAACGTGAGAAAATTCTTCAATTCCTAATAAGCTCTCTTCTGAAAAATCTTCTGTTAGTTCTATTAATGATAATACATCTCCCCAATTGTCATCTGCTATTTCTTCTCTATTATTTTTAACGTAAGCGATCGGCTTTAATGAATACATATATTCTCCTTTCTTACTTCATAGTTTTAATGGATTACTCTTAGATAGTTATTGATATATATGTAATTGCAACGCGTAGTTTTAGTTCATGCTTTTCGCTTAGTTATTAGTACGACAGTAAGAGTTTAATCAAACGTTTGTTTAAATGATGGTTTGGGCAATGGTGCTAAGATGTTATGTCATATAAATGAATAATTGTGTTATATTAGTAATTATATAAAAATTTTAATAATTATGAAATATGATTGTGACCTAACAATAATACATTACAGGAGCTAAGTTCAATGTGAGAGGAAGTTTATTTCTAATATAAAAATTGAATAGAAGTTTGTTAGAGGTGTTAGGATGTTCAAAAATAGAAATTTTCTACTGTTATGGTCAGGTCAACTCGTTTCGATATTTGGAAATCGTTTTAGTGAGCTTGTCATACCATTAATTATTTTACATGTGACAGACTCACCGTTGAAGGCTGGAGTTGTTGCGGTAAGTACTCACATTGCACCGCTATTATTTTCTATACCAGCAGGTGTTTGGATTGAGCAAAGATCAAAGAAAACAGTTGCGTTAGTAAGTGAGCTTATTCGAGCATTGACGATGTTTATGTTAGTTGCCACCATCTTTTTCGGAACGTTTAATTTATGGTTTGTATCTGGTATCCTGCTTATGACTGGTTTAGCAGGAGTATTCTTTCGAATTTCATTTAATGCGATGCTACCACGTGTAGTACAACGTCAAAATTTAGTTGATGCACATAATTATTTGGAAGGTGCAGATGCGGTAAGTACTTTAGTAGGTCCTGCTCTGGCTGGTATTGCTTTAACAGTCATTGGTGGAGCATGGACGCTAAGCATTGATGCTTTTTCATTTTTACTATCTTTCATTGCAATATTTTTTCTCGTTGTAAAAGAGCCAGTTGAAAAGGCCGCTCGTAACGTGAGTGGAAAACAGAAGGTCAATGAGGGGCTACAAGGTGTTAGGTTTTTATTTGGAAATCGTCTTCACAGGTTTATAACACTTAACCATACTGTCCTAAACTTTTCATCCTATGCGGTCGTTTTATTGGTCATTGTATATGCTTCACAGGTTTTACACTTAAATGATGTACAAACGGGTCTGTTGCTCTCAGCAGCTGGTTTAGGGAATATATTTGGTGTTATTCTCATGCGCAAAGTGAAATTAGTTAATTGGAATATGCTTTATGGAAGCCTTATACTTACATCTGGAATAGGAGTTTTATTAATTGTATTATCAACCAGTTTTGTTCCTGCATTTATTGGGATGTTCATCTTCGATGGTGCATTGTCAATGGCATTCGTTATTAATGGTGCAGGTAGACAAAAAGTTACTCCAACAGCTTATTTGGCAAGGGTAAGTAGCGCTGGATTATTTATTTCAAGTTTAGTAGCAATTGTAGCTAATCTGTTTGCTGGTGGAGTCGCGCAATTTGTTAACGCAAATTTAGGACTTGTAATCTGTTCAATGATCTTAGTTATGAATGGCCTCATAGCGTATAACCAGAGGAGCTTAAACAAACCCGTTTCTGCCTTTGAAGCGAGTAATGAATTGATATAATACATATTTTATTAATAAGGAACGGAGTGAAATGAATGTAGGTGACTACCCTAAACTAATAAAATTTGAAATACAAAGGGGTAGTAAAAATGAAAAGTAAATCATTTAAGTATTTATGGATAGGTCAATCATTTGCAGATATTGGCGATGTCCTTTATATTGTTGCGCTAATATCTTTACTATACAGTTCCACTGGCTCGCCATTCTATTTAGCCTTCTTACCTTTTGCAATTACTTTTGCCAGGTTTATAAGTGGAATTTTTGCACCAATATTAATAAATCGTTTAAATTTAAAATCATTACTAGTAAGCTCTCAAGTAATTAAAACAGTGTTGTTATTATTATTGTCGCTTTATGTGTATATGCAAATTGAAGCGATGTCTCCATTTATTGTTATCACATTTGCTTTTACCATTTCTTTCTTTGATGGATGGGCTAATCCGGCTCGGGATGCTATGTTACCGAGGCTTGTAAGTTCTAAAGAACTGGTTAGAGCAAATAGCTTTCTTGCAAGTGTAGATCAGATTATACAGTTAGGTGGCTGGGCTTTCGGAGGCATTTTGGTAGCAGCAATAAGTGGCTCATATGTGATATGGCTGACTTTGTTGTTATATTTCGTATCGACATTGATGATGTTTGGTATTATTGATGAAACTCAGCATGAAATAAGTAAGGATAAAGAGAAAGCCTTTTGGTATGTGCTAAAAGAAGGATGGGCAATCATTTGGAGGAATCCTTCTCTTAGAAATATTCATGTTATGTTGTTTATAGAATCAATTGCTCATGTAGTATGGATTGCTGCTATTCTTTACGTGTTCGTCTATGAAGTCTTACAAGAATCTGAAAAATGGTGGGGCTATATTAATGTAAGTTTCTTTGTCGGTCTTTTCATTGGTGGTGTAGTTGGAATGAAATTCTCTACTATGATCGAAAAACATATGACAAAGACAATTATTATGACATCATTTGTAGTAAGTGTCATGCCATTTCTTTTTGGGGTTAATTCAAATGCTTGGATGGCTCTTATTATATCAGCTATGTTTGGATTATTTGAACAAATAAAGGGAATCAGCTTACAAACAGGCATACAACAAAGTACCTCAGCAGATATGTTACCAAAGGTATACGCAGCTCAAAGTGCGTTAACTGCGATAACATTTGGTTTATCAACACTATTTTTTGGTTATATTTCAGAGCATTACAATATAAGGGTTGTTTTTATTTTAGCAGGTATATTATTGGTTATGTCAGCAATATATGCGCTGAAAAATAAAAATTCCTTAGAGATGAAGAAGGTAGCTTAATTATATTAATCTGTCATGAAAGTTTAAAGCTGTTGCTATGGGCATGTACACCATAGCAACAGCTTTTTTTATTATTGAAAAATTCATATGAAAAAAGATTGAAATTAAATACTTAATTATGAAAGTTGAAATCATGCCTGCGATTACACATATTGGAATAAACCACTCCGAATTTGTAAAGACCTTCTTTTTATTTTCACAGGATATTCTTATGCAATTCGTTTATTTTCTATTGCTGCTTTAATTCTCGGTTTACCTGATAGAGTGAAATATGTCCAAATACGTATCATTTTTTCGAAAGGTCCAGATCTGAATCTCTTTAAGTATAGGTAGCTAAGGGAAACCTGTAAGGAGTAAATGATTATGCCGAGGAAAAACGCATTAACTATTCCTAGTTTTCCAAATAAGCCTAAACCATAACCATAAAAGATAGTTGTACAGATAACAGTTTGTAGTAAGTAATTTGTCATTGATAACTTGCCAACAGCTTCAAATGACTTAAATAGTAAAGTACCTTGCTTATATCCGAGTGCCATTAAATAGATATAGCCTAGTGATAACATATTTGCCCCGAGTAATGAACCAATACCGACCCAAGATTGATTTGGAATAATGTAAACTAAGCTTTTTAGTAATAGACCGATTGGTACAAAAAATAGTGCGTATTTAATATATAAATCATGTTCTTTTGCTGGATCTGTGAAGCGTTGTTTCTTTGCGGCGTACATCCCGAGCAAGAATAAAGGTGCCGAAGCAATAGGCGCTAATAATAATAAAACAAGGTACATATAATCAGGTAAATTAAGCGGGTCAACGTTGTTTCTATGATATGTTATTTCATTATAAGTACCACTACCATAAATCTCAAATGTATCTTTTACGTATTGTTCTAAAATAGCTTTGTCTTCAATAGTTCCAGATTCATTTCCATACCCGAAGAGTGAGGTAAGTAACAGTAAAATTATTCCCCATACTAGGACAGTCTTACTCTTTCGATTCATAAACAATAAGAGAAAAAACCCCATCATTCCATATAAGAGTAAAATGTCACCTTCCCATAACAATGTACTGTGCACTAGGCCAATAGCTCCCAAGAATATAAAACGACGCACGAAATGTCTTTTCACTTTGAGTTCCTTTCGCTCTAAGCTTTCTTTCATTTTAATCATCCCATATCCAAATAAAAATGTGAAAATGGGCATAAAACTGCCCTCGATGAATATTTTTATCAACTTATATGCAAATAAATCTGTTGCTGATAACGAAAGAAGTGATATTTCATCTTTTCCAAATAAACCATATTGAAAGATTAGTAGGTTCGCCATTAATATTCCAAATAGACTAAAGCCCCTTATACCATCGATCATATTTACTCGATTGTTTACCGCCATTGTAATTCCCCCTTGATCAGTTTTCTAAATATAGCATAAATGATATTCCTTACTGCATATGAAACAGCACCTTATTTTTATCTTAATTATTAGGTATCTCGTTAAGATTCTCGTAAGGTTAACATGGTAATATTAAGATGAGGTGGATAATCATGGTGGAAAATTCGAGGGTGTTAATTGTTGATGATGAGAAATCTATCGTAAAAATGCTAGAAATGGTGTTGATGAAGGAAGGATTTAATCTAATCTTTAAAGCTCATACTATTAATGAAGCAATGGTTATTTTAGAGCAAGAACAAGTAGATTATATTGTGCTAGACGTAATGCTTCCAGATCAATCAGGGTTTGAAGCATTGCCAAAAATAAAAACAATGACAAATGCACATATATTATTTTTAACTGCAAGGACATCTGATTTAGATGTATTAACAGGCTTTGCGATTGGTGGTGACGATTACGTTACAAAACCATTTAATCCGTTAGAGATTGTTGCTAGAATAAAAGCAGCCAATAGAAGGAGTGGAAATCAACTATCAACAAGTAGTTCAGAGCGTGAAAATTTATATGATTTTGGTTTTTTTGTGTTAGATGAGATGACAAAAGAGCTCAATGTAAATGGAGAGGTTGTGTCATGTCCTCCACAAATCTATCGTTTACTCCAATTCTTATGTGAGAATCCTAATCGTGTGTTTTCAAAAGAAGAGTTATTTGAAAAGGTGTGGGGTCTTGATACGATGGTTGATGATAATACTGTTATGGTTCATATTAGGAGACTAAGGGAGAGAATCGAGCCTGATCCTAGTAATCCTCGCTTTCTAGTAACTGTTCGTGGATTAGGATATAAGCTTATGAAGGAGCAAAAGAAATGAAGTTGAAATCAAAGTCGATAAAACGAAGATTTGCGTTTCAATTCACATTTCAATATATTACGCTTGTGTTGTTTATATTTGTTGTATTAGTTATTTTCCTCTTAATATTTTATCGTTTTATGGCCTTATCAGAAATTCGTAGTAATTATCCAATAGGTGTTCTTGACTCGATACATACAGAAACTAGTATTGCTGACGGTAAAGTAGAATTTTCAACCGATTGGCATCGAGAGTTAGCTAAGAAGAATATGTGGTTGCAAATTGTTAATCTTGATGGTGAAGTCATGTATGCAATTAATACGCCGTCACATGTAAATGATAAATATACGATTAATGATCTTGTCCAAATAGTAGAGGCTAATCAATATGAAACATATAAAGTTTATTATAAATACGACGCTACTTTCTTTGATGATCCGTATTTGTTTTTATTAGGATATGAAGATAAAAACTTGGAGCTGTTGGAGTCATGGGTGAATCAATTTTCTTCCAATGAAGCACTAGCAAAAGAAGCAAAATTTCATCTAGAAAAAGTGTTAGCAGAAATTGATGGCTATCTCCAGATATTAAATAATGATGGTGAAATTGTACAATCAATTGGTCAGAAGGAAGATGCTCAATCATACAAGCCTTTAGACGTCTTAGGTAGAAAATTACAGCCCGGAAACTACGAAACTGATGCAGTCATTTACCATGACAATAAGTGGGATACGACTTGGATGTTGCATTTGAATAAAAAGGATGATGAAGACATTCAATTAATTTTCATAAAAAAGGCTATTTTGACACTAGTCATTATGGGTGGTGTGCTACTATTTTTAGCTATAGCCTTAACTGGATGGCATGCGTTTCGCTATGGTCAACCACTTCACATTTTTATAAGCTGGTTAGAAAGAATGGGTCATGATGAATACAATCAGGTATTTACAGATAAGGAAAGACAAAAGATATTTAATAAAAAAGGAAAGGTTCGTTACCGATACAGATTATACCAAGAAGTGATTCAAGCCTTTTATGATGTCACTGAAAAGCTATCAGAATCTGTGAGAGAACGAAAACGACTTGAAAAAGTAAGAGAGGAATGGATGACAGGTATTTCGCATGATTTAAGAACCCCATTATCAACGATTCAAGGGTACGGTCACATACTTGAAAGTGGAGAATACGAATGGAGTTCAAATGAGCTTCAAGAAGTTGGTGCCATGGTAAGAGAAAAGGGTGACTATATGTTAAACCTCATCCAAGATTTTTCGTTAGTGTTTCAGCTCAAAAATGACACACTTCCGTTAACGTTAGAACCAATAAATATTGTTGAAATTATTGAACATACTTTAAAAAAATTCAGTAAAGATGTGACCCTTGGTCAAAATATTATAAATGGTGAGTACAGTCAGCTCAATATAGAAATTTTAGGTGATCGAAAATGGCTTCTAAGGATGCTAGATAACTTAATATATAATGCGATCAAACACAACCCACCTGGTATTTCAATTGTAGTGAAAGTTGAAAAAAAACTGAATGAAACATTTGTTCAAATTATTGATAATGGACAAGGTATGGATGAAGAAACGAAGCAAAACTTGTTTGAAAGGTATTACAGAGGGACGAATACAGACGAACAGATAGAAGGAGTTGGGTTAGGAATGAGTATTGCAAAAGAAATTGTAAACTCTCATCACGGTGAGATTAAGGTTGAATCAACAGTTGAGGTAGGAACTAAAATTACGTTAATTTTCCCTATATACCCTAATGAGTAAAAGTACTAATTGCAAGTAAGATTTATAACATACGCTGAATGAGCTTATGATCAGTAAATTAAAACCTCCATAGTCATTATATCTTCTAGCCTCAGGATTAAGGTCCAGAGGCTACTGTTATATCTCCGTCTTCCACGAAAACTTACCTTTTGAGGGACAACTTTTAGTTGAAAGCATATAAAAACATCGTGTTAAATATCTATATTTACGATATGGGTAGTCGAAATGATCCAAGTAGCATCGATTTTTTACATTTTTAAACATTCTGAAAAAAGATATAATCAACCGTAACAATTCTAGGTAGCCTTTTAAAGATGACAAGTAAGTTAATAATCTAGAAAACTTAATGTAAAGTAAATTAAGATGAAATTGGGAATTTAAATGTGAAAAATTGAAAACTTTGTATTGACTTATACCATACAGGGGTATAGTATATAGTTAAAGAGGTGATTGAAATGGATAATGATTGTCAAGCGATGATGGGGAAGGATATTTATCTTCACTGTTAATAAAAGGCTGTTTTCACATGAATTGTTGCTTTTTGTTCTAAGTATAAGCGGGTATACATCTAGTATTCGTGGCTCTTTTCTACCTTCACTAATGTTGATCAATCTCTAAGAATAGCAACAAAGTTTACGAAAAGAGCTTAATAATATGAATAAAAATGAGGTCGCATTTGGAGGTAAATAACATGGAAGCCACTTTAAAAAAGCCAATAGTAAGTAAGAATGAAAGAAAAATAGCAATGACTCTGTTTTTAATAGGGATATTCATGGGAGCACTTGACCACGGTATCGTTGGTCCTGCTCTAAGCTCAATTGTCTTCACTTATAATATTGATACCTCGTGGGGAGTCTGGAGCTTTACGATATATACATTACTATTTGCAGTAAGTATACCCCTCATGGGTAAATTCTCTGATCGATTCGGGAGAAAGTTAATCTTTATTGTTGGTATTGGACTATTTGGCATTGGATCATTGTTTGCTGCATTAGCACCTAACTTTGTTCTGTTTTTAATAGGGCGAAGTATTCAAGCTATTGGAACAGGTGGAATATTTCCAATAACTGCAGCATTTATAGCGGTAAGTTATCCAGAAGAAACTCGTGCAAAGGCTATGGGTATGATAGGGCTCATTTTTGGATTCGGAAGCATTCTCGGCCCAATGGTAGGAGGATATATCATTCAAAACTTTGATTGGCAGTGGATATTTTTAATCAATGTTCCAATTGCAATTCTAGTGGTAGTACTCATGAGTTTTGTGAAGATACAACAACAAATAATAAAAAATCCAATTGATTATAAAGGTATTATGCTTCTGACAGCTATCATTCTGTCAATCATGCTTGGGATTACAACAGTAAATATATATGTCCTAATTATAGGTGTCATATTAATACCGATAATGATATTCGTAGAAAAAACTGCACCAGATCCAATTATTAAAATACATTTCTTTAAACAAAAGAATACTCTTATTATTTTATTTTACTCAGCGGTATCAGGGGTAATTATGGCCTCTACAATTAATTTATTACCTATATTTATAGAAACTGAGATGATGATTTCCAAAGCAAGTGCAGCTTTAGGTGTTGCGCCATTAGCTATTACATCAATGATTGCCTCAGTAGTTGGAGGTCAAATGGTTACAAAAATTGGCGCAAAGAAAGTATTGTTTATTGGCTTTCTTCTGACAACCATTGGAACACTACTGTTAATAAACCCTATAAATTATAGCTATGTTTTAGTAGTTTCTGCGATTATTGGCTTTGGAATTGGAATTATTATCGGTGCTCCTTTAAATATTTTGATTATACAAGAGACACCTATATCTGAGGCTGGTACATCAGTAGGATTTCTTAGTTTATTCAGATCTCTTGGATCAACTGTCGGTCCAACAATAGCAGGAATAATGATTGCTTCTTCTGCAGATGGTTTTGCTTATATTAGTATCTTTTTAGCTAGTGTTTCCATCATTTCATTAATCATATTCGCAATTTTTAAAAAATAATAGAAAGGTAGATATTTATGACTGATAAATTAATACTTGAACTTTATACAAGGCCTACATGCTCAGACTGCCAACAAGCGAAGGAATTTCTAGCGTTACATCAGATCCCGTATGTTGATAAAGATGTTAGTAAAGATTTGAAACTAGAAGATGATTTGAAGACTATTTCTGGTACAAGAATTGTTCCTTCCTTCGTCTTTTATAATAAAAATATGTGGGGTAAGAAAAAAATTCACAAAAATATTATTGGTTTTGAACCAAATAAACAGGAGATTATGGAGCTGTTAAATGTACCAGTTGTACAATAAAAAATTTTATAGTGTTAGTGTAGTTTCGTAGTTTGTAATATATAAATCATTAAATGGAGATGATCAATATGAGTGGATTAACAGAATTAATAGCAAATCCTGCTCAAGAACAAATACAATTAGGAATAACAGGGATGACATGTGCATCATGTTCTACACGAATTGAAAAAATGTTAAACAAAATGGACGGTGTAGAGGCGAATGTTAATTTAGCAATGGAATCTGCAACAATTAAGTATAATGCTGATACAGTGAAGCCGGAAGATATAGTGTCAAAAATTAACAAACTTGGCTACGGTGTACAGACTGAGAAGGTAGATCTTGATATATACGGCATGACATGTGCTGCCTGCTCCACGCGAATTGAAAAAGTGGTAAATAAAATGGACGGTATTGAAGCTGCAACGGTTAATTTGACAACTGAA
>NZ_JAXBMC010000012.1:0-128259 GCF_033963865.1 Cytobacillus sp. IB215316 | reverse complement strand
TGTTGAAACTGGAACAGTAGATGAAATATTCTATAGTCCTGAACATCCATACACATGGGGGTTGTTAGGGTCAATGCCAAGTCTTGAAGGCAGCGAGGATGAGCTATATGCGATTCCAGGGTCACCACCTAATTTAATTAGCCCACCTGTAGGAGATGCATTTGCATTGAGAAGTGAATACGCGCTGAAAATTGATTTTGAAATGGAACCACCGATGTTTAAAGTATCAAATACTCACTATGCAAAAACATGGCTATTACATGATAATGCACCGAAAGTTGAGCCACCTGAAATAGTGCAGCGTATGAAAAAGCAATATGAATCTTTCAAACGCAGACATGAAAGAGGGTAAATGAAAATGACGAATAGAAGAGAAAAATTGTTGGAAATTCAAGATCTTAAACAGCATTTTAAAGTTAGTAAAGAAAACACAGTAAAAGCTGTTGATGGTATTTCCTTTGATATATATAAAGGTGAAACGTTTGGCTTAGTTGGAGAATCAGGTTGTGGAAAATCTACTACAGGAAGAACGGTCATTCGTTTATATGATGCAACTGATGGCAAAGTTATTTTTGGTGGGGAGAATGTCCACGGGAAGAAGTCCAAAAAGGAATTAAAATCTTTTAATCGAAAAATGCAGATGATCTTTCAGGATCCATATGCGTCACTTAACCCACGGATGAAAGTATCTGACATTATAGCAGAAGGAATTGATATTCATGGTCTCGCTTCTTCTAAGCAAGATCGAATGAATAGAGTCCATGAATTGCTAGAAATTGTTGGACTTAATCGAGAGCATGCGAGTCGTTATCCCCATGAATTCAGTGGCGGACAAAGACAACGTATAGGGATTGCAAGGGCACTAGCAGTAGACCCAGAATTTATCATTGCAGACGAGCCTATTTCAGCATTGGATGTTTCTATTCAAGCTCAAGTTGTGAACTTGATGAAACAGTTGCAAAAAGAAAAAGGTTTGACATATTTATTTATTGCGCATGATCTTTCGATGGTCAAGTATATTAGCGATCGAATTGGTGTAATGTATCGTGGGAAAATTGTTGAATTAGCAAGCAGTGATGATCTCTATAACGACCCAATTCATCCTTATACGAAAGCACTGTTATCGGCAATTCCATTGCCTGACCCAGAACATGAGCGCTCTCGTAACAGAATAATTTATGACCCTTTGCAGCATAATTATGATACTGAAGCTCCTGCAATGAGAGAAATTAAACCAGGCCATTTCGTATATTGCTCAGAGTCTGAATACAAACGTTATAAAGAAGAACGGAAATAGTAACGATAGATCTCTTTTTTAAGGGATCTTCTTTTTTTAGGCTCTTTTGTATATTATGTTGCTTTTTTCACTTACATTTGAGTAATTGACGTGTCTAATGTGTTTGTAGTCTTTAGAGAAGAAAAGATGCCATGAATGCTTGATGTATACGTATTTATTTCTTAGTAAGAAAAGCAACAATTAATGCGAAACAAGCCTAAGTAATTAACACTTCTTGTCCTTTACTGCTAGTTTTATATTAGTAAGTTGTATATTACCTTCTAGCTGTCCTATTTTCTAATAAACGCAATATTTTGTCATACTCAAATATAACCAGCTAGATAAACCATCCATTATAATAAGTTGGTTGGGGTTAATTATATAGATTTGTCTAAAATGCTCGAATTACAACAATAAAATAGCCAAAAAAATAAAAGAATTTGTTAAACATTACCCCAAAAATTAGTTATTTGATTTATAATTAACTTAATTCATCTTAGTTGGGGGAACACTGATTTATGAATATAAAGGGATATTTTATTACACTTATAACTGCTAGTATGTTGTTCTTTTTGTTTGGTACAGATGGGTATGCTAAGCAAATAGAGACAACTTCGGTAAGTAATCACGTTATAAAAAGGTCAGTTGTAAAGAAAAAGAGCCTACCTGAACAGCTACCTCGATACATGTATGATTCTGGGTTGTCCTTTGAATACCCAGACGCAGTAAGAGGGATTTATGTGACAGGCCATTCAGCGGGTGGGGATAAATTTGGTACTTTAGTTAATTTAGTTGATTCATCGGATTTAAATGCAATGGTAATAGACATAAAAGATGATTATGGCAATATGACATACATACCAGAAAACCAACCATATAAAGAAATTGGAAAAAACTATATTAAAGACCCTGTAGAAATGTTAAAGACACTAGAAGAAAAGAAAATATATCCAATTGCTCGGATTGTAGTATTTAAAGACAGTGTCCTAGCGAATAAATATCCTGAATGGTCATTTATTGAAGAAAATAATATTTGGACAAATAGACGGGGCGAATCGTTCGTTAACCCATTCATAAAAGAAGTTTGGGATTATAATGTCGGTATAGCAATTGAAGCAGCAAAGCTAGGTTTTCAAGAAATTCAATTCGATTATGTGAGATTTCCAGAAGGATTTGAAAAACGTGATTCAATTTTATCGTACAGTATGGGAGAATATGCAAGCAAGGATATAGATAATGTTCAAAAACGTGTTCAATCAGTTACAGATTTTGTCGCCTATGCAAAAGAAAAGCTTAAGCCATATGGCGTAAAAGTATCGGTGGATATTTTTGGTTATACAGCAACATTGCCTGAAGCTCCTGGGATAGGGCAAAACTTTTCTAAAATATCAGCAAATGTTGACGTTATTTCGTCTATGATTTATCCTAGTCATTGGACAACATATTTTGGTATTCAACAGCCTGATTTAGAGCCATATAAACTGGTTACAGAATATATTAAGGTTGAAGCTGAGAAATTAAAGGAATTAGCTAATAGTCCTATCTCTAGACCTTGGCTCCAAGATTTTACTGCTTCTTGGTTAGGAAATGGTAACTATAAACTATATGGCAAAACTGAAGTAGAGGATCAAATTAGAGCTTTGAATGAAAATGGTGTAAAAGAATTTTTACTTTGGAATGCAGGTAACTCCTATACAGAAAATGTAGATTATACCCCGTTGAACTAGGAAATTACTTGTGAAGGTCGTTAGAAATATATCAATGGAGGTATTGGAATGGTTATTGATTATTTTACTGATTTTGCTATAGTGGCTGTACTAATCATTGGTATTACTGCTATGATGGGAGTCATGTTAAATGGTATTGGTGAAAAGTTTTTCGGAGGAAGAAAGAAAGCTGAATCTTTTAATCAATCTGCAAATACACAAGTCGGTTGGAGAAGTGTTGGAGGAAAGCGAAATTAATTTAACAGGAGATTTTTTCCCTATATGTACAATGAAGCAAAGTAGTTTTTACGAATGTATAACATCGTTAATGTAAGAAAAGTGCTGCGAAATAGTTGTATGCGTTTTAAATTCTTATTTTCATTACTGTCAATGAGAAAACAGTCCTGCTCAAAAAGATTCAATACCATTAAATACAAATTACATTTTATAGAAAATTACACTTAAATAAAATATATATAAGAAAAAACCTAGCTGTCGCTGGGTTTTTTTACACATAATTAATTGAAAAAAGTATATCTTTCTATATATATTTATTGTATAATTATCAATAGACATTACTTATTTAGATTTATTTCAATTTAGATTTTTTTTTCTTTTTTTGAAACTTTTTGTGTTTATTTACGTATAACATTTTAGAGAGTATCAAAAGGTGGAGAATATAAGCTGAAGCATTGTTTATGTTACAACATGTTTACTCGTACAATTCGTTAACATTCTCTTATCAGATATACTGAACTTTTGGTAACTTTTAATTTATGAAATTATTTCTTATGTGAGCTTTCTATCCACATAAATTATGGGAGTGAAGAAACAATGGTAACTTTATATTCATCACCAAGTTGTACTTCCTGTCGCAAAGCAAGATCTTGGTTAGAGGAACACGATATTTCATTTAAAGAACGAAATATATTTTCAGAATCTCTAACTATCGAAGAAATTAAAGAGATTTTAAGAATGACAGAAGAAGGAACAGATGAAATCATATCTACAAGATCAAAAACTTTTCAAAAATTAAATGTTAATGTTGATACTTTACCATTGAATGAATTGTATAGTCTTATTCGTGAAAATCCTGGATTGTTACGAAGACCAATTATCATTGACGAGAAAAGACTTCAAGTAGGATACAACGAAGATGAAATTAGAAGATTTTTACCGCGTAAAGTCAGAACATTTCAATTGAAAGAAGCACAAAAATTAGTAAACCAATAATCTGGAATATAAAAAAACTTCTACATTTCGATGTAGAAGTTTTTTAGCTTAGGTTCTTTTCGCAAAATTTTCTGCTATTAATAACAATATAGAAAAACGGAACTATTGGTTGTTTATGTGTGTCATCGTTTTAAAGAAAAAATACTTCACGAACTCTAGTTGTGTACGTATTTTTTAAAATTTAAATCACAGCAGCCATAGCATTGGCTGAGATTTTTAGCGAATAGCTTGTTGGTTTTCGTAAGATGCTAATAACAGAAACAAAGTTGCGAATTGTGGATGTATGAGTGGCGAATTAATTTCAAGTTTTTATTAACTTTTTATTAACAAGACCGAACAAGGCTTATCATGTTTAGTTAATTTAAAAGTCTTGTGCCGTTTAACGAACTACTCTGATCCGATTACTAATATATCCACCTGTAATTACAAGTAAAATGCAAATATATGGTATAATGATTTTTGCGTAATTATAGTGGTTAAAAAATTGTGTAAAATATAATTCATGTGTAATCATTCTTCCGGCAGTAAATGCTAAAATACTTGCTCCTATATAGATAATAATAGGGTATTGATCCATTATGTATAGTATTAGTTTACTGCCCCAAATAATAATTGGAACAGAGATTAACACACCAATTATTACGAGTGGCAAATGTCCTTGTGAGGCTCCAGCTATTGCAATTACATTGTCTAAACCCATTATAATATCTGCAAAGACAATTGTTCGAATAGCAATAAATAAAGAAGTACTTGCTTTAAGTGTTGCTTGATCTTGGCTCTCTGACACGAGTAATTGATAAGCAATCCTGAGAAGTAATATTCCACCAATCATGTACAATAACGGGATAGTCATTAATAAAGCTGCAATAATAGTTAAACAAACACGAACAATAATAGCAAAGGTAGTACCAATAAAGATAGCTTTATTCCTTTTAGCTTCAGGAAGATTTCTTGTTGCTAAGGCAATGACAACAGCATTATCGCCGCCTAATACGATGTCAATTCCAATAATCATCATGATTGTAATTACGTAATCAAAATCCATTCTCGTCCTCCTGTTAACTAAATAATAGCGCTATCTTTTTTATGGCTTTGTTGTAAACTTAGCTGATTCTTTTACTAAATGACGACTGTTAAACTAGATTAATGAAATCTTAGTGTTTGGTGCAAAGATGGTTATATTGTATTATTTTTTAGGTAGCATAATAAAAAAATGCGAAAGCAGCTTTTTTTATTAATAGTACAAGTATAGTAAGCAACATTCATCATTATGACGAGTAAATAACAAATATATGGCCATCTTTAAAAAACGACATTTTATATAGTATTACGTAATATAAATGATCTCGCTCTAGAAGGTTCGATGGAAAGAATAAGGACGATGCATTGCTATGTTGATAAACTAACTACAAGTCCATAAAAAAGAGACTAATTAAGTTTAAATAGGCTTTTTGTCTGCTCTGATTGGGCAGTAGATGGTTTTTAAATAATCGGTATTTTTTATTTCCATTCCTTTTGTATTTGTCATAAAATAAAAGTACAAGAATGATTATAATCGTGAAAAAGTGTATCACGGGGGTAAATAAGTCCCTTCAAAAACATCCTATGGAAGGGAGTTAATTATATGGAAATTGAACGAATAAATGAGAATACTGTAAAATTTTATATTTCATATTTAGATATTGAAGAAAGAGGATTTGACCGTGATGAAATATGGTATAATCGTGAAAGAAGTGAAGAACTTTTTTGGGAAATGATGGATGAAATTCATCAAGAAGAAGACTTTGTGGTGGAAGGTCCGTTATGGATACAAGTCCAAGCATTGGATAAAGGGCTTGAGGTACTCGTAACAAAAGCTCAACTTTCAAAGGATGGGAATCGGTATGAGATTCCTTTATCAGAAGATCGAATAAAGGAATTACCTGTTGATGAGAAAATAGAAGAGTTACTTGATCAACAATTTAGCCCAGCTAAGGATGATTATAATCAAAATGTTAACCAAGTAGATGATGAACAACTCGAATTTTTACTTAGGTTTGATGATTTTGAACATATTATCTCATTGTCACATCGAATAGATGGATCACCATTCAAGAATCGATTATTTTCATTCGAAGGACAATATTATTTATATGTTGAATTTAATGAAGAAAACATGATAGGGGATGAATTGGACGCTATTATAAGCTTGTTGTTAGAGTATGGGCAAGAAACAACAGTGACAATTCATCGACTAGAAGAGTACGGAAACGAAATCATTAAAGAAGATGCAATGACGGTTATAGCTAATCATTTCCCATCAAGATAATAAAAGCCGATTTCTGAAATAGTGAAATCGGCTTTATTAAAATACTTGTGAGTGTTATTAAATGCAGTAATGCAATTGGACTTTTGCCCACGTTAGTGTGGGCAAATTTTAATTAATTTTGCTAACTTAGGATTGAAGAACTGTAGTATGAGGCGGTGTGGGGAATGAAAAAAACATTACAGGTTTTAGTATTTTCATTTATTATAGTTATCTTATTTTATGTTACAAAACAATATTGGGAAGGCTGGATTCTAGGAGCGGTTAGTTTAATTATTAGTTTATCAGTTATTTTCATTGGTTTTGTTATTTTCTTAGAAAATAGAAATCCAACAGCAACATTAACATGGCTTATCATTTTAGGTAGTGTTCCGTTGTTAGGTTTTATTTTTTACATAATATTTGGTCGTAATTTTCGCAAGCGTAAGTTATTTGCTAAAAAAGCGTTGTTGGATGAACAGACATATTTAAAAATTGAAGGTGGACCATATTGGAGTGAGGAAAAAATAACTCATATGGGGGAGCATCAACAGCTTCTTTTCCGCCTTGCACAGAATTTAGGTAAAAGCCCAATATCCTTTTCAACAGAAACGAAAGTGCTTACAAATGGTGAGGAAACATTTTCTCATATTTTAGAGGCATTAAGAGGGGCTACACATCATATACACCTTGAATATTACATCGTAAGGCATGATGACATTGGGCAGCAAATCAAAGATATTTTAATTGAGCGAGCACAAAATGGCGTTCAAGTACGCTTTTTATATGATGCAGTTGGGTGCTGGAAACTTTCAAGAAGCTATATTGAAGAATTGAGAAAAGCAGGGGTGGATATGATTCCTTTTTTTCCAGTTAAATTACCCATTCTAAACCACAAAATTAACTTCCGTAATCATCGAAAAATAGTAGTGATTGATGGAACAATAGGTTTCGTAGGTGGTCTAAATATTGGTGATGAATATTTAGGTAAAGATTCTTATTTTGGTTTTTGGAGAGATACACACTTAGCTGTTCAAGGTGAATCAGTACGGACTCTACAATTGATTTTTTTACAGGATTGGTATTATATGACTGGACAAAAGTTGTTAACTCCAAGCTATTTGTCTCCACAGTTAATTGATAAAGAGAACTTGGGCGGTGTTCAATTAATTGCTGGTGGACCAGATAACGAATGGGAAATCATAAAGCAGCTCTTTTTTTCTATGATCATTTCGGCAGAAAAATCTGTTTGGATTGCAACGCCTTACTTTATTCCTGATGAAGATATTTTCACAGCGTTAAAAGTTGCTGCTTTAAGCGGAATTGATGTAAGAATATTGATGCCTAAACGTCCAGATAAAAAGATTGTATTTTATGCATCCCGTTCGTATTTCCCTGAGCTGTTAGAAGCAGGGGCGAAAATATATGAATACAAAAAAGGCTTTATGCATAGTAAGATTCTAATTGTGGATGATGAAATTGCCTCAATTGGAACATCAAATATGGATATGAGAAGTTTTCATTTGAATTTTGAAGTGAACGCATTCTTATATCGAACAAATAGTATTCGAGCATTAACAAATGATTTTATTCATGACATCGCACATTCTGATATTATTACCGAGGAGCAATTTAGTACCAGGCCAATTTGGGTTCGTTTATATGAGTCAACTGCACGATTGTTGTCGCCACTATTATAACAAGGATATCTTTTTTGAGGGTCAAACTTTGCGTTTAGACCCTTTTTTATTTAGGCTCTTATTCGTAAACTTTATTGCTTTTATTTGAGTAACTGATGTGGATTATATGGTTTTTATAGTTTTTTAGAGAAGAAAAGATGCCCTAACCGATTATTAAGCATGTTTAGCTCTTATTATGAAAAGCAACAATTAATCCGATAGTAGCCTAATACATTAGGCAATGAGATATATACCGATACAAATAAAAGGTTAACACCGAGCTACGGTAAAACAGCTTATAACTTGCGATCAGTAACAATTATTTAATAAATCGCTGACAATTGTCTATCATAAGTGCTAGCAATTTTAATTAAATATCATTAGCACCAAAGTTTTTGTAAATAGTCTAAAGGGATTTTGCTATTTTAGTTGAATGACAAATAGAAAGGGTGGTGACAATGTGTTAGTCGCAAAATTAAGTAATAATAAACAAGTATCATTAGTTGAAAACTGGACGCGGAAGGAGCTTGAAATTCTAAAAAGAGACGAAAGCTTTTATTGTCCATCTTGTGGCGAAATGATGTACCTTAAGCTTGGAACGAAAAGAATATTTCACTTTGCACATCAAACGAAGGAGAATTGTAAATTTTCGATTGAACCAGAATCTCAGTATCATATGGAAGGGAAAAGTGGGATATATGAATGGTTAAAAAAACAATCATTTTCTATCAAGCTAGAGCATTATATAAGCAACATAAAACAGCGACCTGATTTAATTATTAGAGACAATCATCATGTATATGCGATTGAGTTTCAATGTTCTACGATTAGTACTGAACTTTTTGCCAAACGAACAGCGGCTTATAAAAAATATGGTATTATTCCAGTTTGGATATTAGCAGCTAGCTTTATGAAAATAACTTCTCGGTGCATGAAGATATCTCAGTTTCAATCATTATTTATTGAAGATCTATATGGGCGTTATGGCAAGATCATATACTTTTGTCCGTATAAACGGCAGTTTTATCTTAACGAAAATCCACTTTTCTTCTCTTCAACTGAAGTTCTCTCTGGTATAGTTTCTCTTCCACTTCATTCAAGTACATTTTATCAATTGCTTAAATCAAAAGGTTTTCATGGGAAAACACTTTATGAAAATTGGGCTTATAAAAAGAAGTATTGGCGTTTATATTGTACGGTTTATCCTTCAAAAGACCTCGAAAAACTACTTCATGTATTGTATGAAAAAAAAATCCCACCGAGCCTAATTCCAGCGGAAGTTGGTATACCTACTAATTATTCCTATTGGTTTGAGACACCACCGATTGTTTGGCAAGCTTATATATATGTTGATATTCTTATGAAAAGTAATGGGGGAACTTTCACATTCGCTGACATACTTAATTGTGTGAACCTACGAATCACTAATAATAAAATATCGATTAGAACATTACCTTTAGTGACAAACTCACATTATGCTAATGCTATTAGAGAATATTTGCTTTTATTAGAGAAATTACAAGTGATAAAAAAAATTAAACATCAAGGGTTTAAAGTAAAAAAAGAATTTACGCTACCTAAATCTTCTGAAGATGCAGTTTTATTGGATTATGATATAATGAATAAGTTACTATCATATAATAATAAATAGTTATATATGAATTGTTCAAACAATTTAGAAATGTGAATTTAAGGAGGCTATACGATGTCCGAACAGGCAGCAGTGAAGAAAATACCTACAAGAGATGAAATAAGTATTGAAGATACATGGAAATTAGAAGATATTTTTGCATCTGATGAAGTGTGGGAAAATGAATTTAATGCAGTGAAGACACTTATTCCAAATGTCCAAAAATATAATGGAAAACTAGCAGATTCTGCAGAAGTTTTATATGATTTATTACAACTACAAGATGAAATAACGATGCGACTTAGCAAGCTTTATTCTTATGCACATATGCGTTATGATCAAGATACAACGAACTCTTTCTATCAAGGCTTAGATGACAGAGCAAAAAATCTGTACACACAAGCTTCTAGCGCATTATCATATGTAGTTCCAGAAATCCTTGCCATGGAAGAGAGTCAGCTTAAAGAGTTTTTAGATAATAAAGAAGAATTAACGTTATATAAGAAGACATTGGATGATATTACGCGTCAACGACCACATGTGCTGTCTTCTAGTGAAGAAGCTTTGTTAGCCCAAGCATCTGAAGTGATGGCATCTTCTAGTAATACGTTTGGGATGCTTAACAATGCCGACCTTACATTCCCAACTATAAGAGATGAGAATGGGGATGAGGTTGAAGTAACACATGGACGTTATATACGCTTCCTAGAGAGCGAAAATCGTCAAGTTAGAGAAAATGCATTTAAAGCTGTTTATGATACATATGGTAAATATAAAAACACATTTGCTAGTACATTAAGTGGAGCTGTGAAGAAGGATAATTTTAATGCAAGAGTGAGAAATTATGAGTCAGCTCGTCATGCAGCATTAAGTGCTAATAATATACCTGAATCAGTTTATGATAATTTAGTGGATACAGTAAATGATCACCTTCCTTTATTGCATAAATACATTTCTTTGCGTAAAAAGCTGTTAGGTGTTGATCAACTTCATATGTATGATTTATATACACCACTTGTAAAAGACGTGAAAATGGAGGTAACCTACAAGGAAGCCAAGGATTATTTAATGAAAGGTCTTACTCCGTTAGGTGAGGATTACTTAGCCGTGATTAAAGAAGGGCTAGATAATCGATGGGTAGATGTTCATGAAACTAAAGGCAAACGAAGTGGGGCATATTCATCAGGGACATATGGTACAAACCCATATATTCTAATGAACTGGCAAGATAATGTTAATAACTTATTTACACTTGCGCATGAGTTTGGTCACTCAGCGCATAGCTACTACACTCGAAAATTCCAGCCATACCCATATGGAAATTACTCAATCTTTGTAGCTGAAGTAGCATCAACTTGTAATGAGGCGCTACTTAATGACTATTTATTGAAAACAATAGATGATGAACAAAAACGTCTGTATTTATTAAATCATTATTTAGAAGGCTTCCGTGGTACGGTATTCCGTCAGACGATGTTTGCTGAATATGAACATCTTATTCATCAAAAAGCGCAAGCAGGTGAAGCGTTAACAGCCGAATTATTAACAACGACTTATTATGATTTAAATAAAAAGTATTTTGGAAATGATCTTGTCATTGATGAAGAAATCGGTCTTGAGTGGTCAAGAATCCCTCATTTCTATTACAATTACTATGTATTCCAATACGCTACTGGATTCAGTGCTGCTACTGCCTTGAGTAAACAAATCCTTGATGAAGGTCAACCAGCTGTGGATAGATATATGGACTTTTTGAAAGCGGGTAGTTCAGATTATCCAATTGAAGTATTGAAAAAAGCTGGAGTTGACATGACTTCATCAACTCCAGTTAAAGAAGCTTGTCAAGTTTTTGAAGAGAAGTTGAATGAAATGGAACAGCTATTAACAAAATAACTCGAAAAAGGAATGGGAATCCCGGAATCCCCATTCCTTTTTATTGTTCAACAAGATCTGATGGATAAGAGGGTTGCACGCACTTATATTAATGATGTGAAGTGGTGTAGTTAGTTAAACTCCACGAAAGCGATTACGATCGTTAAGATAGATTATGAAACTTAAGATAGTAATAAAAAGTAAAGGAGAGCTAATATAGATCGGAATAATTTGCATTAACCCAAGTATTTGTATAGCTAAAGCAACTATAAAAAAAATACTAAATAGTACAACGACAAGTTTCATACCATCAACCTTTCTGTCCGTTAATATAATGATATTTGGAATGTGGTACGAGTAGTTATAATGTATATTGTATGATGGATAAGTGTAATGTATGACAAAATTGTGAAAGGGTGAGCAGAATTGTTGCCATTGTTTCATTCATCTGTTATATTATACTTGTGAAGTTAATCACAAGCAAACAATACCCCTTGTTTGACCGTGAAAATTTCTCCCATCCCCTTTGTTGTCTTTAGACATACATGAAAAAAGCTTAGTTTATGCTTACTAAGCTTTTTTTATTTGTCTCTCTTCGTAAACTTAACTACTATAAATGTAAGAAAAAATGCTAAGAATACTTTTTGTATTCGGTTATTATCTCAGTAATAACGTCACTATGTGAAAAGCGTTGCTACAATTTTGTTAACTAGGTGTCCAAGTACGAGAACAATGTGTGTATATATGTTGGGTTATATGGTTTGGACAATGAATGAGTAAAAATAATTCATACAAACACCAGGCTAATCGTAATACTATTGACTTACCATTATCGATATATGTTGGAAAAGAAACAATCAATGTATATTTCTTAATAATAATAACGTAAAGAAAAAGAGTCTTACACATGATTGGTCAGACTCTTTCTACAAGGCTATTTTTGAATACATTGTCACTTATCGTTTATCTCTACCTTTATTCTGCAAAACGCAGAGTGTTACGCAAATGGACATCTTAATTCTCTAAGTTAGGAATAATAGCAACAAAGTTTAGGAGAACAGCCCTAATAAAGTGATGAAGCTACTGGATATATCTCCAGAACGTCCCGTATTTTACAGGAACTCTTTCAACCTTTTTTTGCAATGCAAGTTTTTTCATCTCTCGTTCTACGTCATTACAAGACATATCGTAGACAACAGATATTTCTTTTGTTGCTACAAACCTAAAATGCTGTAAAAACACTTCAAGTGGAGGAACTGGGTCTGCTTGCACTTTTCTACCGAGCATATCTTGAATGACCTGCACATAAACATCATAAGAATAGCACCCAGATATTTTTAACCCTTCATCTTCCACATGTTCATTAAATAGGATGAGTGTAGGTATTTCCTGTACATCCATTTCCGAAGTAATTTTCAAGTCACATTGTAGTGCTCTTGCAGCACTTGGTGAGTGAATATCTTTAATAAATTCGTCAACATCAAGTCCTACATCTTTTGCACATTCAATTAAAACTTCTTCGTTAGAAATGTTTTGCTTTTCTAGAAATAGCACTTCTTGTACTTTTCTTAGAAATCGGTTCCCTGATTTTCGACCTTGAAGCTCTGCTGCTTTAATCGCAACTGAGACTGCATAGGGTGTTGAAATTGGATCTTCCATCCATATTGTTCCGTCGCATGACATTCCACTCCTGCTTGCTGCCCTTTCCCAAACCATAGCCATATTTTCATGGCTTTTCTTTCTTCTAAGTTGTAAAGTTTCTAATTTTCCACTAACTATATGACGCAATGAAAAAAAACGGCCATATTCAATTATTAATTTTTTTACGATTGGTTCAAGACCCCAACAATCAGAACAAAGCGGATCAACAAACATGTATAATTCTAATGGCTTTCTTTGTGGTGTATGAGAGCTTAAGGTATGGTTTTGCATATTACTTGATTGTTGCTTTTTCAAAATGAAACCCCTTTCGTCTCTGTTCCTTGATCAGGTGTGTTAATCATATGTTGGGCAGTTAATACTAATCTGTTATAAAACTCTTCACGCACAGGACCGTTAAGGTTTACTGCATCCATTGCTTCTTTCATGCATTGTAACCATGCTCTTGCTCTAGTTGGTGTAATTTCAAATGGCATATGTCGGGCACGTAGCATCGGGTGACCATGCTCAGTCGTATAATGGTTTGGTCCACCTAAATATTGTGTTAAAAACTGTTTTTGTTTACGTGCAGTTTCGGTTAAGTCGTTAGGAAAGATAGGAGCCAACTCAGCATGTTGCTTCACTCGGAGATAGAACTCATCTACTAGCTTATCAATGAATTGTTCGCCACCTATTGCGACAAATGGTGTTAACATCTTATCGGTCATGTTGACTACTCCTTTTTTATTGTAGAATAGATTATTTCTAAGTTCTAACCTCTCTCATTGTTACACCTTTTCGACTGAAGACAAAAAGATTTTCATCATAAGTCGAAAAGGCACTACAACACTTGTAAGGGTTAAGCATCTTAATTTTTTTTTATCCAATGATGTCTCTTATTCCTTATAGTACTTTTGGAGGGCTAAGGACTTTACGCTTATAAAAAACTTAGTAAATGTATGTTTATTTTAGCAATCTATAACAGTTATCTCAAATAAAGAGCACTGAAATTCGTACACAAAAAAATACCATCCTGATTAAAGGAGGTACTATCAAGGTTTTTAGCTATTAATAATAGAAAAAAACACTTTAATTTTATAATGAGTGATATGTATTAGTTACTTTTTTAACATAGTTTTGCGTTTCTTTAAATGGTGGGATACCTTCAAATTTATCTACATTTCCTGGGCCAGCATTATATGCAGCTAGAGCCAATTCAAGATCGTTATCGTATCTATTAAGCATATCACGTAAATATTTCGTCCCAGCTGCAATATTCTCTTCCGGATCATATATATTTGTAACACCTAACGCCTTAGCTGTAGGAGGCATTAATTGCATTAAACCAGTTGCCCCAGCTCGACTAACTGCATTTGGGTTAAAGTTGGACTCTGTCTTTATCACAGCCAAAATTAACTTTGGATCAATATTATATTTTTGTGCAGCATTATTTACGATCTCATCATATGTTTTTGGAGTGCTATTGTCACTTGCGATACTTCCGTTTAGCTGTTGTTGAGCATATGCTTGTGTTGTTAATTGACTATTTTGGACTGAAACATTTGCTGGAGCACTTGAATCCACTAAATATTCATTTAAAAGCTCTTTAAATAGAGACTCATTTAATGATGTTTGTGATGAGCTTACTTGAAAATTTTTCAATGCCTGAAGCTCCATCATAACTTTTAAACGATCAATACTCAATTTAATCACCTATCTTTCTAAAGTAAGAGGAAGTTTTAATATGTTGCTTACGTTATTAAAGTGAACAGATCGCATGTCCTTTTTTAACGCTAAATCCAATCAGCCACATTGTGAGAATATAAATGATTGAATATGAGGTGACAAAAGTTAGTTGATTTGTCTATGGTATCATTGCGTTCATTTTTTTTCTTTGTTATGTATGGCTCTTTCCGTAAACTTTGTTGCTTTTTTTCATTTATAGTTGAGCAAGTGAAGTCATTATATAACTGTTATAACCATTAGAGCAGAAAAGATGCCCCCAAATGTTAGCTATATTCACAGTGAGCTCTTAGGTAAGCAACAATTTATTCGAAATCAACCTTATGTATTTGTGAAATGAATATTTTCATTGTCAACTTTCTTCTTTGTTAATCTTATAATTATAAAATCTTTGAATTTTATTTTCTGTTTTACGTACAGGAATTTGAAATTTACTTAACAGTTTTTGAAATGTAGCAAATCCAGTTTCGTAATTTCTTACTTCATATTCAATTTCGTAATCATCTATTGTTAAATAATGACTATGGTCAAAAACTAGCGTTCCACCCTCATATATTATTTCGGCTCTATTTGTAGAAAGTGAACCAAAATACTTTATTTCGTTAATTGGAACATGAAGTTTTTTTAATTGCTGAAGAACCTCTCCATTTATGGAAAAATCGTTGCGAAGCAATCGTTGTGCTTGTTCATCTGTAAGCGGTTGATGTGTCTCAAGTAAGCCGACTTGAGCTGGCTGCTTTAATGTTAGCATATATTCGTTTTCTTTTAAACGGATTCTCAATGCAGAAGCTTTACTTTTAAGCGCAAAATCGTTTGTATCGAAATAATAGTTTACCTGGGATTTGAAATGTGTATTGTTTATTGAAAAAGCATTTAGCATGTTGTTAAATTCAATTTTCGTCAAAATATTTTTAAATTCAATTTCAATTTCTTGAGTCACTTTGAATACGTCCCTTCTACCTGTATCATTACATTATCTCTTTAATTTATGACAATCGCAATTATTATCTTCATATACAAGAGTGTGATAAAATAAAACCAACATTCACTATAGAAGGAGAGCATCATGCGAAAAATAATTACGATAACTAGTTACGAAATAAATGAGCAAATCATACAACTATGCTCAAATGATACAAGTATTAATATTACAGAAGGAAAAGATACGAAGCAAATGCTTGTTGATTCAGATCAGACTGCCTTTATTTATATCATTGAATGTGATGAAGAGTATGTTTATATAGAGATTCCACATGCTTGTTGGAAAGGGTTAAAGCAGCTTCTCTTACATAATTACCAAGCTGTTTTACAGGTGGGGAATCAACGTCTTCAACTTGAAAATATGAAAGAAGAGTTAGAGTACTTAATTAATAATATTGAAGGAAATACAAACTATGGTGACGAAATGGTTAGTAAAGTGGAGGAAATATTTTTAACTAACTGATTAGGTTACATAGTTAAACCTCAAAGATTTTTATACTATTACATATATATAAAGAGCTAAATCTTTCAGCGTAAGAGTAGATGGTGGTGTTTAATATGGGTGAACATTGGGACGTGTTTTTAGCTCCTTATCGTCAAGCAGTCGAGGAGTTAAAAGTAAAACTTAAAGGAATGCGCTCGCAGTTTGTTATGCATTCTGAGCATTCAGTTGTTGAATTTGTAACAGGGCGTGTAAAGCCAATTGCGAGTATATTAGATAAAGCAGCAAAAAAAAATATTCCTCTCAGTAACTTAAGTGAGGAAATGCAAGATATCGCTGGATTAAGAATTATGTGTCAATTTGTTGATGATATTAAAATAGTTGTAGAAATGTTACAAAAGCGCAATGATTTTGAAATTATTGAAGAGAGAGACTATATAAATCAAAATAAAGAGAGTGGATACCGCTCTCATCATGTAGTTATTCGATACCCTGTGCAAACGATTAAAGGTGAAAAACAAATTCTTATTGAAATACAAATACGAACATTAGCGATGAATTTCTGGGCTACAATAGAGCATTCACTCAATTATAAATATCGTGGTCAATTTCCAGAGGACATCCAGCTTCGTTTAAAGAGTGCTGCTGAGGCAGCATATAGATTAGATGAGGAGATGTCCTTAATCCGTGAAGAAATTCAAGAGGCACAAGCATTCTTTACTAAGAAAAAGGAAGTACATGATTCAGATTAATCATTTGATTACTTGAAAAGGGATGTTGATAATGAAATTTGCTGTAACTTCAAAAGGTGACACTACATCAAATACATTAATGCATAAAATGAAAACATACTTATTAGATTTTGATCTAGTATATGATGAGGATCGGCCAGATATAGTCGTTTCTGTAGGTGGAGATGGTACGCTATTGTATGCTTTCCATCGTTATAAAAGCAGACTCGATAAAACTGCATTTGTAGGTGTTCATACAGGTCATTTAGGTTTTTATGCGGATTGGGTTCCAGATGAAATTGAAAAGCTTGTTATAGCTATTGCAAAAACACCTTATCAAGTGATTGAGTACCCAATATTAGAAGTAATTATTCGTTACTTAGATGGAGCTAAGGAACAAAGGTATTTAGCCCTAAATGAATGTACTGTAAAGAGTGTTGAGGGGTCTCTTGTTATGGACGTGGAAATAAAAGGTCAGCATTTCGAGACATTTAGAGGTGATGGGTTATGTGTTTCAACGCCGTCAGGCAGTACAGCATATAATAAAGCACTAGGCGGTGCTATTTTACATCCATCATTAGAGGCTATACAAGTAGCTGAGATGGCTTCTATTAACAATAGAGTGTTTCGTACGATTGGCTCACCTTTAATATTGCCAGGGCACCATACATGCTTGTTTAAGCCCGTAAATGATGTAGATTTTCAAATCACTATAGATCATTTAACACTACTTCATAAAGAGGTTAAATCTATACAATATCGGGTTGCTCATGAGAAAATAAGGTTTGCTCGCTTTCGACCGTTTCCATTTTGGAAACGTGTTCGTGATTCATTTGTTAAGGAATGACTACAATTTGAAAAACTTTAAATTACAATGGATAATTTCTGAAAAAGATCACTATAAGCTCATTCGTGATTTTTTGAAGCAGCAACATATTTCAAAGGCTTCACTCACTGATATCAAGTTTGCAGGTGGAGATATTATTGTTAATGGAAAATCTCAGAATGTTCGCTACAGGCTAAAGCAAGGTGATCAAGTAGTAGTTGTATTCCCAATAGAACCAATTGGTAAAGGTATAGTAGCGGAAAATATCCCTTTAGAAATTATTTATGAGGATGAGTATCTGTTAATTATCAACAAACCACCTAATATGCCGACTATTCCTTCACGTCAACATCCTCAAGGATCCCTAGCAAATGGTTTGTTGAACTATTATAAGGAGCAGGGCTTACAAATTACCGTTCACATTGTCACTAGACTTGATCGTGATACATCTGGATTGGTTTTGGTAGCGAAGCATCGTCATGTACACCATTTGCTGTCACAACAACAACAGTTAGGACAAATTACACGAGTTTACTACGCTATAGTAAACGGGTTGGTGACATTAAATAGTGGAACGATTACTTCACCAATTGGAAGGAAAAGTAATAGTATCATTGAAAGGGAAGTTAGGGATGATGGACAGAAGGCAATTACTCATTTTCAAGTAGTAAGAAGGTATTCTACTTATACATTGGTACAATTACGTTTAGAAACAGGAAGGACGCACCAAATTCGGGTTCATATGTCGCATATTGGTCACCCATTAGAGGGAGATACTCTATATGGTGGGACAGTGCAACATATTAAACGGCAAGCTCTACATTGTCACAAGTTAACATTTTGTCATCCGGTTACATATGAGGAATTAGTCTTTCAAAAAAATTTACCTGATGATATGCATTCACTTACGACTGAATTTGATAAGTAAGAGAGTACTCTACCCTTATAGGCAATCAGGTGAAGAAAGCCTTCACCTGATTGCAGATCTATTTTGAGATTTAACTTTAACATTTTAGCGTATTATGATCATGTATTATTTTGTTGCTCGTCCTCTTCAAAGGTTTTAAATTTCTCAGCAATATATGGCATAGTTGATTGTACAGCGACAGTTTCAATCTCAGGGTAACGAAAGGCTGTTAAGCTCCCTCCAAATACAGCACCTGTATCTATATTTATCGTTTTATTAATGATTCTAGGTTGTTTGACAGGTGTATGGCCATATACAATCCAGCTATCTCCATTGTAGTTTTGAGCCCAATCTCTTCTAATTGGTGTCCCATCGTCATTGAACTTTCCCGTTATGTCTCCATACAGTACAAACGTCTTGACTTGCTTGTCGTTTCTTCCAATATAATCAGCGCGGATACCAGCATGTGCAATGATTAGTTTGCTATTATTAATTTTATAATATAATGGTGCATTCTCATAAAGCTCAATAAAATTAGATTTGACTTCTTGTTGTTCATAAACATTAAGCTGATTATATTCAGCGACCGTCGTTTCTAATCCATGGGTGACTTGAACTTTATTTCCTAAAAAGAAACGATACAGTTTATTACAATGATTACCTGGTACATAAAATGAATGCTGATTTTTTACTAAAGAATAAACGATGTTAATCATACGAATGGAATGCGGTCCTCGGTCTGTTATGTCACCAACAAATGCTATGCAACGATTATTAGGATGTAATGGTACCCCAGATGACCATATGTAACCAAGTTTTTCTGTTAACAGCTTGAATTCGTTATAACACCCATGTATATCTCCAATGACGTCAATGTCCATTATGTACTCTCCTTAACAATAAGCATTTTAACTCTCCATCTCAAATGTGATTTTTTCTTCAGATAATTGTCATCTATAATCGAGTTAATTTCGACGTGTGTTGAAAAAACATCATAGAACTTTTCTTCTTTTATAATAAGCTACATTGCATTTCACTATTCCAAACAGATCGTTATATAAAAATACATCATGCTACGAATATGACAAAGTCTAACACAAATGAATAAGAGCAGCTAAAAAAGCTGCGGATGAGTCAGAAAAAGCTTCTAGTTTGGACAATGAAGGATGCGAATGTATAGGTTATGACAATAAAGGTGCAAGTACGACATTAATGATATAGGTTTGGATAATAAAAGGTGCGAATGGGACAGTAAGACTATAGTTTTAGAAAATAAAGGAGGCGGTTGCGACAGTAAACTAATGGTATGGACAATAAAGGATGCGAATGTGAAAGTAGGATTATAGGTTATGGCAACAAAGGTGCAAGTACGACATTCATGATGTTGGTTAGGTAATAAATTTAAAAATAACTTTGTGCTACGCTAAAGGAATCTCCTCTTGGTTGAGGTGTTAATCATTCAACATTAGATGTTTGAATGACTAACTATCCATAACTAAAAAGCGAAGCTCTTTTCAAATGAGCTTCGCTTTTGTGTGATTTTCACTCTACTCCAAAACCTTCAAACGGAATATTACGCTTGTGTAGGGGTGTCTTCGCAAGTTCTAAAGCTAATAATGATGACAGCTTATGTTCCTAAAAGCAAGCCAACAGGAAAAACCTCTTCATGTTGCTAGAGTGGAGTAATAATGGCAACTTTTTTTGAGTAACCTGTATCTTAATCGAACATAAATTTGATTGTTCTCGAACGCACATTTAATACTATTCCTATAGCAATCATGTAGGTAAGCAAGGAGCTTCCACCGTAGCTAATAAAAGGAAGAGGAATTCCTGTTATGGGTAAAAGTCCTATTGTCATACCAATATTTTGGAAAACTTGAAATGTAATCATGCCTATAATTCCTGTACAAAGGTAGCTGCCGTAAGGGTCATTGCTTTCTAGAGCGGTATGAATGATCCGGTAGATAAGCAGGAAGAAAATAGAGATTAGCAAGCACGCACCAATGAAACCAAATTCTTCTGCTATAATTGCAAAAATAAAGTCTGTATGTGCTTCAGGAATACGTACACCTTCAGTCATATACCCTCGTCCGACTAGCTCCCCAGATCCAATAGCCAATAAAGATTGTAATAGCTGGAACCCTTGGGTAGGATATTCGTACGGAGCAAGCCATCCGTAAAATCTGCCTAATGTGTATGAATTACTATCTCCTCCTAAGAAATATTCGACGAAAAAGTCAAAGTTTAGGAAGTATATTAGAACAACGACACTTATGATTAAGATTACTGAAAAAAACAATGCTGCAATATAGCGCCATTTGATTCCAGATACAAGGATAATAGATGCGATAATAGCGGATAATACCATTGCAGTACCAAGATCGGGTTGCATCATAACAAGTAGCAGAGGTGGCCCCGAAATGAGCATGATTTTCATAAATAGCAATAAGTCTTCTTTAAGTGTCCGAATAGGATATTTTTCATTGTGGCGAAACACAATTTGACTTAATAGAATGATGAGGAAGATTTTCATCACCTCAGATGGCTGAAAGCTTCCAAGCCCTCCAGGAAACTGATACCAACTTGTAGCTCCATTTATATTTTTGACAAAATCTCCTTCTGGAATAATTTCTAAGCCGAGCAGAAGAAGCATGCCAAGACCATATAAAATCCAAGATATTTGTCTGAAGCGGTCAAAATCAATAATCATCGTCACAAGAATAGCTACTAAGCCAATCACATACCAAACAATTTGTTTTGTCACATATGCTGAATTAGCACTATAAATAGCAATACAGCTATATATTACAAAAAGTATCATTAACAACACAATCATATAATCTATCTTTGGTTGAGTCTTTTCTTTTTCCATTGTATAAACCTTCTTCTAGTTATTCTCTCTTCGATATATTTTGACATAACTAGCGACATTTTACTATACATTTGCTAGTATAATGTGTATAAAAATTTTTTCCTGTTACAATAGTAAGTCTTATTGTTAACGTAAGGATGTAGTGACACGTGTTCAATAAGAGAACAGTGACTCGTTTTCCTTTTATTAACAGTAAGTATAATTAGTTAATGCTATTGCTAAAAAAGTACTGAATAACATTCAGTGTAATTAGTTTATCATAATTTTTGTTAACTTGAGCATCCTCCGATACATAAGATTTCGTGTAGTAGATATTAAGTGGGTTTATTTTACATTTAAAAAATGTAAGGGATTATGATTTTAGACTAGAGAGGGGGTTAACTAAAATGAGTGATCATAAAAAATTTGACACGTTGAGAGACTTTAATGAGCTGATTCAGTTACTGTTAGAAGAAAATATTGAATATTTTAGAGAAAAGTTTTTTGACTTACATCCATATGATCAAGCCAAATTTTTCGTGAAGTTAGACAAAAATGTTAGAATGCTATTATATCGTTTTTTATCACCTAAAGAGATGGCTGCAATTTTCGAGAACATTGAAATTGAAGAAGAAGATTATCAACGGATATTATCTGAGATGAATCCAAACTTTGCTGCTGACATGCTTGCGGAAATGTATGCAGATGATGCCGTTGACGTGTTGAATGAAATAGATAAAGATCAGGCAGCTAGCTATTTAACGATCATGGATGACGAGTCAGCTGGAGAAATTAAAGAATTACTTCATTACGAAGAATCTACAGCTGGAAGTATTATGACAACTGAATTTATTGCTATTCATGCAAATCAAACTGTTCGTTCAGCGATGCATATTTTGAAAAAAGAGGCACCGCGTGCAGAAACGATCTACTATGTATATGTGATCAATGAAGAGAAGCAATTAGTAGGTGTCATATCATTAAGGGATTTAATTATATCTGATGATGAAACGATGATAGGAGATATGATGTATGATCGCGTGCTAGCAGTTTCTGTAGCAGAAGATCAGGAAGAGGTAGCTAAAAAGATGAAGGACTATAACTTTTTAGCAGTACCTGTGGTAGACTTTAGAAATCACCTTTTAGGGATTATCACTGTAGATGATATTATGGATGTAATGGATGAAGAAGCATCTGAAGATTATTCAAAATTAGCAGCTATTTCCGATGTAGACAGTTTTGACAAAAACCCCTTAACTGCAGCACGTAAAAGGTTACCTTGGTTAATTATTTTACTTCTATTAGGAATGATGACTGCTAACCTCATTGGTAAGTTTGAAAGAACACTTGAACAAGTTGCAATCTTAGCTATGTTTATTCCGCTCATTGCAGGGATGGCGGGTAATACTGGAACACAAGCATTGGCGGTTGCAGTGAGAGGAATTGCTACAGGAGATCATGAGCATGAGAGTAAATGGAAATTACTTATCCGTGAAGCAGGAACTGGACTAATAACTGGCGTTACGTGTGGAGTACTTGTTACAATAATCGTATATTTTTGGCAACATAATCTATTTTTAGGTATTCTCGTCGGACTTTCAATTTTAGCGACCTTGATCGTAGCTACGATTGCAGGTGCATTAGTCCCCTTAATTATGCACAGGTTAAAAATAGATCCAGCTGTAGCATCTGGTCCATTTATTACTACTATCAATGACATATTAAGTATTTTAATTTATTTTGGAATGGCAACACTATTTATGAGCTATTTACTTTAGAAAGGCAGGAATATTATATGGAGCAACATGCTTCTGTCACTTCGCTAGTTATCGTAATAATCATTGCATTTTTAACTCCAATTTTACTTCATAGACTGCGATTGAATCTCATTCCGTTGGTCGTTGCAGAAATTGTGATGGGGCTAATTATTGGAAAAAGTGGATTTAATATCGTACATCCTGACATGTGGCTAGAAACGCTGTCGATGTTAGGCTTCATCTTTTTAATGTTTTTAAGTGGTTTAGAAATCGACTTCTCAGCATTTGCTGGAAGTAAAAAGAAGGAAAAATTGAGCAGTGGAAAAGATGCACCAAATCCATTTCTTGTTGGATTTCTTATTTTTGTAGGTATTTTTGGCATATCCTTAGTTCTTTCATACATATTTGTCTGGTTTGGTATCATTGAAAATGCATTTTTAATGACATTAATTATTTCTACAATCTCCCTAGGGGTTGTTGTTCCTACACTCAAAGACGTTCAAATTATGAAGTCGTCAATCGGGCAAACGATCCTATTAGTAGCTGTCATTGCAGACTTAGTGACAATGATTTTATTAGCTGTCTTTGTATCTATATATGATACTGGACAAGGTAGCACATGGTTATTACTGATCTTGTTTGGTGTTGGGGTTATCTTTTATTTATTAGGGAAATATTTCCGAAACCAATCTTTTCTTGAAACGATGTCTAAAGGGACAATTCAGATTGGCACACGGGCGGTATTTGCATTAATTATTGTATTAGTGGCATTATCTGAAACAATCGGTGCAGAAAATATATTAGGAGCATTTTTAGCTGGAGTACTTGTTTCCCTTTTAGCACCAAATGCAGATTTAGTCCATAAATTAGACTCATTCGGTTATGGCTTTTTAATACCAATTTTTTTCGTCATGGTCGGGGTAAATTTAGACATCTGGTCCTTATTTGAACACCCTAAATTGTTATTGTTTATTCCGTTATTGCTAGGAGCTTTGTTTATCTCAAAAATAATCCCTATTTATATATTAAGAATTTGGTATGATCGAAAAACAGTTCTTGCTTCTGGTTTTCTTCTAACATCAACTTTGTCCTTAGTAATTGCCGCAGGAACTATTGGTGTTCGGATGGAAATTATTAGTCAACAAATGTCAGATGCATTTATTTTAGTAGCAGTTATAACAAGTGTTGTTTCTCCAATTGCATTTAAAAAGATCTTCCCAGTACAGGAAGGAGAAATGCGTAAATTAAAGGTTGCCTTTATTGGAGCGAATCAACATACTCTAACTGTGACACGAGAATTAAACCCAGCTTTATATGAGTCAACTTTATATCATGTTACACAAGAGAAAATTGAGAAGAAAATTGCTGATTCATTGTTTGAGATTGTTGAAGTATCTGACTATTCGATTGAATCATTAAAGAATCTCGATGTATTTGATGTAGATATTTTTGTAGCAACAACTGGTGAAGAAACAATAAATGCTGAAGTAGCCATCTTTGCAAAAGAGTATGGTGTGGATCGTGTCATTGCGAGGGTTGAGTCACCGAACTTAGACGAGGAGCTAAAGGCAAGAAATGTCGATGTGTTCTCGGTATTCTTATCGACGAAAGCCTTGTTAAAGGCATTAATTGAGTCTCCAAGTGTCATGAACATCTTAACTAATCAAGATACTGCGTTATACCAAATCAATATGAATAATCTTAAATACGACGGTTTAATGCTGCGTAATTTTCCTTTTACTGGTGATGTGATTTTCGTTCGAATGTTCAGAGGAAAAGATTCGATCGTACCGCACGGGGATACTGAACTGAAAATGGGTGACAGGCTCATTGTAACAGGGTCACGAGAGTATGTTGAAGAGTTAAGAAGAGTACTTGAATTTGGTGAATAATAAAGCTATTCATAAATATTGATTAAAAAAAGGGTCTGAATCTATACTCTATATTCTGTATACAATATTGCTATAAATGATACAGACCATAGGGTATACGAAGCTGGCCCTTTGCTTATGAGAAATATATTATGAATGTGCTCAAAAATATGTTATACTATTTTTATTACTAGGTACTAATAACTTGTAATAATTCAGGAGGGATATACATGTCTTTTTCTTTAAAAGGACGTACATACGTTGTAATGGGCGTTGCAAATAAACGTAGCATAGCATGGGGCATCGCTCGTTCACTTCATAATGCTGGTGCAAGACTTATTTTTACTTTTGCAGGTGAGCGTTTAGAGAAGAATGTCCGAGATCTTGCTGACACGTTGGAAGGGAATGATACACTCGTCTTACCTTGTGATGTTACAAACGATGAAGAAGTTGCTAATTGTTTCAGCAAGATAAAAGATGAAGTAGGTACTATACATGGGATTGCTCACTGTATAGCTTTTGCAAATAAAGAAGAGCTAACTGGAGATTTTCTTAATACATCTCGAGACGGCTTCTTATTATCACATAACATCAGTTCATACTCTTTAACAGCTGTCGCAAAAGAAGCAAAGGACCTTATGACAGAAGGTGGAAGTATTATTACTTTAACTTATTTAGGTGGAGAACGTGTCGTCTCAAACTATAATGTGATGGGTGTTGCAAAAGCATCACTTGAAGCTAGTGTGAAATATTTAGCGAATGACTTAGGGAAATATGGTATACGTGTTAATGCAATTTCCGCTGGTCCAATCCGAACATTGTCAGCAAAAGGTGTAAGTGATTTTAACTCTATTCTAAAAGAAATTGAAGAACGTGCACCTCTTCGTCGGACAACAACACAAGAAGAGGTTGGTGACACAGCTACGTTTTTATTCAGTGACTTTTCAAGAGGTATTACTGGTGAAAATATCCACGTAGATTCTGGATATCACATTCTAGCAAGGTAAATAAAAAAAGTAGAAGCGGCTGTTTATTTCAGGTGAGTACTGGAAATTACAGTACGAGAAGGAGCTATTTGCTTCTTAAGTACGATAGTGAAGGACTCGGAGAGATAGCCGCTATCTTTTGACAACTAGAAAAGTGATTAAGCTCATTTGCTCTAAGAATATCAAATACTGTGTGAATAAGGTGAAGTGTAGTCATTCTGATTCTCACAGACGAGCACTTGAGCCAAAGCGCATGAAGGTTTATGTGTAGGTGAAGTGGCCTTGATAGTTAGGACGCGTCGCAGGATAGTAAAGCTGTGTAAATATGGCTGCCTTCTAAAAATATAACGAAAGAATTGCTATGTAAAAAGCACGTTACTTAAATATACGTGTTTTTTTATTTGGCTGTTTTAGTTCCAGTATAGTATTGATGTAATTTTAATGGCTTTATGAATCAAATAAATCTAATCATAGGTTATTTATATTGGCTGTTTGAAAAAAACGTAATTAATTGAGCAATCAATTAAAGCTAAGATAAGTGGTGAGGGAAATGAAAAAATATCTATTTTGGTTAGGCTTAACAATCTATGTTATTTGTTTTGTAGGTAATTATATATATTATCAATCTAAGCAATTAGAAGATCCGATTTTTTTAGATCACTATTATGATATTGAAGTTTATAATGATAATGAGGTACGGCTTGAATTTTATTATTTAACGAATAAAAATGATGATGCTACGGTTAAATTTGCGTTAATCAACGGTATTGAAGTGTACCCTAGGAGAGATGGACAATTCAATATGTGGTCCGATAATCTACCTGAATATAAGCAGGAGTTTACCCATTATTATTTAAAATCAGTAATATTCTCAATCCCTATTAAGTCTTTATCCAACTTAGAGAATTCAGCAGGTATTTGGACTTTTGAGGATATGATCGTTTTTTTTAATAATAACCAAGAGGTAAATGCAAATATTGGTGCAGTGAAAATCAATATAGGACAGCCTGATACAAACATATTTCATAGACGTGCTAGTGGAGGTAGTAATCAACATTATGATTTTGACCTTTTGGTTGTAAATGAACCAATTATCATACAAGACATTAAAACTTCTTTTAGCAAGGAGTTGGATGATCAAGTTAAGATCAAAGTCGATCTTGATCAAAAAAAGCTGAAGCAATTTGAAATAGTAAGGCAAGGGCAAGATCCACCGCAATGGTTTGAAGATGAAGGAAATTTGGAAATAGAGAACAAGCCAGGTGCATATGTAAGTGATGGACTATTTCCATTTAAATTAGCAGCAGAGGACTGGATGCAGCTTTATATACAACATAACCCAGATCATGACAGTTATTATCAAATTAACGTTATTATTGAGGGGATGACAGAAGCTGGCGATGAATTTATTTATACAAATGGAATTATTGATGATCCATATTTAGATCAACAAAGTATTAATGAAATTATTGAAATGAAACAAGGGGGGGCAAATAAATGAAGCGCCCATTTAATAAGCTCTTTTTAGGTTTTTTATTTGTTCTTCTAGACATTAATATATTCATAGATATTCTTCCTGATCCACTTGGATATTATCTTATATATAGGGGGCTTAAATTGCTTTTAAGTGAATTTCCAGAGAGTAGGAAGGCTGTTTACTTAACAATTTTATTGTGTATTGTAAGTATTCCTTCTGTGTTCATTCAGAATTTCAGCAATAATCCAAGTTGGAACATGCCTCTTTTATCTTGGTGGTCAGTATATTACTCTGTACTAGAAATTATGTATTTAATATTAGTTTATTATGTATTTCAACTAATGATAAAAATTGTACAACAATTTGGTGATAAACTGTTAATTCTACGTACAGTTAGGACTTTTAAGATATATTTTACCATCATGATCACAATCAACATTATCCGAACATTTACGATAAACATGACACCAAATATGTTTCTATTTTATAACATTGCGGGTGGGTTAATTGGGATAACATTACAACTTATATTTTTGTTTTTATTAAAAAGATTTAAAAGTATAGATCTGATGGCTCAAACATCTTAAACAAATATCGCATTAATAACCATCTTTTCAAATGAAAAGAAGGTTTTTTTTCTTAAATTTAGGTAATTTGTTGTACGAAGTGCATAAATATATATTGATGGAAATCGAATTAAGGAGTGAAAGAGCATGAAAGAAAAGCAAAAAATTAAAAATACACCATTTATGTATATTATACAACCCAACTTAAGTACAATTGAATCATCTATGCAAAAAACATTTATAGCCAAGGTGGATAATAATGAATCTATAATTGTAACTGACATAAATAAAATCGATAACAAAGATAGTGTTGAAAAAATAGAACAGCCTGAACATATAATAGAAAAGAGAAAATATGCTAAAAAATCTTCAATTAAACCTTTTAAAGAAATGGACCTAGTAGAAAAAGTGAAATTTTTAGCAAACCCGCCAAAACAACTACCACGTGTAAAATGTAAAATTAAAACGATCAATGATATGTTTGAAGGTACGATTATTGAACAAACGGATGAAAAAATTTCAATGCATTTGATAGATACTGGCGAAACAATTACGATTAATATCGATGAGGTTGAACTAATAACGATGGTAGGATTGTCGTAGCTGTATGGTATGGTAGGAGCTCTAATTGTCGTGTAGACATTTAGAGCTTTTGTTATATTTGATCAATCAACTTATTTAATGCGGTGGATTTAATTCGTTCATATTCCAATGCTCCTGTTAATTCATCGGGTAGTAAAGGAGATTGACGTACATATCGTTCACGGATCACATCGTATAACTCGTAAGGGAACAACATATCAATGAACATAATTTGTTTTTGTGCTGAAGAAAGAGGTGAAATTGATTCGTAAGCATTTATCATAATGTTGAATTGTTCTTCATTCCAAACACCAGTAGTGTCCAGCAGTGGTATGACAATTTTGCGCAAATCACGGATTGGTAAATCATACGATACGGTGTCAAGGTCAATTACCCAGATCTGCTCATCTATTCCTAACAATGTATTACCTGTGCCATAATCCTGGTGACATAAAGTAGGTGTAGCCTCCATACTTTGCACCCATGTTTGATACTCTGATTCAAATAGTCTCTTTAATGTATTACGTCCTTCATCAATAAATGCATCTATTTCAGCTAAATAAGTTTGTGAAAAAGGATCATCAGGAAATCTTTGCGCAACTAGCTTCCATGTTTCCATCTGTTGACACCTTTTAATATAATGATTTGGCCATCTACCAAGCTTTTTAAATACCGGAACACCTGGTGGTGGCAAGTAACCTATCGATGCTAAATGAAATTCTGCAAGCCCTTTCATCATGAATTCGACATCTTCAGTAACGGTTAATTCAAATGGTCTGCCCTCAATCCAATCATAGACAACAAACAAAAATGGTCCATGTTTAGAATAGAGTTCACCATGCTTATTAGGTATAATTCCTGGAACCCTCATACCTTTCTGTGCTAAGTAATCTTGGGCATAAATAGAAAAAAGCGCTTTTTTCTCAGGGCGGTGTATTCTTTTTAAACAAATGACTTGCTCTGTTGTATGGATTTTCCAAACCAGTGCCATTTGCCCCCCTTGGATAACTTCAATATTAGTTATTGAAAAATCCCAATAAGGCATAATTGTTTCTGCAAGTTTTAACAGCTTTTCTTCTTCTTCTGGTGTTAATACATACTCACTTTCTTCTTCTTCAAACTGATCAACTATAATTTGATCCTCAATCAATCCAGTCACCATCCTCCAATCCTTGTATGATTAATGTATGGTTATCCAACATAAGTTGCCAACAATTTTCTCAGTTTCATAAAAAAATAGGTATTTTCCTAGTTCTAGTATTTTTCACTGTAGCTAGGTAACGTGCCTACATTTAAAAAAATGAAAAGTAATTAGGAACAACGGTCCTTACAAACTCGTATCATAAATAAATAAGGATAGTTTATCTCAATTTTACTAAGTGTAAATGAATGGAGGTTGATTATGAAAATAGCTTTAATCGCTACAGAGAAACTTCCTGTACCTGCAATACGAGGTGGAGCGATTCAAATATATTTACAATCGGTTGCGTCAATCATTGCTAAAAAGCATAATGTAACAGTTATTTCAATTACAGACTCTGAGTTACTTGATTTTGAACAAACAAATGGTGTGAAATATGTTCGGTTTAGTGCAGATCGATATGTTGAGCAAATTGAAGCTCATATTAAAGCTGAAAATTATGATGTCATACATTTATGTAATCGTCCAAATTGGATAAAAATTCTAGCTACTGCCTCACCCCAAACTAAATTTGTCTTAAGTGTGCATAATGAAATGTTCGATTATGAAAAAATGACTGACATTGAGGGTCTAGATTGTATTCAAAATGTTTCAAAAATCGTAACGGTTAGTAATTTTATTGGAAATACAATTACATCTCGATTTCCAGAAGCCGTAAATAAAACATCGACGGTCTATTCAGGAGTAGATATAGACCACTATCATCCTGCATGGACAGGAAATGGTAAGAGTACAAGAAATCGAATTCGGGACGAATTAAATTTACAAGGTAGAAAAATTGTCTTATTCGTAGGTCGTTTAAGTAAAGTTAAAGGTCCACATTTACTCCTTCAAGCTTTGCCGTACATCATAGACAAACATCCAGATATCATGATGGTTTTTATCGGGTCCAAATGGTTCGGTGACGATAATGTTAACAATTATGTACGTCATTTATATACGTTTGGTGCCATGTACAAAGAGCATGTGACGTTTATTAAGTTTGTGCGACCGAAAAATATTCCAGAGTTATATGCAATGTCAGATGTATTTGTCTGTTCTTCACAATGGCAAGAGCCACTTGCACGTGTACATTATGAAGCGATGGCTGCTGGTTTACCAATTATAACGAGTAAGCGTGGTGGAAATCCAGAAGTCATTGAAGAAGGTAAGAATGGTTATATCATTGATGATTTTGAAAACCCTATTGAATATGCAAAGAAAATCAATCTATTGTTAAATGACGGAAATGCGCGTAGAAGCATGGGTAAATATGGTCGTTCAATCGTTGAGCGTGACTTTAACTGGGATCGAGTAGCCGAGAATTTGTTACATGTGTATGAACAAGCATGAGCTAATTCACTAACTAAAACGAATCCTCTTCTGAAAGGGTGAAAGTATTTGGAACAACAGTATACTCAAGACATCTCTTATTTGAACCGAGTTTTACAGTTCTATCCATTTGATATATTAGACATTCATCTCATCGAAAGTCGGAGTGGAAGGACAACTTGGGAAGTAAAGACAAATGAAGGTGAAAAAATATTAAAACAGGCACAAATGAAACCGAGAAGAATGTTGTTTATCGCTGGAGCACATGATCATCTCTATAAAAATGGTTTGGCGATAACACCAATTCATAAAACATCAAGCGGTGCAATTTGTCTCGGAGCAAAAGATTTTTCATATGTGTTATACGATAAAGTAGTAGGAAATGAAATGATTTATTACAACAAGGATCAGATGAAGAAAACATTTGCATTTGCCGCACAATTTCATATTTCTTCAAAAGGGTATGTTCCAGCCTCGGAAAGTAAAAAGCGTAGTAGACTTGACAAATGGCATAAATTATATCGATGGAAATTGCAAGAATTAGCGGGTAACAAGCAGTTAGCACAGTCTTATCCTGAGGACGAATTTTCTAAGTTATTTTTAATGTATGCTGACAAAATGCTTGAACGAGGACAAAATGCCTTAAGAGCTCTTGATAACGGCCAGTATGAACAGTGGACAAAGAATTCAATTGAGGAAAGGAGCTACTGTCAACAGGATTTTACACTAGCTAGATTTACAGAAATTGACGGAAATCCATTTATGAGAGAGTTACATTCAATTACTTATGACCTACCATCAAGAGATTTACGCATTTTGCTAAATAAATTAATGAAAAAATTATCGGTGTGGGATACTGATCTAGCTGTTGAGTTACTAAGTTCATATGAAGCTGTTAATCCGTTAACTCCAGATCAATATAAAGTGTTATGGGCCGACTTAGAATTTCCGTATTTATTCTGTTCAATTATACACAAATACTATTTAAGCCAGAAAAGATCCTGGGGTAATGAAAAGTATATTTGGGCGTTACAAAATATTATTGCAGTGGAAGATTCAAAAGAACAGTTTTTACATCAGTACCGAGAAATAGTTAGTAGTATAAAGGAAGGAAAAGGAGGTGAATGATGTGGTTGAAAATCAATCTGACAAAGCGAATAATAAGATACCAAAACTTGATTTAGCAAAATTTACATTTTCACCACCCGGACCGATGGGATGGAGTATTACAGAGTATGAACAAATCCTTGATAATATAGATCAAATTGTCTTAAATGAACTAGCCGTAAAAAATCATTTATCCTCACTTGAAGGAGTAATCCTGCAGGAATACCCGACAGTAAATACAGTGACAGATGATATAGTAATCCAAGAAAACAGTGATGAGGAATCAGCTATAAAGAACGAGCAACTAGATGGAATTGGTAGTGAAATACCTGCTCTGGAAGAAAGTGTCGATACACAAGAGATAACGACCAATGGAGATACGATTACTGATGATCATGAGGAGTTCGATAGTCATGCAAAGGAATCTGGCGATTTTCAAGTAATGGAAGGAAGTAGTCATAGTCATGATGATAAAGGAAAGAACATTCGTAAGGGATCTAAGGAGGCGTTATATCGTATTCTTTTAGAAGAAGAATTCGGTGAATATCCCATTTTTAGTGCAAGTAACCAAAATAGTTTAAAGGAAAGGAAAGGTGAAAGCTCATCTAGCGGTAAGCTCGTAGAAGAAAAAACACAATCAATTGGTAAAGATACGAAGAGTCAAATCAAGGATGATGAAAATCAGAGCAGCAAACAGCAATCAAAAAAGGGTTTACACCAATTATTTGATGAGGAAAATTCAAAAGATGGCAATGTAGATAAATCACCAGATTTAAAAACGAATGTTACTCATGAGAAGGCTAATGATTCAACAGAGCCATTAAGTAGTTTGTCATCAGATGAAGTTGATGGTATCGATAAAGTTGACAATGTGAAAGAAGACTCAGAGAAAACTAAAGAAATAACAGTGAACGATACTGCCAATGTTGATCAAGAAATACTTAAGGAAGAAAAGGTAATAATGATTGCTTCAACCGACCCTTTACCTAAACCATCCATATATATAAGCAATGATTAAACTTATTTTGGCAATTAGATATAGTCATGCAGTTTTCTTATTTTTAGGCTGTCTTTTTTTCTTATACTAAAAAATAAACCCTTGTACAAATAAAGTCCCCATCTTTGCTTCTATATTGCGATGTTTGTCATTGGCTGTCTGCGCATTAATTGTTGCTTTTCATACTAAGCTAAATATGTAAAAATCAAGTATTCATGGCATCTTTTCACATGCAAAATCAGGTTATAACTATTAATTGATGACTGATTTTAGTCTTAATAAGAACAATGTTTATGAAAAAGAGCCTTTTCTTAGTAATTAGGTCTCTATGGGCTGGTAAATCTTTTACCCCTCAAAAATTCAATATTATTTTGTCAATAATTTAATGCAAGATGCATATCATGTTAGCGTAATGAATTTCGGGTGAGGAGGAGTACAATTGGGTGAAGTCATTTCAGTAAAAGTAGATATTGATTTTGAAGAAGGGTTTGAGCTTTCACATAATGTAAGTCCTGAGGAGGCTTTGAAGGCTGTATTGAAAGAAATTAAGAACTTATCATTTGAAGAGCTAGAAATTGAACTAGAATATGAAGATGGTAATGTCTATGAGTATGTCATAGGTGAAGACGAAGAAGATGAAGATGAAGACGAAGAAGATGAAGATGACGAAGAAGATTAAACTACTGTAAATTACAACCTGTAAGGTCAGATCTTTACTTCTATAGCTTGTAAAAGAGGGAATATCTCAAAACACAAGTTATAGAATTTGGAGATTTGACCTTTTTAACTATAATTGTTGAGTTGGTGGTTTTGACATTTGTGTTGCTTTTTATTTTAAATAGAAAGACGGTCTTTGATGAGGCTGTTTTCACATTGATTGTTGTTTTTCGTATTAAGAAATAAAACAGTACACAGATAGCGTTCGTGGCATCTTTTCTTCTGTACAATGATGACAAACAATAAAAAAACCACTTTTTTGGTATTAAATTAATAACAATAGCAACAAAGTTTACGAAAAGAGCCTTTAAAGATTACCATAGCTTTTATGCAGAAGCTGTTTTGTATTAATTGTTGCTTTTCGTAATTAGAACTATACAGGATTATAACTTATATTCGTAGCATCTTTTCTTCTCAAAAGCCTGTAAAATTATATGATACTTAGTAGTTTCGCAAATTTACATAATATCAGAGTTTACGAAAGGAGGCTAAGAAGAAAAAAAAGAAATTAATGCGATAAATAGCAAAAAACAAAAATCAGCAATATGCCGCTTTTTGTTTTGAGTTCAAATTGTTGGAGTTGTTCCGTAACGAGGGCAAAATTTTTAGGTGCTATTTTGCTTTTCTTCATACAATACTTCGTTGTATACCCTTTCTAGCCGATCTGCAACGTGGTGAAACTGGAAGTTAACTTCAACAAATTTTCTGCCTAATTTAGCAAACCCCCTCGCAATGGATGGGTGTGATAAAATAAAATTGATTGATTTGGCATATTCCAAAGGATTGTTATAGTCATAAATAAGTAGGCCGTTCATTGCGTCAATCATAACTTCTTCATTTCCACCCCGCTTAGTAGTAACTACTGGAATACCAGCAGCCATCGCTTCATAATGGACCCTCGCTAATGGCTCATTCCAAAGAGAACTACAGACAAATACATCTCCAATTAGAAATAAATGTGGAATATGTTCAGCTGGAATATACTTTGTAAAAATGATGCGATCTCCATATGGAAGTGCTTGTTTGTACAATGAGCGCACATAGCCATTCATATTATTATCACTAAACCACTTTCCCCCAACAATAACGAGAACAGCATGTTCATTCTTTTTTAATATATATTTCATTGCCTCGAGTAATATATGAGGGCCTTTGGATTGGCTTAAGCGGCCCACAAATAATATGACTTTTTCATGCTGAGCAATACTATACTTTTGACGTAATCGTTGGCGGATGCGTTTGCCTTCAGAAGACCATAGTGGAATGAACTGTTGTAAATCGACCCCAGAATAGACGACCTTTATTTTTTTTTCAGCTTCTGGAAATCGTGTTAGCACTGTTTGTTTAATATAATTGCTTACAGTCGTAATCGCATCAACGTCACGTACAATTTGTTGACCTTCATCAAAGGGAAGTTTATGTTCTGCAAACATTTCATTATGAAGACTAACGACGAAGCGGCTAGATGGAGAAGCTTGCTTATATAGTGGCACATTTGCAGGGCGGTTGTATACATGAATTACATCAAAGGTATGATTAGTTAATTCTTCTGCTACTAGTGACCTATAATGCTCTCTGTCAAAACGTATAAAGGTTACTCCACTACGCTCTTCCTTATCAGGTAGATCAGGGTCAGTGATTGAAAAAACTGTTATGTCATGATCATCTTTTAAATATGGAAGCACCCCATCAATCATCAGCTGGATCGCCCCTCCTCTAATTGATGGTGATGGAAGCTTTTCGGTACAAATAAAGCAAATCTTCACCTTATCCATCCCTCCTTCCGTGTCTGTTCATATTTTATTCTTGTTATGGCTATTTTTGTGACAAATGCGGAGCCCAAAAATAGTGCAAGTAAGTAATATTATCATGGTCAACTTGCAGGGAGAGGTTTCTCGCATAACATATAGGAAGGTAATTATCTAACGGAAAGATAGGAAGTGAGGAGAGGTTGACGTGATTAAAAAAGCGATCATACCAGCAGCAGGATATGGAACACGTAGTTTACCAATCTCAAAGGTTATTCCCAAGGAAATGTTTCCGATTGGCATTAAGCCCGCCATTCAATACGTAGTGGAAGAAGCAATTGAGTCAGGAATTGAACAAATATTAATGGTTGTTTCTCGATCAAAAAACCTTATCGTTGACTACTTCGACCATTCACTTGAACTTGAAGCATTTCTTGAGCGGAAAAATAAAATGCATTTGATGGATGCTCCTAATATACCTGATATACAAATTCACTATACTCGCCAACCTATTGCGAAAGGTCTAGGGGATGCCATTCGTCTCGGAAAGTCATTTATAAATGACGAGCCGTTTGCTGTGTTATTACCAGATGATATCATTCTCCATAAACATTCACCATGTCTGAAACAATTAATTGATGTATTTACGAAATATAAAGAGAGTGTCATAGGTTTACAAACGGTTGACGAAAAATACTTAAATCAATATGGCGTAATAAAAGGAAAAAAGCATAGTAACGATACTTATAGGTTGACTGATATTGTTGAAAAGCCAAAGATAAACCCACCTTCTCAATTAGCAGTCATAGGTAGGTATGTGTTTACACCAATGATTTTTGAGCAATTGGATAATATTAAACGAGGTATTGGCGGTGAATATCAGTTGACAGATGGCATGAAAGCATTGTTGCAATCAGAAAATATATACGGCAAATTAATAGAAGGAAAAAGATACGATATTGGTAGTATGGATGATTATATGAAATTACTAAATTTTGTTTACAGTGATATAAAAAATGGGTAAAAATGGTAGACTCTTGTCCGTTTCAATTTTAATATAACTTGCATTTACTAAATTAGAAACAGGTATAAATCATACCTTTAAAAATACTACCGAAAGGATGGAAATCGGATGTCAGGTTGTAAATGCAAAGGGAAAAGAGAAAATGAAATTTATTGCGTGAATCCAAATGTTGCAAATTTGTTAGTGAAAACGGCTGGTATGAGTAACTTTACGAATATCGAATTGACTACGCCAATGATACGAGTCACTGAAAAGGATTGGGTTGCCAAAGTGGATACAATGGTTGACCTACAAGTAGTGACCGGTGCTTCAACAGCGAATGAGACTGGAATAGGCGTAACTTACAGAGTTGAACGTATTACTAGTAGTATGGCTACTCCTGTAGTATTATGTGAGTACACTGTTACTGATGACAGAATGAATAGTACTTTTACATTAACACCAAACAATACTGTTTGTGATGAGCCAGGAGTCGGCTGTCATATGTATAGACTTACGATTGAAGATGTTAATACAGCTCTTAATACTGGAATCACCAGTAATTGCCAAAGCTTAAATGTAACAACATTTCAAAAAGGATGAGTTTAAAAAGTAGACTCATTTCGTAAACTTTGTATATATTTTACTATTATTAGAACATATAGAACTTGCCTTAATGGATAGCTCTATCTTGAAAGATGAAAGGATGCCACCTCTTAGTACTAAAAATAACAACATACACGGAAGCTCCATAACTAAGAGAACGTAAGGTAAGGTCACGTTCTCTTAGTTTTTAATTTAGTTGTTAGTAAAATAGTTCTAGCAACCTAATTAATGTAATTTTTTTAACTATACTTTAGTGTTGAATGATAATCTGATTAATGGAGGCAACTCCTTTTTTCAATTCCTGGCTATAAAAGAATGCCTTTACCTTAAATATAGGGACTTTCTGATTTAGGTGATAGGATATATGGAAATTTGCGAAAGATAGTTGTTCTTCTGGTCGGATTTGTTTTGTTCTTACTGGTTTTAACCAATACTCACCATTGTCTTCTACTTTCCTCTTAAGTGTGTCATTTACATAATCCCAAGCTTCTAATTGATATGGGTTGTCGTGGGGGTCATAATTTATATGTTCACCAATCTTACCGCTAATTAAAATGTCATTCGAAGGAGAAGCGAGTAAGCAAATAATCGGCTCATTCACTTCAACGGTACCAATATTTTTAATGACGAATGATCCGAATACTTTTATTGTATTTTCTTTATCCTTTGGTAGCAGTACTGAATATTGAAAATAAGGAATAACGGATACAATTTCGTTGTTGTCAAGCTGATTTTTAGCTGAGAGATACTCTTCTTTAACAGCCTTTAAATCAGCTTCGTACTGCGCAAGTCGCTGCTCAATTTCACGAAACGATTCCTTCATTTGTTTTATCCTCCTTTTGATAAAAGTGCTAACCATAACAAGAAAGTAATTGAAGTCAATATATATGTATGAAAAATAAGATTGTCTAACAAGTGAAAAATATAGTCGTAGTTAAAACTATTTTATGGACGAGTGTTTTCCAAAATAGATTTCGTGGCAGTTTCTTCTATAAAACGATCTTTATCTTCTATTTTAGGAGCTGAAGCAACAAAGTTTATAAAAATGGCCTAAAAAATAAAAGTGCCTTCAAATATAGTAAGGCACTTTCCGTTGATATCGTCAGAACTATGTTAGCTCACAAGTTTGTATCAAGAGGTTATGAAATGTTGTCAACACAACGGAAACAGTTCATCACATTGTGGAGGATTCGCTGGTGGTATGCAATCTAGGTCACACTTAATTTCTCCTCTAGGTTCGCAGAATTGAGCCCAAACTTTCAACACAACATCAAATTTCACCATGATGTTTTGGCAAGATTTAAGACAAACCCAAGTTGTTGCAGAACAAGTAAAAGTTCCATCAGCATTTTGCGTACATGAAATATTCATAATTGGTTCGACTTTACAAGTTTTATGACCCTCTAGTTCAAACGGATCACAGCATACTTCTGTTCCAGGAGGTGCACATAGAAGAACTTCCTCACAAGTAGAAACCATTACTGTGTCAAATGTTACCCAAACCGTTTCTGTCATACCGCTTGCATTCGTCCCTGTTGCTTCTACAGTTATATCAATACAAAAAGTTTTCTTTAACGAGACTTTCCATAAGCGAATTTCTCTGCCGTCATGGTAACATAACACTTCTGTACGATCATCTGGATCTGGCTCTTCACAAGCGATAAGTGACACATCACACATCGTTTTGTCGATTGTTGCCATAGATAAGTCAATTGGAGAATTTGAAGTCGTTAACTGTAATTCTCTGTCTGTAAGCTTTGTTAGTAAAGTGGTCCAGTCATACACTTTACAAACATGTATACATTCTTCCTTCCAAGAATCGTCAAGCTTAATTGCCATACAAATCTTCCTTTCCATAAATTTTGAATCTACTTCATCTTATGAATTGACAGTTAGTATGTGATAAGATAAATGACTATTTTTTTATTTTTGAGCATGTGCACTTAATGATGTAAACATTTAAATTAATGTGCATAAAATGTAGGTAAGGTTAAGTGTAAAAAACATATTTCCTTTTACAAAATTGCACTTATAAAGGGGGGGAGGAACTTGGATAACCATGATATCATTCAAGAAAATGAAGACTTAAAAAAACAATTAGAAGGCTTACAATATATGCATGAAGTATATAAAGAATTAATTCAAATGAACGAGGAACGATTAAATGTAAAGGATGTCAAAAAGTTTAGTGATGAACAGTCAGATAAAAATAAAAATGAAGATGAACAACGAACTCAAAAACAATTATCTGACTTTTATATAAAAATGTCTTCTCAATTTGCAAATGTTGAACAGGACTTGCTTGAACAGTTTTCAATGATTAAAGAAGTATTGAATCAATTAACAGAGCAAAGAGATATGTACGAAAATAAAATACACTCCTTAACAGATACATGTGAAAAATTAGAAGGTATTCAATCAACACTTGTAGATCAACTCGAATCAATAGAACTAAAAAAGAAAGATTATGAAAAGAGGCTGGTGGAAATGGAAAAGGAAAGTGAATCATTACAAGCTGATAATGAGAACCTACGTGGGAAAATCGATCAATTACTTTCAATTATCGCAAACCAACAGGATAATGTACTGCAATTACAAGAAAACAAAAAAGTGGTGGCAGATAAAATAAAGCACGAGGAACAAGGTAGTATAAATGAACAAATCAAGACCTTACTAGAGAAAATCAATAATATGGAACATAAAATTTCTAAGCTAAAACAAGAAGATATTCAACCGCATAGTAATGAAAAAGATGAACAAGAGCTTTTTGAATCAGCTCGCACACAAACCAACCAACCCCAAACAAAATCTGATGTAAGTGTACCTGTTCAGGAACAGGAAGTAAATAATACTTCAAACTTGATTAAGGAAAAAAACGGTCGACAATCAGATTCTATTACTACTACTTCTACTACTACAAATAGCTTTATAAAACTAAGTGAAATTTTACGAAATTCTCCAGAAACTATTGTATTGACTCAAAAAGATCAGGTTGAATCATCACAGCAAAGAACAAGTCATCAAAAAAATGTGGTACCTAAATATAAAATGCCAAGTTTAAAGAATGCAAATTATGTTGATCCGTTAACGCGTCTTAGAAAACAGTCCAACGAAACTAATCAGTCATTAAATCAACAAAAAAAAAAACATAAACCCGAAAAAGCGGTAATAAACCCGGAAAAGCTAAAGATAAAAGGTAAAGAACAACACAATAATGACATGACCCACAAAATAGAAAATGTTGTTGCAGAGGAGAAAATAAGTAAAGAGCAAAGTACAAAAATGACACCTTCAGAGGCTGAACAACTAAGTACTTACGGACATGTGTCTGAAGACATCGCTCAAAATGGAGTAACTCAACATACTGTTTCAGAGAAGTTAGAGACTAATAATTTAATTCATCAGCAGTATAGTGAACAAAACGTTAAGGAAGAAGCTCTAGAAATAGAAGCTAGTAAAGATATGTTAAGTACACAAGATCATGATGACTTTCAACTTAACAGTGCTACGGATTCTGATGTCCAACATACAAACGCTGAGCTTCACCTCAAACATAAGAATAACACAATAGTTGATATTGAAAATCTTCAAGAAGAAGAGAGTAGCATTGATGAACAACAAGTATCTACAAATGAAATTGACATGGAACAACAACATGCCAATACAACCTCTCACCTCGAGCAAAAGAATAATGAAATAATTGATATTGAAAACCTTCAAGTGGAAGAGGTTAGCATTGACGAGCAACAAGTATCTTCTAATGAAATAGACATGGAAAAAGAACAACATGTTAATCAAGCCCTTCATCTAGAACAAAAGGCAAGTAGTGAACAGCTCAAAGAAGAAATGACTAGTAATTCAGTTGTTGAAAATGAAATGGGAAAAAAACAACAGACAATAATTGAATTAAACGTAGAGTCTGATGAAAATTATAATGCAAATGATGAAGTGATGGATCAGAAAAATCAAGGTGATTTAGATGAACAACAACTTGAAAATGTCGATAACGTTCAACATACAACTTACATGAACACTTCAACAGTTAGTTCACAACATGCTCAAGAATCTGATGAAAGTACAGACCAAGTTGAAAATACTGCTGGTACAACAATGCATCATACGATTTATACTAGTAAAGAACAGTTTAAAGATCATGTTGATGAAATAGAGCGAATAGAAACGAGTCTTAGCAATAAGGAACTAGTTAAAAGAAGTGAAGATAAACTATTAAATCATTATTCAACTGACAACCCAAATAATAGCTCTCAAGAAAAGCAAAACAAAAAATCTTGGTTTGTTTCATTCTTAAAAAAAATAAAAATATATAACAAATAGTTTGTGAGATTGCCTCTTTTGCTACAGATGACAAGGTGCCAGAAATGCTATTAAGTCAGCTTTAAAAAATTAAGATAAAGCAAAGGTGAAATGAATGTTAACTGTATTTGAATTCGTTATATTATTTCTTGCAAGCTTTCGGCTTACAAGATTAATCATTTATGACACAATTACAGCATTTCTTCGTAAACCATTTCATGAGGTGATCGAGGAAGAGCAACCAAATGGAGCTATTGTAACGTACATGCAGGTGAAGGGGACTGGGTTACGAGCTTGGATAGGAGAGCTGCTTAGTTGTTATTGGTGTAGCGGTATATGGTGTACGACCTTTTTTTATGTAGGTTATTTGTTCTGGCCTTTTTTATTCAAACCATTAATTTTTATTTTTGCCATTGCAGGCTGTGCTGCCATCATTGAAGTTATTATTTCGAGACTACTTGAGTAGAGAAAGAGCATTAATTGCTCGTTTTCACTACAACAGATTTATTTGTTAAGCATATAATATTGCACAAAGAATTTGGAGGTGTTTTGGTGAAAAAAATCATAATGAAGCCAGTAAATAAACCTTCACAAGGTAAATACGTAGCTTCCCCACCTCCTGCGACTCCTGTTTACAAAAAAACTGGTGGTTGTGGTTGTGGGAAGAGAAGATAGTCTGATAAAGCTTAACATAAAGTGTATGAGTTATGAGTGAATGAGGTGGAGTGATTTCTAGCTTATTTAACAAATTTAAGAAATATTTGTAATATGTTGTTGTCGTATATGAGCTTTATTACTATTATTTCATAATTCTCTAGAAAAAATGTTACTAAACGCTTGTTACTATAGGTGAGAAAAACAACTGTCAAAGCAAAAATATTCAAAATATAAATTAGTTAGATCTGTTTAATTGAAAAGCCTATACACTAATATCATATATTGCATATGTTAGAAGCGAGTAAAGATTTTTTCTCAGGAGGGTAGAAAATGGCAGAAAAAAAACGGAAACCGAAAGAAATTCATGTAGAAAATTTAATCATTAAGGCAAATGAAGTAATTATCCAAGATGAAGGTAGTAAGTCACAACAGCCACAGGAAGAAAGAAGGCCTTTCCGTGATCCTTGGGGATTTCGTCCAAGAAGACAACAAGAAGTAGCAACTGAAGAAGCAGATGAAACAGCAACTGATACAGAAGAAGTAAATGAAGATGACCAAAGTACTGAAGAGGAAAATGTTGAGCAACCCCAACAAAGAAGACCGTTTTCTTGGTTTTAATTTTGAAACAGAGCTCCTTACAAGAGCTCTGTTTTACTTTATATGAAGGCATGATGGTAAAAAAAGTTATTATAAAAAATGCGTAAACGATACAAGATAAGCAGTGAAAAGAAATTTCCAGCATAGGAGGACATTATTTTGACTGTTGCAACACAAGTTAAGCAGACGATAGCTGGTTTAAAAAGTGCACAAGCGAGCTTTGAGCAATTTGCATTACAAACTGAAAATCAACAAGCTAAACAATTATATGAGCAAGCTGCACAGCAGGCACAACAAATTGTAGACCTTGTCAATCCACGCATGCAAGAAATTGAACAAGAGGAACCTCAGTACAGGCAATAAAGGTTGGTTGAATACCAGCCTTTTTTAGAAGAAGTGCTTGAACATACTAATTAAGCATTACATAAAGAATGGATTGGTTTTGAATGAGAAAAAGTAGACTGCTTTTTTTAATGATCATTACCATAATAGCATCAAGCTGTACAATGACGGAAAAAGAGTCAAACGAAGATAACCAAATGATAACAAAATTAAGTAGCACATCAAAGGAAAGGCCTCCCGAACAAATTGTGATTGATCAAACAATTTCACAAAGAGTTATGAAGGAAATAGTAAAACAGGATAGGATTACGCAAGCTATTGCTGTAAATATTGATGAAGAAGTTGTCGTTAGTTTCAAGGTGAAACATGTTCACAGATGGTTTCTAGCTGATATAGAAGCGAAAGCAAAAAAAGCGTTAAAAAAAGAGTTTCCAGATTACAAAATTACCGTTTCTAGGGACTTAAAAATCTTCATTGAATTGACGCGGCTTAAAAAGAAAATTGATGAAGATAAGCTTGATAAAAAGAAAGCTGAAAAAGAATTAAATGACATAACTTTATTATCAAAAGAAGAAGCTTAAAAGGTGGTGAGATATGGTGGCAAATAATAAACTAAAAAACTTGACACCAACACAACAGGAATATCAACAATTTGAGAAGGTAAGAGAGACGAAGCGTCCTGTTTTGATGAATTGTATAAAAGCTTTTTTCGTAGGTGGATTTATTTGTATCATTGGTCAAGTGATTCAACTTTTTTATATTTATCAATTTAATTTTACCGAGCAAACCGCTGGACATCCTACAGTCGCAACAATGGTTTTTATATCGATGCTTTTAACTGGTTTTGGAGTTTATGATAGGATTGCACAATTTGGAGGTGCCGGAAGTGCAGTTCCGGTTACAGGATTTGGTAATGCAGTTATTTCTGCGTGTATTGAGCATCGTACGGAAGGTTTTGTGCTTGGTGTAGGAGGGAATATGTTTAAGCTTGCAGGATCAGTTATTCTGTTTGGTACATTTTCCGCATTTGTCGTTGGATTAATTAAAACGATTGTTACACAATGGGGTGGCCTATAAATGCTGAAAGGTCATCGTACATGGGTGTTTAATCATAAGCCTGTCATCATATCAACAGGTACCGTAGGTGGACCATTCGAAGCAAACGGGAAGCTAGCGGATCATTTTGACTTATTACACGAAGATTTGTGGCTTGGTGAGGACTCTTATGAAAAAGCTCACAAAATATTATTTGAAGAAGCATGTTTTAAAACTCTTGAAAAAGCTCATTTACCAAAGGACAAGGTACAGTTTGTTATAGGTGGTGATTTAATTAACCAAATGACTCCCACAACATTTGCAACACAGTCTATTGGTGCACCATACTTAGGTGTTTTTAGTGCTTGTGCAACTTCAATGGAAGCATTAGCATTAAGTGCTTTTCTTGTAAATTATCAAGGTGCAAATTACGTGTTAACTGGTGCTACAAGTCATAATTCTGCCGTGGAAAAACAATTCCGTTATCCTACCGAATATGGAGGACAAAAGCCTCCAACAGCACAGTGGACTGTAACTGCATCAGGTGCTGCATTAGTGAGTAAAGAGGGGAAAGGACCGCGAATTACTTCAGCTACGATAGGAAGAGTCGTTGACATGGGTTTAACTGATCCTTTTAATATGGGCGGAGCAATGGCACCTGCAGCTGTTGAAACGATAGAGGCTCATTTTCAGGATATGAATATTAAACCAGATCATTATGATTTAATTATTACAGGTGATTTAGCACATATTGGAAGAGAGATTTCGCTCGATCTATTAAAAAAACATGGACTAGCTATCGAAGATCATAAGTACCAAGATTGTGGTCTACTTATCTATCGGGAGGGTCAGCCTGTATTGGCAGGCGCAAGTGGGGCAGGTTGTTCAGCTTCAGTTACGTACGGTTATTTACTTAATCGTATGAAAGCAGGTGAACTGAAAAGAATACTCGTCATTGCTACAGGTGCATTACTATCTCCTCTTTCATTTCAACAAGGAGAAACAATTCCTTGCATAGCGCATGCAGTAGCCATAGAGAATGGAGATGAGAATGAATGATTGCAACTTTCTTTTGGGCCTTTGTGATTGGTGGCTTAATATGTGTTATCGGACAAATTATGTTTGATGTGTTTAAGTTAACTCCTGCACATACTTTAAGTATATTAGTTGTTGCTGGAGCCATACTTGATGGCGTTGGTTTATACGAACCTTTTATTGATTTTGCAGGTGCAGGTGCAACTATTCCGATTACAAGCTTTGGGAATTCTCTCGTTCACGGTGCGCTACAAGAAGCTGAAAAACATGGCATCATAGGAGTGCTGACAGGTATGTTTGAAGTAACTAGTGCGGGGATTTCGGCAGCTATCATATTCGGATTTATCGGAGCGTTACTCTTTAAACCAAAAGGATAGGAGGTGATAGATATGACCGTTGGATCACAAGTAAAGCAAAGCTTAGCAAGTTTAAAGGGTATTCATGCAGGATTACAAAGTTTAGCACTAACATCAGTAGAGGGTGAGGCTAAACGTAATTTTCATGAAGCGATGCTATTAACTGAAGACATTATTGAAGAAATCAAAGTACGTGTAGGAGAGTTAGAAGGGGAAGAGCCTCAATATAGAGGTTTTTAATATTTACGAGAAGGAGCTAACACTATGCTTGATTGGATAGAGGTTGTCATCCGTTCTTTTTCAATCATTATTGGTTTATTTGTCATCACAAAAATATTAGGGAAAAAGCAATTATCCAAATTATCATTTTTTGAATATATAGTTGGGATTACAATTGGTGATATTGCCGGAACTCTCTCGATGGATCTTGGCCTAAACGTCATGCATGGATTAATAAGCATTTTTATTTGGTCAATGTTTCCTGTAGCTATTTCATTCCTATCTTTACATAATAAGAAGTTTAGAGATTTCGTAGAAGGAAACTCTACAGTTTTCATTAAGAACGGAAAAATCATGGAGGATAACTTAAAAAAGGAAAAATATACGCTAGATGAGCTATTAGAGCAACTGAGGAAGAAAGACGTCTTTAAATTTGCTGATGTTGAATTTGCTACATTAGAAACGAATGGAGATTTAAGCGTTTTACTAAAAAAGGAAAAGCAGCCACTTTCAGTTGAGGATGTTATTAATAATCCTCCTGCTATAAAGGAGCCGCAAACTGTTGTTATGGATGGGCAAATCTTTGATGAGCCCCTTACGACGATAGGCTTAAATAGAAGGTGGTTAAAGGAAGAACTAGACAAAAAAGGAGTAGCTATAGAAAATGTGTTTCTTGCACAGGTCGACTCCTATGGACAGCTTACCATAGATGTTTATGACGATAAAATTGAAATTCCTAAACCACAAGCAAAGCAATTGCTATTAGCCTCTATAAAAAAATGTGAAGCAGATTTTGAATTGTTTGCACTACAAACTGAAAATCGTACAGCAAAAGACATGTATGCTAGAAATGCACAAAAGCTTCAAGACATGCAGATAAAATTAACAGCATATTTGGAGCACTAAAGCAGTAGGTTTGAGTTCATGATACACCACATAATTTCACTCAAAAAAAAAGCGCCTTATGAAGATAAGGTCTATGCAGATAGGCGCTTGTACGATCCCGTTAATATTCTATATCTTCATAATCTTTAGGCTGTGGAGAAGGTTGGTTTGGGCTTTTTGTGTTTGTTTGTTGAATAAATTCTTTTTCTTGGTCCACTTTACTATTACTTTTTTTATTATCCTGTAATCGATCCATTATATGAGCAACCCCTTAGTAAGCATTACTTGTAGTATGAGAAGAACAACAAAATATATACTACAATAAAGCCACTGCATAAATTCTGCAATGGCTCTACTCATTATTATTCATTTAGAAATTGTCTTACTTGTTCAGGTGTTTTAGCATTTGCACTATGCAGATGACTAAGTTTGTCACCATTTTTAAATATTAGCAAACTTGGAATTCCCATTACATCATATTTTTCCGCTAGTTCAGGGAAATCATCTTTATTTATCTCGAACCAGTTTAATGAAGGATTTTCGTCAATAATTTCACCGATAAACATGTCCATACGTCTGCAATCTGGGCACCAATTTGTATAAAATTTGATGATAGATTTTTCGTCCCTCGCTGTAATATCGTTGAACTGATCAAGTGATGTGATTTTCTCCATGTATGATCTCTCCCTTTCATAATTAAATGACTTATTCAATGTACCATAAATAGATAAGATAAAGAACAAATTTGATTTGTGTTTGTTCTTCCCCCAAAGTATATCCTTAGATGGGTAGATTGTATGTAAGCTGTCTTACTGAAAAAGAGTAATGATGTCATTAGAATTGACATTATAAGGAGGGAATGAAAGTTGACAACGGTTTTATATACAATGGATGGGTGTTCATCTTGTCAGTATACAAGGAGTTTTTTACGAAAGAAAAATATACCATTTACAGAAAAAAATATTTTTCATCATAAAGAGTATTTACTTGAGTTACAACAACTCATTAATGAAATAACATTACCAATATTACATCTAGATGATAAAGTGATTATTGGTAAAGACATTTTGAAAATGTTTCCTACAACGTAGATGAGGTTTTAATAAATTGTTAATATATTCGTTATATATTCATAAGGTTCTTTTTTTAATCTTTGATTAAGGTTGTTGTCGTTAATTGTGTTGGAACAACAATGCAAATTGTGGGCAATTAAGATAATCTAGTTAAAGAAAGGTGCCTTTGTGCATGCCCAACGCCCTATTCAGAGTGATAATAGTCTATGCGATAATAGCATTTAACAAGGCTCTTTCCATAAACTTTCTTACTATTGGTACTAAATTAGGGCAGTAAGAAGTGAATTGTTATCATGTTACTGGCTAAAAATCAAACTGGGTTTTTACGTATTTTTATCTTTGTTCTAACAAATCGAAGAGTAAAGAGTAATTGACAATGCACTATTACTTAATAGTTGTACATTGGTAAATGTAATGTGAAGCTACTCTACTATAATGAAAAGCTTACACATAGTGGTAGTGTAATAGCTCCGGCTCTTTTTGTGAACTTTGTTGCTATTGTTATCAAATTAGCACTATAAAAAGTTTATATGTTAGTCATCGTTGTAAAGAAGAAAAGATGCCAAGAACTCTTGTAGTGTGCGTGTTTTTTAAAAAATACGAAAAACAACAACATATGTGAAAACAGCCATAAGCTAACAGGAAAATCAGGGAGAATACCGAGTAAGATCCTCCTTGAAAGTGAAGATATTATATTTTTCTAGGAGGACAATATATGAAAAGTTTGAAGGGTTTATCAATTATTTTTCTCTTTCTACTATCTGCTTGTAACAACAATCAACCTAACCGACACGGAGCTGAGAATTTACTTCAGCAAGAATGGAAAGATATTATTGAACTTGCCAGTGGTACAGAAGTGAATATATTTATGTGGGGTGGAGATGAAGGGATTAATTCTTACATTGATGATTGGGTAGCACCTAGACTACTTGAGAATCATGACATTATTTTAACCCGCACACCGATGGATACAGAGAATATTCTTCAAAAATTGTTAACTGAAAAAAAAGCAGGCAAAGACTCAGGAACAATTGATGTTATATGGGTTAATGGTGAAAATTTTAAAAATGCTAAAGAAAATGAGTTATTACTAGGAGCATTTTCTAATAAGCTACCGAATGTCCAGCAATATGTCGATTTAGAAAGCTTAGATGTGCAATATGATTTTGGTACATCGACAGAAAACATGGAAGCACCATGGGGGAAAGTACAATTTGTATTAGCTTACAATTCAGCAAATATAGCTGAACCACCAAGAACTTTTGAGGAACTAAAGGTGTGGGTGCAGGAGAACGAAGGAAAATTCACATATCCAGAAGCGAGTGACTTTACAGGTAATGCGTTTTTACGCCATTTAATGTATGAAGCAGCAGGTGGAGTAGATCAATTGTTATCTCGAAGCTTTGATGAGCAATATATTTATACTCAAAGTCAAGAAATGTGGACTTATTTACGAGATATTAAACCTTTTCTATGGAGATCAGGAGAAACTTACCCTCAAGATTTAGCTGCATTAGATCGATTGTACAGTGATGGTGAGGTATGGATGACAATGGGCTATAATGAAGCACGTGTTGAGAGCTTGATCGAAAAAGGGATCTTTCCAGATTCAACAAAAACATTTGTGTTTGACTCTGGGTCGATTGGGAATACACATTTTTTAACGATTCCATACAACAGTCCTAACGTGACAGGGGCAATGGTTGCAATTAATTATTTATTATCACCTGAAGCCCAACTAAAGAAAATGGAGCCTTCTATGTGGGGAGAGAATATGGCACTAGACCCTACAAAGCTTTCCGAGGACTTACAAAAGCAATTACGACATGTCAACAGAGGGGATTCTGTACTATCTTCAGAAGTCTTGAAGGATCACTTATTACCAGAAGTAGATTCTCTATATGTGAATTGGGTGAAGGAGACATGGCAAAATGAAGTGGTACAAACGCCATAACAAGACATTATTATTATTTTTTCCTGTGACGTTGTTCTCAATTCTCTTGATATCGTATGGAGTTCTTCACGGAATTATTGAATCGTTACAGTCGACTGATGGTGGAGTATCACTGCAAGTATATCAAGAGCTATTTAGCAATACAGTGTTTATACAATCAATCAAGTTTAGTTTAAGAGTAACAATGGTATCAACTGTCATGTCATTAATAATTGGCCTTATTAGTGCAAAGTTTATTTATCATTTGTTGCAAAAAAGTCACTTAAAGTTACTCGTATGGCTGCCGATGATTTTTCCACATTTCGTTGCAGCTTACATGGTATTTAGTTTATTTTCATCTAGTGGTATTATTGCTTCTATTTTTTACTCAGTTGAGCTAATTAGTGATCAAAGTCAATTTCCAGTATTGACAATGGATCGAGATGGTTTAGGTATAATGATGACTTATATATGGAAGGAAGTTCCCTTTGTAATTCTCATGCTCATTCCTGTTTTTTATGAAATTGACAATCGCTATGAGGATGTTGTACGTACTCTTGGTGGCAATAGTTGGAATGTATTTTGGACAGTCGAATGGAAATGGCTTCTCCCAGTTATCATTGAGACATTTATTATCTTGTTTGCGTTTATCATAGCAGCTTACGAAGTACCCTTTCTAGTTGGAGCAACAAACCCGAAAATGATTGCAATTATTGCTTATCAGTGGTTTTTCGAAGGTGATTGGAGTAATCGTCCGCTTGCACTCGCTGCTTTTATTTGTATAACTTTACTTATTTTGGTCACAACAGCTGTAAGTTTTATGAGTATACAAAGGCTCAGAACAAGGCTTATAAGAGGAAAAATATAATGACAAAGCTCACTAAAAATATCGGATTACTTATTATGATATCCCTTGTATGTTTACCAGTTTCCTTAATTGTAGTAAATAGCTTTGCATACGGTTGGCGTTTTGGTCAAGTTGTACCTGAACATTTTTCGGCTAGAGGCTGGATGACATTGTTTAAAGATCAAAAACTGATTGAGGCGCTTCACACGACTATAAAAATTGGAATAGGTGTATTAATTCTAAACTTTATCATTGCGTTTCCTGCTGCGAAAGGGCTAGCACAAAAGAATTTTTTTGGTAAATCAATGTTTGAAACACTGCTATTACTTCCTATTCTAATTCCAAGTTTAGCAGTAGCAATGGGATTACACATTACTTTTATTAAAGTGGGGTTAGCCGACCATTGGTTAGGTGTGACAATTGTTCATTTAATTCCAACCGTTCCTTATACTGTTAGAATTTTAAGAGCTGGATACGAACGTATTGGAGTGAAATGGGAAGAACAAGCTAAATCGTTAGGTGCATCACCGTTAAAAATATTTCTTACGATTACTTTACCATTACTATCTGCTAGTGTACGTACCGCGTCATTTCTCGTATTTGTCATTTCGTTAAGTCAATACGTTTTAACAGCACTTATCGGAGGTGGTACGGTAGTGACGTTAGCGACGATTTACTACCCTTATTTTACTACAGTAGATGATGCGGTAATTGCTAGCTTTTCTATTCTATTTGCGATCCTCCCTATCGTGTTTATATTATGTATTGAACTAGTCTTAAGAACAGTTATATATATTGCTAAAAGATAAAGAGGTGCTATGAAATGGATGAATCATTTGTATCTTGCATAAACGTGTCAAAGCAGTATGGTAATACTTCAGTAATTGACGACATTAATTTTCAACTTGATAAAGGAGAGATACTTAGTTTAGTTGGACCATCTGGTTCAGGAAAAACAACGATACTCCGCAGTATTGCGGGGTTAGAGCAAGTATCTACAGGAGAAATATGGGTAGATGGTATAAATGTAACTCATGTGAAAGCGGAAAATAGACCTATTGTCATGATGTTTCAGCAGGCCCTCCTTTTCCCCCATTTAACAGTACTTGAAAACGTCATGTACGGTGCAAAAAAGCTGTATAACCAAAGAAAAAATCGAATATATCATGCGAGACAGCTTCTAGAAAAAATTGAATTAATACATTATGAAAAGAAATATCCTTATGAGTTGTCAGGTGGCCAACAACAACGTGTTGCATTAGGACGGGCATTAATGACTAAACCGAAGCTGTTATTATTAGATGAACCATTTAGTAGCTTAGACCCTCAACTGCGTTCATCAATAAGAGAATGGATCGTTTCACTATTGCAGAAAGAAAATATTACGACAATTTTTGTTACACATGATAAAGAAGAAGCTATGACAATTGGGAATCGGGTGGCGATTGTTATGGATAATAAAATCCAGCAATTAGGTGCGCCACTAGATGTTTACAATCATCCTGTAAACGTGGAAGTAGCTAGATTTTTCAGTGATGGTCTTATCACAGATCATAACAAGTTTATACCTATCCAAGACTTGGAATTGCTTCCGAGCAATAATCAAATTGATCAGCACAAGCTAGCCTTTAGTGGAAAGGTAATGAATAGATTTATCAAACATGGCCAACTTTTTGATCAAATAGAAGTAGATCAAATAAATAAAAGTGTAACCGTTCCTTCAAACAGTCGTGTGAAAATAGGAGAAAAAGTAAAGCTAGTGACTAACCGAAGTAACGTACACACATTCCTTGCTTAGAAGTGTATTTTTTATGCTGTTTTCACAATAACTTTTGCTTTTCAAAGAGGCTGTTTTCTTATAGAATGTTGCTTTTCATACTAACAAATAAGCACGTATACAACTAGGTTTCGGAGCATCTTTTCAATTTTAGTAACTAGCAACAAAATTTACGAAAAGAGCTTTTTTAAAAATGAAATGAACGGAGGAAGCAAATGAAAAAGCAAACGATCGTAAAAATCATATTATTAATAGCTGTTCTTATTACTTTAATATGGATCAATAACAACTATTTAAATATTACTCCGACGTTAATAAGAGAATGGATATTATCATTTGGACTGTTTGCGCCAGTTATTTATGTCATTTTATATACTGTACGTCCACTTATCCTTTTTCCAGCATCTATTCTTTCGTTAGCTGCTGGCTTAGCTTTTGGTGCTGTTAATGGCACGATTTATACAGTAGTAGGAGCAACATGTGGTGCCGCTTTATCATTTTGGGTTGCCCGTAAGCTAGGAAAAAATATTAGTAATAAAGAATGGACTGGAAAGGCGAAGTCTATTCAAACTCAAATAGGAAAACAAGGCTTTATATATGTCTTATTGTTACGCCTGTTGCCAATTTTTAATTTCGACATGATTAGTTATATCGCAGGTATTTCAAAGGTTCGGTTTAAAGATTTTGTCTTAGCAACGTTTATTGGTATTATTCCTGGAACATTTGCTTATAACTTTTTAGGCTCAAGCTTTGCTCATGGAGATATGAAGATTGTTATGATTGCAGTTATCGTATTTCTACTCGCATTAATTATTCCGATTTTTACAAGTAAGAAGCTTAAAAAAAGATTAGGTTTAACGAAGTAATCAATTTCAATTAATTAACGGAGGTGTAATCATGCTTGATACACATGCGAGAAAGTACGTACAGCCTATCTTTCAAAGATCGGCAAAAGGTTTGTTGAAATTAGGTTTGTCTGCAAATCAAACAACTGTGATTTCGTTTGTTATTGGTATAACGACTGGTGTTTTTATTTATTTTGATTATACCGTATTAGCACTGGTCGCTTTATGGACTTCTGGTTTTTTAGATGCAGTTGATGGCACAATGGCACGACTAACTAAACCATCGCCATTTGGTACGGTCCTAGATGTAACATTCGATCGCATTGTAGAGATTAGTGTTATTTTAGGATTGGCATTTCGTTACCCTGAAGCGATGTGGAGCCTTTTATTATTAAGTGTTTCAATCATTGTTGCAATGACAATTTTCTTAACAGTCGGTGCAGTCACAGAGAAAGAAGGCATTAAATCTTTTTATTACCAACCTGGTTTAGCAGAGCGAACAGAAGGATTTTTACTTTTTTCAGCAATGATGATATTTACGAATGTGCTTGTATGGTTGACATTGCTTTTTCTAGTGATTGAAATTTTTACAACAGTTCAGCGGTTATTAGAAGCAAAAAGAATTTTATCATAAGGTGGAGAGAGAGCAGTGAAAAAATACGACCTAGTAGTTATTGGTGGCGGTGCAGGTGGACTAACAGTCGCAGCGGGTGCTAGTTCATTAGGTGCAAAAGTAGCGTTGATTGAAAAGGAAGAACAGCCTGGTGGAGATTGCTTGCATTATGGCTGTGTTCCATCGAAAGCATTAATAGAGTCAGCTAAGATCGTACATCATGCGAAAACGCAAACTGATCAATTCGGACTTCAATTACAAGGGAAACCATCGCTAGACGCAGCAATGACAAGAGTAAAAGTAGCAATTAATACGATAGCAAAACATGATGATGCCGATAGATTTCGGAGTATGGGAGTAGACGTATATATCGGTATCGGAAGCTTTCGATCCTCTCACGAAATCGAAATTAGTACAGGAGAAGTTGTGTACGGAAAGAGAGTTGTCATATCTACTGGATCAAGGCCGTTTATTCCACCAATCAAAGGAATCAATGATATTGATTATATAACGAATGAAACAATCTTTTCTTTGAAAGAAGCTCCTGGTCGATTATTGGTCATTGGTGGAGGTCCTATTGGTTTAGAGCTTGCACAATCTTTGGCTCGCTTTGGTAGCGAGGTTACTGTAGTTGAGAGAAGTGAGATGCTGTTATCAAAAGAAGATGAAGAAATCGTTCCGTATGTACAAAAACATCTTGAAGATGAAATGACGATTTTTACGAATGCAACAGTAGAAGAGGTTAGTAAACAGTCTGGACATATATCCGTTTCTATAAAAAAGGATGATGGTCAGGTACAGTTACAAGTAGACCAAATTCTCATTGCCTCTGGAAGAACTCCAAATACAGCAAAGCTAAATTTATCAGCTGCGGGTGTCCAAGTTAATCAACGCGGCACTATTGTCGTAGACAACTATTTACGAACAAATATTAAACATATATTTGCGGTTGGGGATGTGAATGGAAGGTTTCCATTTACACATGTAGCCGGTATGGAAGGTAAGTTAATCGTACAAAATGCTGTGTTAGGAATCTCAAAAAAGGTCAATTATGATAACGTCCCATGGGTAACTTATACTGATCCAGAGGTGTTTCATCTAGGGTTGACTGAGAGGGAAGCAAAAGAGACATATGGAGATATTTCGGTATTCTCTCAACCTCTGGCTGATGTAGACAGGTTTGTAAGTGACCATAACACAAATGGCATGGTTAAAATTATTGCGAATAACAAAGGTAAAATAATCGGTGCTCATGCAGTAGGTGCAGGTGCAGGAGATTGGATGCAAGAAATCGTGTACGCAAAACAATATAAACAAAAAATTGGCTCAGTTTCTCAAGTTATACATCCATATCCAAACCATGCTGCAGCTGTACAGCGGACAACTGATTTGTATTGGCGTGAAAAGCTGTTTAATAGCTCGTTACCGAAAATTACAGAAAAGTATATAAAATGGTTTCGATAGTGTAATGAATATGTACAATTATAATTTATTGAACAACCTGCATTCATCACGAATATATTATGGTAACTTTACAGGAAATGAGTGATGAATGTGCCAGATTTTTGGAAGGAGTTAGCAAAATTTCTATCAGATATTACAGGAGAAGCTGAAACAAACGAAAAACCACCTCCTAAAGTTGATCAGTGGGCAAGGGAGCTTGATTCAGATTTAGGTAAACTTGACAATACAAGTGATTCTTTTTGGAGAAAATTTGAGAATATGATGGAAAAGGGAGAAAGGTACTTTGAGCAAAAGCAAAATGAAATAGATAGGAAGTTTTAAACAACCTATATCTTTTTCTCGTATATTTAGTATCAATTTTCACTACATGAGAACAGCTAACTGAATTCATAAATTTTAATGTCTCAGTATCAAAAGCATCTTAAAAGTGTAAACAGCAAATATTAAAGCCTCTTTTTACATTCTTTACATCAACTTATAAAATTCCTAGACATCTCCGCGTTTATCCATATCGTTATTTGACTAGTCATCATACAGTAATAGTGATGATATACAGGGAGGTGTTAAAAGGGTATGTATTGCGGATCTGGTTGTTATGGATATCCTGGTTATGGATATGGTGGACCATACGGTGGGTCGTCATTTGTATTACTTGTAATATTGTTTATCCTATTAATAATCGTAGGTGCGACCGTATTTATGTATTAGTTTAAAGGTTGGAAAACACTAATGGTAAGTAAGTCCATTAGAAGCTACCTCTTTTAGGTTATATATAAGACGTACCTTTATAAAAAGCATCAAAACGGATGAGATAAAAAATCTCATCCGTCTATTATTATTTTAACATTTATTTTGCTCTTCCTCTTGCTAGAAAACAAATTGCTGTTTTCGTATGGAATGTTGTTTTTATTCTAAAGAATAATCACGTATACAATTAGGTTTTCGGGTAGCCTTTTCTTTTCTAAAGATTATAAAAATCCTATCATCAGCAACACAAATGTAAGACAAAAATGCACTAAAAGCTTTAAATCCACGAATACAACTATTTTGTTTTCTAATTGAATCGCTGTAGCAACAAAAAAATTATATTAGCCCTCTTTATAGGTACTGACTATTAATGTGTTTGTTTACATTGTCGACATGGATTGCTAATGAACGAATTCCTTTCTTTAGAAACCCTTCTTTCTTAAGCTGGCTTATGATTGTACTTGTTGTCTCACGAGTCGATCCGACCATTGTAGCAATATCCTGGTGTGTAAGTTTCATTTCAATTGTTTGCCACTCGTTTTTTCTTTTTCCGGATTTTTCACTAAGTTTCAGTAATAAATATAAGACACGATATTTTACATCGCCGAGTGCTATTTTTTCACTCATTTCGTAAACATCTTTTAACCGAGCAGAAAGTATTGAAATAAACTTCAAGGCAATTTTCGGGTTTTTCTCGATAAATGATTCAAATTCTGATTTCCCCATCACACATAAATATGTGTCAGTCATTGCTTGTGCATATACTTGGTCATCTATAAGAGAGAGGGTAGATGTTTCACCGAAAATATTTCCATCAGTTAAAATATCTAACGTAAACTCTTTTCCTTGTGCATTCATACGATATAGGCGAACTTGTCCCTTTTTTAAAAAAAACAAAGCTTTTATCGGAAGATTAGGATCTATGATAATTGTTCCTTTTTTGACTGGCTTCATCGAACTTAATTCATCAATTACTTGCAACTCTTCATTTGATAATTCTTCTAACAAACTAATTTGAGATAAGAACAATAATTTATCCATGTGAGTCCCACTTTCCTTTGAAAGTATATTTTCTAGTATACAAAAATTTTGATGATACGAACAGAACATTTATAGTGACGGTCACACCTGAGCATATCAAGTCATATGATATATCACGTTAGGAGGCTTAGGGATGGATAATAATTTATTTAAAAATATTGAGAAGAAAACAGGAGTTAAAATGAAGGATGTTTTCGAATTAGCCAATTCAGTACAACATGCAAACTTCCAAGATGAAAAACAAGTTAGGCAAATTGTGAAAAGAGTAGCTGAGTTAGCTAGACGTGACGTTCCAAAAGAACTTGAGGATAAAATCGTCAGTTCTATTATTAATGATGGGAAAAAGATTGATTTTGGAACGATAGCGAATATGTTAAACAAGAAGTGACTTCCTTCAAGCTAAACTAACTTTACGTTCAGGTGGGCAACAAGCTCCACCTGATTTTAAGTTGTAACTATTTAATGAGTAATGATCCTCATCAATAATTAAACTCCCTTCCAGTTGGAAGTTTTTTTGTTTTATTCCTAGCATACTTTTATAACATCATTCAAAGAGGTTGAGACAAAGGGAGGTAACGGATTTTTACTAAATCTTAAATAAGTTTTCTTTATAGTTGTTCTACGTCCTTTCCTAACTTATAGTTGAAAACTTGCGCGCTTATTAATAATTATATTTTAGTGACGACGAAATTTTTTGACACACATAATTTTCATTAGTTATAGAGCACGTATGAGCATTTTTCTTTGTAAATTTTGTTTTATACTAAATTACGGCGTGTAGTAGTGGCGTTATAGTTTATGCGTATCGAATAAGAAAAGGTTATATTTGTATCGATATATGTTTACATATTTTTTAATCAATAGAAACCAATTTTTATTTAGTTATATTATCGAGCTAGAGTTTACATGTATAACCTCACATATACAAGTGCAGCTTAGTGTGCGATTTATTCCTTGTGTATTATTTCTCTACATGAAATTGTGAAAACCTGTGTCAACTCCCCAATATTTGAATAAAATAGCATAGAAAAATATAAGGGAGGTATGAACTGTTGAATCATTATTATCCACATATGCATAACCAGATGCACAATCCAATGCACGGAAATGTCATGCCTTGGCATGGGAATATGATGCCTTGGAACGGTAACGTCATGCCAGCGCATGAAAATGTAATGCCGATGTATGAGAACGTCATGCCAGCGCATGAAAATGTAATGCCAATGTATGAGAATGTGATGCCAGCGCATGAAAATGTAATGCCAATGTATGAGAATGTGATGCCAGCGCATGAAAATGTGATGCCAGCGCATGAAAATGTGATGCCGATGTACGGTAACGTCATGCCAGCACAAGAAAATGTAATGCCGATGTATGAGAACGTCATGCCAGCACAAGAAAATGTAATGCCGATGTACGAGAACGTCATGCCAGCACAAGAAAATGTAATGCCGATGTACGAGAATGTCATGCCGGCACAAGAAAATGTAATGCCGATGCAAGAGAACATCATGCCAGCACAAGAAAATGTAATGCCAATGCAAGAAAACGTCATGCCAGCACACGAGAAAGTAATGCCAGCTCACAGTCCCGAAGAAATGAAGGACTTCTGTAGAAAGTATAAGCACCACTTTGTCTGTGTAGAAATGAAAGATGGACGCCATTATGACGGAATTATTGTAGGTACGCAAGGAGATTCAGTAGTGATGTTAGTTCCAATGGGGGAAGTTGCGAACAGAGATGAGCAACAACAATTTGTTAACGACCCTAATGGAGGATTTGGCTACGGTTTTGGTGGTTTTGGAGGCTATCCACGAAGATTCCGTAGATTTGGTCGTTTTGGATTTCCTTTCTATGGAATAAGACGCTTCGGCTTCCCGTTCTTTTATTAACGCAGTGCTCACATAGTTTATCTTAATGTAAGGAGTAAGAAATAATTATACCTTCATCTAGCTGTGTATATCTAATTCAGGAATATTAACAAAGGTGTATGTATAAGGTAAAAGATATAAATATTGATGAAATTAAGAGGACTGATGTGTCCTAGAATATGAAGGTAACCAAGTGCATGTTTAAAGAACGAAGAGCTAGGATGACTAGATCACTAGCTCTTTTGGTTTCTTTTCAAAACTATAAGCTCTTAGATGACGACTAAGTATTACAGCTCCAATGACTACCTCCTAGGTGGATAAGACAAAAGGTGCTCAAGTGATAACTATATTGCTTTCAAGCACAATTGAGCTGCTGCGTATTGGTAGTTGCTCAATCAAATGTTTGTAATCTCTGGTTGTATTCACATTTAAAAGTATTTTTCGTACTAAGAAATAAACAAGATGAAACTAGATTTCGTAGCAGTTGTTATTTTTATTTAGAACCATGAAAATCGCATAAAGTCTTGTTCAATGGTAGTCATTTTATAAATGACAAAAAAGTTTAAAAAGCTTATTATCTTATTATTGAAGCTAAGAAACGTGAACGCTTAGCTTTTTTACCACGTCGCATATGAGGTATAGACAAGTATAAAGAGTCTTGCGCACGTGTCATTGCAACATATAATAAGCGTCGCTCTTCCTCAAGGATACGAATATCGCCATTTCGAAACGATTCTAATGCATAATCGTGTGGAAGGCTACCGTCCACAGCCCCTAACACGTATACGTTTTTATACTCTAACCCCTTCGCTCGATGGATAGTTGATAAAGTAATTGCGTTGTTATATTGCTTACTAAGTTCCTTCATTTCTTTATTCATTGCAATCATGTGATCAATGTGCTCAATGAGTTGGGGAAGATTTGTAAATTTCTTAGCAACAACCTTTAAGTCACGTACATCATCTGACCCTCTTTCAATAGCATTGCCTTCATTCCCTCTTTTTTTAACAAATTCAGCAAAGCCCATCTCTTTTTCGATTTTTTCTATAGCTTGGATAGGTGGTAGGTTAGCTAACGTTTTAAACAAAGGAACTATTTTTTGTAACTTTCTTTTTTGAAAAGGTTGGACATTTTGAAGGTATGCTAGTCCATCTACAAATGAACAATCTTCTAATATAGTAATTGCTTTCAAATCTTGATAGATTGATTGCTTTAAAAACTGTGCAGTTAAGATATCCCGAATAGCATTGCTATTATTTGGGTCTAAGCTTAAGCGTAAATGTGCAACTAAGCTTTTAACAGTTCTCTTTTGATAAAAAGATTCACTATCCTGTTCAATAATGAAAGGTAAGCTAGACTGTGTCAACCTCTCAAATATGGCTCTAGAAGCGGAGTGGGTTCGATAAAAGATCGCAAAATCATTTGGCCCTGCCCCATTTGCAATTTTTTCTTTTAAATCAGTGACAATCATTGTCGCTTCCTCTTCTTCATCATAAGGATAAAAAACAGTTGGTACATGTTGATTATTATTTTGTGATATCATATTTTTTTGATGACGAATACTATTCTCTGATATTACCGTATTTGCACTTTGGACAATATGATGTGTAGAACGATAGTTTTCTGCTAATATAACTGTTTTGCAATTAGGATAATCTGTAGAGAAATGTAAAATAAACGATGGGTCACTTCCTCGAAAGGCATAAATAGATTGATCATCATCCCCAACTACACAAAGGTTTTTCGTATGATTTGAGAGCAATTGAATGATCTTGTATTGGGCTTTATTAATATCTTGAAATTCATCGATTAAAAAATAGTGGAAGCGTTGCTGATACTTTTTTAACAGTTGTTCATTATGTTGGAAAAGCTGTAAGCAACCAACAAGCATATCGTCAAAGTCGAATAATGATTTTTCCTTTTTCAATTGTTCGTAGCGCAAATATAAAAATCCTAGCTTTTCTTCCCATTCGTCTGTAGGTTTTATATCCATCGGTTCCAACAATGTGTTTTTCCAATAACTAATTTTTTGAAGGGCTTCATCGTAAGCAAACTGCTTTTCATCTAAATTGATTTCCATCCCCGCTTGTTTAACAAGCTGTTCTCTTTGCCATTCCCATTTGATGAGTTTGTCGCTTTGCCATTGCTCAGGGGTGTGGTGTAGAAGAATTTTGTAAAAAATACTATGGAAAGTTCCTATTACCATGCGACTGATCGTTGCTGATGATATCCCGTAAGAAAGTAGGCGTTGTTTCATTTCTTTTGCCGCTTTAGTTGTAAATGTAACGAGTATCATGCTAGCTGGATCTACTTTTTTATCTTTAATCATATAGAGTGTTCTTGTAGTTAAGACACGAGTCTTTCCACTCCCAGCACCAGCAAGAATAAGAAGTGGACCTTCTGTATGCTTTACCGCATCCCATTGTAATGAATCTAGCTGAATGTTGGTTGCGTATTTAACGTACTCTTTTGTTGTATCATTTTTAAATGTTTGGATTGCTTTTACGGTTTTTGCAGGCTGCCATATCATTTGCTTTTCCAAGACCGTTGATGAAATAGTACGTGATTTTGGTATGCGAAATCCATTTTGTTCAACAAAATTAAAAGTGCTATCAGCTTCGTTTTCTTTTGGTTGATGAACTGGTACCACCTTGACGTTTTGACAGGATGTCGTTTTGTGATAAAAATGTGGTTGCTTTGACATGCCTAGATATAATCGGACTTCTGCGCCACAATCTTTACACGTAATTTCTCCTCGAAGACTATTTTCATAGAGGCGCTGGAGATTTTCTCTATGCTGAGAATCTAGTTCAATAAGGCGATCATGATGTATTGCACAGTCCATGAAGGACCCTCCTAATGACTTGTATATTTTTAACCTTTCTATCATAACAAAATGATGAATGGAGGAAAAGTTGAATTGTAGAATTTGTTGATACTTCTGGGTTACTTGCAAGCTATTTCTATTATTTTCAACATGTTAAGCTACGTGTTTTGGCCCTAAAACTTTGTAGAGATTTTCCATTCTTAGTAAACAGGTGTGGGATGCTTTAATTGAGCGTCTCTGTTTGAAGTAAACATTGTTGATTTAGAAAACAATCATAAGAAGTAGTTTTATACGATTGCACGTTTTGCAGAAGAAAGTACATGAACATCTTAAGTATATGTGGTGCGAAAAAGAGCAATCAAATGAGTTGTGTTTAAGTAAGAAGTTTTGGAATATTATGAGTTATTAAAGGAAAAAACTTGCATCTTATCGAATGTTTATATATAAAGGAAGGTGATAGCTATGACTTTAATTGCACCTATTAATCATGAGCAATACAGTTTATACGCACTTCGCACCATTCCGTTCAAGCAAGATATGATGAAATTTAATCCAGTTTATAAGTCTACAATAGATGCACGGCTACAGGAACAATTATTTCCAATTTCGATACTTCAAAAAAGAAAATACGAAGTGAAAGAAAATGATGAAAAACGATATTACGAAATTACTGGTAAAGGGAAATATATAAATGAACTAGTCTGAATAATGGGGGCGTACTACTAAATGAAGTTATGCAACATTCAACAAGATAGTTATTATTTTCATGCTGCGGTCAATATTGGTTATGTGAAAGCGGGTGACCAAGGGTTGTTAATTGACGCAGGTCTCGATAAGAGTTCAATAAAAAAAGTAATTAAAGAGCTTGATAAAGAACAGTTACCTCTTACTCACCTATTTATTACTCATGCACATGCGGACCACTTTGGAGGTGCTGCGCATTTACAAAAAACAAAAGACGTATTTACGATGGCTCCACCACTTGAGGAGGCGGTTTTACGGTATCCTATTTTGGAGCCAATATATTTATTTCAAGGAAACCATCCTTTACCAGAAATGAGAAATAAGTTCTTGGAAGGTGAAGCTATCAGAATTGACCAAGTACTAAATGAAGGTAACCATGAAATAGATGCTTTTACGTTTGAATGTATCTCATTTCCAGGGCATAGTGAAAATCAAATGGGTATAAAAATCAATGAAATTTTATATTGTGGTGATGCTTATTTTAGTATAGAGCAGCTTCAAAAACATAAAATTCCTTATATTGTAGATTGCCAACATACAATAAATACATTAGAGAAGTGTTTGGGAATTGATTGTTACGGGGCAGTACCTGGACACGGCGAATTTGAAACTGCTTTTCAACGGACTATTAGAGGCAATATCGTATACCACCATCAAATATTAGATTGGATGAGTGACTACTTTAAGTTGAAAGAAGCCAATGTTAGTCATGAAGAATTAGTTAGAGATGCATGTGAGGCCTGGGAGGTTTCTTTGCCATTCGTATCATCGTGGATGCTGTATCGTACAGCGATAACAGCGTACGCAACTAAGCTAGTAAAAGACGACTTAGTAGAGTTATCAATAAAAGATTTTGCGCTATCATTTAACTGGAAAAGCTAGTGAATGTTTGCACTAGCTTAATAAATCCAAAGTGCTGTATGTGCTCCGCCACTTGTTGTTTGCTGAAATTAACATTCTGTTCGTATACAGTAGAAAGCAAAGTATTAGCTGTTATTTAATAATACAGCTAATACTTTTTTATGATGTGATAAGTATTGTTGCATTTATTGGCGTTACTATTTATGCTTGTCTCTTTTTGAAATATATTAAATGGACCTTGTAATATATGAGAAAAGACGCCACGACTAGATTTGTAGGGGGGCATCTGTGTACGAGGCTAGTAGTGCGAAATCAACCTTCGAAAGACAGGAACATGTAAGAAAACGATCTATTGACTACAAAAAAAGTCCAATATCTATTGGACTCTAAGAGAGAGGTGTGTCTTAAATACCGTTCATATCAAATAAGATACATTATAAAGATGAGAAAAATATGTGACGATGATGGGAAATTGTGTGAATATTTGAAATATCTCCTTTTACAAACTTTGTTGCTAATTAAAAAAAACTAAAGGAGGTGTATTTAAAAGCTGAGAAAAATACTACGAGTGTAATTAAAATATTCTTATGTCTAGGCTCTGTTCGTATACTTTGTTGCTATTGTTATAAAAAATGGACGGTATGAATAGTTTTTATAAATCCTCAATAAATGTAAAAGTAGAAAAGATGCCACGAAGCCTATGGTTATACGTGTCTATCTATTAGAGCGAAAAGCTAGTCACGGAGAAAACTGATTTAACAAAGGCATTAAGCAGAACTATGCAGTGTAATACAATAACAAAATACTTAGTAAGTGATAAGTATCGTCCGCAAATACGTCTAACTAGTTGTCGGTTTGAACATCTATTTTTAACCCCGCAGCACTTGGGGGCCTTTTAGAATAATTCGTAGGATTTGTTTAGACATATGGCCAGGTGATGGATAAGGTTCTTCTTTTAGCCACCAAGTGAGAACACCTATAAAAGCTGAACTAGCGAAGTGAAGAAGCAGTTCTTCAGGAAGGAGTAGGTCATTTTTTTCCTTACCTAGCTCCGTTAAATTGTCTTTGAATTTGTTGCGAATGACATGCTCAATTTTATGTCTAAAATCATATACACCGTGTTCACCGAACATCACTTGATAAAAAAAGCGGTGTTTTTCAACATGTTCAAATACTCTCAGTATTGTTGCTTGAAGCTTGTTGGTTTGTAATAGCTTATTTTTAATATGATTTGTTGGATCATATACATCTTCAATCTCCAACAACACATGCTCAATCATGTGATCTAATAAATCATATTTATCTTGGTAATGTAAATAAAAAGTAGCACGATTTATCATTGCTTCATCTGCAATATTTTGGATGGTGATACTGTCAAAGCTTTTAGCTTGATCAAACTTAAGAAAGTCTCTCCAATTAATTTTCGTGTTCTGGAAAGAAATCATTTGATCATGGCTTAGGTATATTAGGTTGGGGTCGAGTAGTGAGTTTGATGTTGATGTTTGTAGCTGTTTTGAAGTGGAAAAATGGAATAAATGAAGCAGATAGTCAGTTGAGTATAGACAGTCAAAATTGAACAGAAAGTACTTGTTTTAAGTTGCCTAATAGAAAGGAGAGGCATTAATACTTCTGAACGTGTAATCCCTCTCCTTCTTTCCATTCTGCGTATAGGATTTCTGAATACTTTGTTGCACCGTGAACTTGAATTTGCCCTTGAAGCCACTTTGTATCGAAGCCAACTTCCTCTAAATTTTCCCATAGCACTTCCCCGTCACTAATTAGTGTGTTTGAAAGTACAACATTTTCTTTAGATAAATTCATATCACCACGTGTGGGAGCTGCATATTTGGATTTTTTAAGAACGTTAACAGTTCCATCTGTTTCTAGTAATGCGTATTCAACTTCTCGAATAGAGAATGCATCCTTTGTTCGTAGAAGGTGCTGTAATTGATTAATATCGAGTTTATTTTTCTTTAATTCATGGTAATTAATTTGTCCTTTGTTAATAACGATTGATGGCTTACCTTCAAGAAAAGCTCTTGTTCTCTTCCATTTTTGAGTGATCATTTCCATCGTGTAAATTAATAACCCCCAAATTGCAACCGAATAAATAATTTGCCCTAACCCTGTATTCTCATCAAATAGTGCGTTTCCAACTAATTCGCCGAGGACAAGTGCAGATATGAAATCAAAAGTAGTAATTTGAGTGATTTGTGATTTCCCTAACATTTTTGTGACCAAAAATAACGCAATAAAGCCAAAAAAAATCTCGATTGTAATATGATAATAATCCATGTTATGCACACCTTTATATATGAATCAAAAAATATGCTGCTTATAGTTAACTAGGTATTATGCAATTGCTATTAGTGGATATGTTTTTTAATAAATTTTGTTACTAACGTGACAATATTATAGCGGCAAAAAATGATTTGTTAGCTGTTTGACATCATTTTTATGTTAATGTTTAAGTACGAAAAATTACAATCAATGCAATAATACCTTATAAAAAAAATAATATTTAATTGTAACTTCTTAAGTCAGAAACAGCGTTTCAAAATGACAAGGGTATGTACGAATGATTATTAAGAACGTCGCTCTGCTATTCCTATAAGTTCATTATTATGATGTACAGACAGGGATTTTTTATGATCTTTTCAAAGGCTTTATTTTGGAGTAGACGAATAGAAAGGCACTTATTATTAATTTTATGAAAAGGAACAGGGAGATAAAGACATTAGACTCTAAACATAGAATTTCAAGCGTGTTAGATTGAAAATTACAGTATTGACCGATAATATGCCGGATTTGACCCGGAAATCACGGTATTTGACCCGAAAATGACAGTATTAGACCGATAAAATGCCGGATTTGACCCAGAAATCACGGTATTTGACCCGACAATTACAGTATTGACCGATAAAATGCCGGATTTGACCCGGAAATCACGGTATTTGACCCGAAAATGACAGTATTGACCGATAAAATGCCGGATTTGACCCGAAAATGACAGTATTGACCGATAAAATGCCGGATTTGACCCGGAAATCACGGTATTTGACCCGAAAATGACAGTATTAGACCGATAAAATGCCGGATTTGACCCGGAAATCACGGTATTTGACCCGAAAATAACGGTATTAGACCGATAAAATGCTGGATTTGGCCCGAAAAACACAGAATTTGACTTGTAAAACACAATATAAACAGGGAGATAAAGATTTCTTTATCTGGTTCAATATGTTTAGGTGTTTATATTTATGTACGAAAATCAACCAGAAAATAGTCTTTATTAAATTTCGTTAATTTACAATAATTAGTCCGAAAAATGGAATTTGAGATGATTGTCGTCGTCATATCGAAGTAGAGTCATTTGGATAGGAAAGAGTAGTCTAATCATATCATCATCGTCTAGAATTGCTGAACAAGAACTTGTAGTAATATTATAATATTGAAACGAATGTATGTTCTTGTTATTGTGCTTATGATAAAATATAAAGAAAATAAGGAGCAAAAAAGACTATGGATAAAATTAATTGCATTGAGTTAAAACATTTTTCTGATGAATATTTGGAAACCTTATCTTCTTTTAAACTCCCTGAAGAACAAGTAAAATTTACTGCATTACCAAGTAAGGTTTTGGAGGTGACAGAAGGACAACATCGAATTATCATTGTTAATAATAATGTACCTGTTGGTTTCTTTTTATTGCATTCAACTGAACGAGTAAAGGAGTATTCAGTTAATCCGAAGGCTATGTTGTTAACCGCATTATCTGTTGACCATGCGCATCAAGGAAAAGGTTACGCCAAACAAGGTATGATCGTCTTAAGGGATTTTGTTAAAGCTGAATTTCCTAATTGTGATGAAATTGTTTTAGCAGTGAATCATAAAAATGTTCCTGCTCAACAGCTGTATGCAACAGTAGGGTTTGAAGACACTGGCACGCGAAAAAGTGGTCCAATTGGGGAACAGTTTGTTATGAAATTATCGCTGTGATATCCACCATTTGTAAAAAAATGTTATTCAGCAATTGGTGTATTTCTGTATTGGATTAAAGAGTTTTTTCAATGGTTTTAAATATTGAAAAATAGATGAAATTTATTACCAAAACTATAAAATCATAGGTAAAAATCATTATGATGAAAAATAGTAAAAAGGGAAAGCTTTTCTATTGTTGAAGCTTTAGCGAAAGTCGCATCCGAAGGAATTTTATATAATTTGGTTGGTTATTAAACATCGGTAACATAGTTAAAATCTAACCTGAAAACATCGCTTTTTGTAAGGAATTTAAATAAAAAAGCGCTAATAACCATTTCTCGTTATTAGCGTAATGTACATTGTATTTTATAGACATTATGTTAATTGTTTAACCATCGTTACGTGAGGAATTCCTGCATCCATAAAAACCTCAGAGACTGTTTCATACCCAAGTTTTTTATAAAATTGTTCTGCATGGGTTTGAGAATTTAACTTTAATTTATCAATTCCTTGATCAATGGCAAATTGTTCAATTTTGTCCATAATCATTTTTCCACTACCTTTTTTACGGCTAGTTGAAAGAACACAAATACGCTCTACTTTACCAGTGTTTTCTAATTGGCGAAAGCGACCCGCACCAATTGGTTGATTTTGATCATACAAAACAAAGTGTGTTGCTTCATTTTCTAAGTTGTCTATTTCTTCTTCTTCAGAAACTTGTTGTTCTTCGATAAAGACCTGTCTGCGGACCAATAATGCATCGTTATATTCTTCGTTAGTAGTAGCTATTTTTACTTTCAATCAGTTAACAATCCTTTCCAAACTGAAATGTTTCATAAACAGTCCATTGTCCATTGTCTAATTGATATAATAAATGGAAACGGTCAATTTTTTCTTCGAAATTTACATTTGTCATTTTTAATCTACCAAAAACATCAGAATGTTCATCATTCGATAGTTTTTGTCCTATCGTAATATGAGGTACAAATGCATATTCAGGATCGTCTGCAAATAAGCCAGAATGAAGCATTTCATGTAGATTTAATAATTCAGGTGTAGGGTCAACTTTTAAATAAATGACATTATTGACAGGTGAAAACGAGCTAAATTTATACACGTGTAGATTAAACGGCTGAACTTTTTCTGTTATATCCTTTAATTGTTCAACCATCTCTTTCATATCGTTATCATCTGATTCAAATGACGCTTTAAGCGTAATATGTGGCGGAATAAGTGAATAATTAGGGTCATATCTCTTTCGGTATGAGTTCGCTTTATCTTGAAGTTGTTTTGAAGGGAATAATACAATTCCGTATTTCATGATTTCAGCTCCTTTTCTTAAAATGGATTTCTTTAATTATACTCTTCTTTTACACATATGTTTGTACATCGGCAGGCTCCGAAACAATCAATTAGAAAAAATGCATCTACCTCTTTGACTACATGCTATTAAAATGTTTGAATATAATAATTTCTATTATAGCAAAATAAGTGAAAATTATATATATTAGCTATTTAAAGAATTATCTTGTCACATAGACAGCATCATTTTAAGTGCGCGACTAAGATCAGGTTGCCAATAAGTCCACGTATGGTCCCCATCAAATTCATCATAAAATATCGGATAGGATTTCTTCTTCATCACGTCATGTAACTCTCTGTTCGGATATACAAAATCCTTTATTTGTCCATCGGTTGTCTTTACTTCTGTTTCTTGTTTTCCAATTACGTGATAAAGCTCCAATTGATGAGGAAGTTTGAAATCTTTTACCTTATCAATTACATGGCTGTTCACATATGGGGACTGCATGATGATTTTTCCAAATGTATGTGGATATGTTAATGCAGCTAACAAAGATACAGTTCCACCTAATGAATCACCTAATAGTATACGCCCCATACCCATATTGAATGTTGGATATTCTTTATCAATATATGGTGTTAACTCATCTGCTAGAAAGCGTATATATTGCTGATGTTTTTGTCCATTTGGATGATACTTTTCTTTTCGGTCGGTCACATCTTTATAAGGTATAGCTACTATAATCGTGTTATCTATTTGTTTTATAGAGAGTAGATGATCTGTCACTCTGGCAATTTTACCTAGATTTAAGTAATCTTGGCCATCCTGTGCGATTAATACGTGATACTTATACAATGGTGAAAAATTCGCAGGTTCATATATGAGAATTTGTACTTCTTCATTAAGGGCTTCACTCGTTAAAGTCACTTCTTTAATTTTGCCTTTTATACCGTTCATGTGATAAACCTCCTACAGCTGTCATAGTACGTTAATATCATCAAATTGTACCATAAACAACGGTATAATGCTGTTAAAATGATAGGAGGGTGTGATAGATCATAAATGACAGAATAAAGTTAAGGGAAGTAAAAAGGGAAGCGGAAAGGAACACCATCGGTATGCCCGCTTAATCGACATGTATATGACGGTGTGTAATTGAAGTAGTTGCTGTCATTAATTGGCTTCTTTTAAATTAGTGGTATTTTGTAAATAACGATCAATGAGTGAATCTAAGTTTTTGATTTTTACTAGCGCCAGCTTTTTCTCGATTGTTCGATAGTGATGTTTCCCATTTGGTTCTTCGTCAGCCTCATCAGCTAATTTTACAACCTGTTGTAAGTCATCTGTATTTAGCTTGCCTTCAGGAAGGTAAGAATCTGTGTGTAGCAACACTGCTAATGCAATTTGCTTGGCATTCGTAGGTTTTTCTCCTAATCGGATTAATAGTTTATGTGCACGTTCAGCTCCTTTGATCGCATGTATATCATTTTGGCGATATTGCTCAAAGTCCCATTTGCCGTCTTGATACCACTCATAATGGCCGATATCGTGTAAGAGTGCTGCTTTTGTAGCTAAATCTACATCAACTTTATACTGTATTGCTATATGAAAGGCATGGTAGGAGGTGGAAATTGCATGAGCAACTCCAGAACGATTAAGATATTTTTGAGCAATCGGATGTAAAAAAAGGTCTGTTAAGGTCACTTCTCTCATAGGTGCTCTCCTCCATTCTATTTTAGTTAAATAAAAAAGTGTTTCTTTTTAGAATAACAAAAAAACGAGCTGATTGGAATAGTTCTTTTGTATTAATTGTGGATTTTTACGGTATTTTCACATTGTTTAGTCGCGTTGCACAATAGCCACTTATACATCTTTTCTATTTTGGGTTTCTCGTAAATTTTGTTGTTGTCGTTCCTAAAATAACAGATAAAAACCTCGTTTTTCTCAAGAATCATAATTTTATAGAAGGAAAGATGCAATGCCCCGAACCTTAGTTGTATACATGATTATTTTAATAGAGAAAAAACAACAATTTATACGAAAACAGCCTATAAAAAAAAGCAACAATTGATGTGAAAGAAGCCCCTAATTTAAAAGATAGAAGTTTTAGATAATGATGTTCATCTAAATAATGACAAAATACAAAGTTTACGAAACGAGCCTTATTTTCATTGTGAAACTGGGATTGCCGATAAAATATTTGCTAGATTAAAAGTTCGTTGTTCATGACGTAACAGACAATATGCTTTGACATAGCTCGGTGTTACTTGTTCAACCCGTAAAATCCTTTGTGTTATTTGACCAGATTTAGACATGTATATGACTTCTATCGGTTGCTTTAGCTCTAAACATCTTAAAAATAATCGATACAAGATGTAACAACCCCTTATAGATTAATAAACTTGTTTTTAGATAAGATCTCAAAAAGCTTCTTTTCATATAGGAGAAAAAAATATAGAAAATATGTTCTTTGTTACTTTATTATTGTCAATTTTCTGTCAATATATAATTGGACAGTGCTATTAGTGGAAAAATTGTATTGTAGCTATGGTATTGGGTGTAAAATTGACCGGGTAAGCCGGTGCCTGTAGGATAAGTATGTTGGGTAGAAGAATAGTTATTTGAAATTAAAAATTGTATTCCAGTTTGAATCGATCTTTCCATTTTTGAATTAGAAGTGAGCAATGCATCTAAAGCCCATGCAGTTTGAGAAGGTGTACTAAATTGCAAAGGTACGAATCGTTCGACTTCAGCACTGCGACAAGACTCTCCCCATCCACCATCATTATTTTGAATATTTTTAAGCCAACGAATTGCCTTACGTATACAAGGGTGATTTGCTTGGATACCAACTGCCCTCAAACCTGTAACAGCAGCCCATGTGCCATAAATGTAACAAATACCCCATTTCCCATACCAAGAGCCATTCTCTTCTTGATTGTTAATTAACCAATTCACAGCTTGTTTTACTTGTGGATGTTCTTCGTCATAGCCAGCAAAGTTTCCAAGATATTCAAGTGTACGTCCTGTTAAATCAGCTGTTGATGAGTCACGCAATGTAAAATTAGCGTTTTCGATCGGTAACGTTGCTAACCATTTTTGGTCAACGTTTTTTTCAAATGATGGCCAGCCACCGTCATTATTTTGCATAGACAGAAGCCACTTCTGCCCTTTCGATAAAGCGACTTGAAAAGGATGTTGTGTTTGAGCCGTTGATGTGATGGCTCTTAGTGCTGCAGTTGTATCATCAATATCAGGAATAATCGTGTTTATATCTGAGAAACCCCAGCCCCCTGGTTCTGTATTGGGGTTGTGTACTGTCCAGTCTCCATATTTTTTGTGCTGACGGGATAGTAGGTATTCGTTAGCACGATGTATCATTAAAACATCTGCACTTACTCCTGCTTTTTGGAGCGCATAACTTAATAAGGCTGTATCCCATACAGTTGAGGGTGAGTTTTGAATATGAACTTGGTCGTTAGCTGGGCAACTGAGAGATTTCAATCCTTTAATTGCTTTTTGGATAATCGGCGAATCTTTCGTGTATCCCAATGCTAAAAGTGCAAAAACCATGACGACAGTTGAGGTAGCGTAACTATACAAAGTCCCATTACTTTCAATTCTGTCTAGTAAAAACTTCTCAGCTTTTTTTAATCCTTGTTCATGGATATGTAGCGGATAGCTAGCAAGTTTTTTAAGCTGTGTTAAGAATTCATGTGAAAGTCTACTTTCTCTAATCCAGCTTTGTGTGAATAAAGAAGGAGGTGTGGTGAATAGATGACTTACATCTGGTGTACTCTCAGAACGAAGTGAAATGCGTTTGTTTCCACAAATAGCCATAGGAATAAAATGAATTCGGGCATAATTACTAATTGAATAAATGCTAAGTGGCGAAAATTTTGGAAGCATTAATATGGACATAGGAATATAAAATGCTGTAGGCCAAGGATATTGGCCGCATACAGAGAGAATAAACTTAGTTGTAAAATGAGCCTTAGTCAACCCACCTTGTGATTTAATGTATCGTTCTGCTTTCTTCATATTTGTATCACTTTTTTTCGCAGCTTTAGAGCATAATAAGGCGAAGTAACATTGAATGGTAGCAGATAAATTTCCATCTTGCTCATCTTCATACAGCTTCCAAGTACCATTTTCACTTTGTATACTCAATAATCGATTTGCAAGTTTTGATATTAATGATTCTTCATCTATACCAAGGCAATGTAACAAAATAATAGTATAACAATCCGTTAATGGAGGACCTTCAAAGCAAAATCGCCAAGTCCCATCTGTATATTGTGTTTCATGGAGGTCATGCACCATAGTTGTAATTTCTTCACGAATTTCTTCGTTTGAAAACAAAAGAATCACTCCTTATAAAGTGGTTAGCCTGGGAGAAGGGTTGATCAGCTTTTTAAAACAACCTTTTTACTATATATTCATGTATGCTTGTACATATTGACGTGACAGGAAAACAATACTATAAAAAAACATTTTAATTCTGAGAATAGATTCGTATGAGTAAGAAATGAAAGAAAATGTACTTACATGCATTTTCATACGAACAACTTCTAATACATTTAGTAATATTATCAGTCAATCATTAGGGCTCTTTTCGTAAACGTTGTTGCTACAGTTCCTAGGAGAAAATGTCGCTTTATTCAACAGTCATCGTTTTATAGAAGAAAGATGCAACGAAAATTAGTTCGTGTTTATTTTTTAGTAAACACAACATTCTATAAGAAAACAGCAATCAGTAAAGAATGTTTACCATCATTAGTTGTGGAGATGATTGTTTGGAACAAGAGGGGAGCTTTTTTTGTAAACTTTGTAGATTAGAACATTTAAATGAAATTAAGGAATAAATGTAAATGTATGGAAAAAATAGTGTCATTGGGTTTAGGTGTATATGATTTAGTTCTTTGTAGGATAAGCAACAGAAATAATTGTAATTGTGAGGTGGGTATAAATGAAGTGGGTTCGTATTTTATGTGGCTTGTTAGTATTTGTACTTATGTTATGTCAAATCGCAGCCCCTGTATTTGCTTATAATGAGTCGAGTGGAAAAGTAATCAAATTTTCAAGCAAGAGTCATGTTCAAGATAGAATAAAAGTAGCTAATTTACCTGATGCTAATGTTACATTGCTAGCGATTAAAGAAGACAAGTGGTTTAAATATTTTCAGCTTACAGTAGGAAAACGAAACAAAGAGTTTGTACATTGGATGAATGTCACAGATCATGACTTTCAGCCAAAATTGTACTCTATTGATGTAACAAATACTGGTCAGGAGGAAATTATTGTCGTCCTCACGACAGACCGAGACAAAGGTGTATATATAAATGAAGCACATGTATTAGAAAGAACATTAGTAGACAAAACAGATGTAGTGAAAGAAATTTATATTGAGAATCCACGAATCATCGCCGCTCAAAAAGTTAATATGAAGAGAACCAAGAGAGGAGTAGTTTTAGTAGTAGATGGTAAAAGTACATTCATTCCAAATAATAAGCTAGATTCTAAAGAAGAGTTACCTCAACTATCAATGGAACATTTTGTGAAATTTACGATAGAAGACAATACACTTAAGGCTATATTATTGGTAGAAGAAAAACCGAACCATTATTATGGTAACATCGTCATTACATACGAATATGCTAATGGCATCATGAAAGCTGAAAAAGTAGAGCTTCGATTAGGGTAACAATAGCGCGTATTAGAATGGCAATAAAGATTAAATTATCATCATTTAATTAAGTAAAACCAATAGTTTCCATGAGTAGGGAAGGGGGAAAATTACACAAGAAAAATTTTGCTAAATGCCTGATTAGATATGTCTATAAATAATGAAAGGTCAGGAAACATGATTTTAATTCAAAGTATTACATTTAACCTATTAGATGGTCCTTCAACAAATTTATGAATATGTCTAATAGGTTAAATTTCTAAGTCAGCTGTTGGATATTCAGAACTACAATTCAATCGTAGCTACATAGTTCTTTAGCATTTTGTTCTTAAAAATTGTTGCTTGATTTTATGCAAATGTCATTTGCATGAAGGAAGAACAAGTGCTTTTATTTCTGAGAAAGAAATACAACCCTAAACAAAAGCTAATACAACAGTTCTTACTATATAATCATATTTTTTCTAATATGATACTGAGAATGTAGTATAGATTATAAACTAAAAAAGAAACTACAATGCAAAGGTACTTCGCAAAGTAGTTGATGTAAACAATCTATTTTGAACACATTGCCAAACTATGAAGAGCCTTTGCAATTACAAGACGGCATTCCAGGTACAACTCCACTTGAAGGTGATAGTCTCTTTTGGCTACATTGTTCTTCAAGAGCTGAAATAAGAAGGTTCTGGACTATTATTGATTCTGGGGTTTCGAAGGCAGGGTTAGCTAGGTTTTTTTCTTCTAACGGATCATTAGTAAGGTTGTATAGTTCATATTGATCTGGAACTGGATTATACTTTGTTTTCGTTAAGCAAAGGTAGCATTGCTCATTTGATGTTGTATTAATCGCAGAGCTCTGGACAGTTGTGTTGTCCTCACACCCAGGATCACTCCAAAATTGTGGATTATCATAATAACGACTAAGCTTCCACCTTTCTCTTTTTTTATCCATACCAGTAGGTAACATCGTAATAATCGCTTCAATATGATTTGGCTGGACGACTGATTCATAGGGCTCTCCTGATAATGTGACCTGATTCAATCCCCTTGTCACATCATCATCACTCATAAAATAAATCGGTTCATCGTCACGGTAAAAATTCTTTCTTCCTTTTAACAAGGGGGTAAGGTCACGACCAACTAGAGGGTGTACTTCAGTATGGTCTAGCCTCAGCTTTTCTTGTATTTCCATTGGGTTAATACCTGCTAAGCCTAGCATAGTTGGCAGAACATCAACGTGACTCGTTATACTTTCTGTACTTTGTCGACCAGAGAACAGCCTAGGACTGTGGATGATCATAGGGACTTGAATCGACTCTTCGTATGTGTTATACCACTTTTGAAATAATCCACCGTGTGCACCTAATAATTCTCCATGATCAGATAAGAAAATGACAATTGTATTTTCATAAAAATTAGATTTCTGAAGTGCTTGAAATACTTTCAACATTTCCTGATCGGCTTCTTTTTGTAAAGAGTAATACAACTGGCGATAAAAAAGTGTGTCTCTTAGAGGCTGCAAAGCTTTCTGATAAGTAACTCGGTAGCTATCTTGTGCGATGGGTTTTGTAGATAGTGATTCCTTTGCCGTTGGAGCAGGAGGAATGAACGGAACAGAAGGGTCTACTTTAAAATTATACAGTGCACTTAATTCTGTAACGATTCCGAATAATGCGATATCATGTGGATTTACAAATGAGCTCATAATCAACCATGGTGCATCATTTTCTTCTTGTAATTCGAGAGACCGAATCAATGCAACAACTTCTGCAGAATAGACAACATCTCGCCCACTGACACCTATGGCTGCTGAACATCCTGAATTTCGAGGAGCTGAACCATGAGGCTCAGGACCCACCCAGCCAGAGAACCCAAACTTATCCAATTGATCAGCGCTCAAATACTTTCGAACCTTCTCTTCATCAGGTATTCCTGTCAATGTATAGCTTGGGTAAGCATCTTTTGTACCAGGAATGAGAATATCTTCATCAGAAGCATGCCACTTTCCTTTCCAAAAAGTACGGTACCCAGCAGCTCTAAAATAGTCACCCATCGTTGGAACGCTATTTGGGTCTAACCAGAATAAATCTGGGTCAAACGCGGTTTTAGCTACACCGCTCGTTTGTGTTACCCCATGTAGGGAAGGGTATTGCCCAGTATACAATGTCGCACGACTTGGTGAGCAAGCTGTACTCCCAGCATAATGATTGTTAAATTCAAATCCATTTTCACGTAAAAGCTCTTGTGCAATAATATTTTCTTTCCGCCATAACTTTAGTTCTTCGTTTTCATAAATTGATGGAAATCTTTCCTGGTCGACCATTAAAATAAGAAAGTTTGGCTTTTCTTCTTGGACATTTTTGTTGTCTGAACTTGTTGTCGCTTGATTCACTTAACATAACCTCCATATATTGTGATTAGGGTAAAAGGTACTCTCGTATGCTTTAATTCATCTTCACTATATGATGGTTATAAAGTTATCATTCTAGAATCATTATGAATAAGCTGTATAACAATCGATGTCCCAAAATGGGTAGAAAACACCTTTCATTGTTTCTAAAATATATACAAATAGAGTGTAGGCATCATTTTTTTAAATATCAGCCTCAATTGACAAAGAATAAACACCGTTATTACAAAGTGTTGGTTTCATTGAGCGTAATAAACAATATATATCGAAAAACTCGAAATATTGATAAAATGATTGTTAAATAGTTGTATTGGAGGATAATAATGAGAAATAAAGTGACAGGTGTTTTACGATTTTTAGGCGTATTTACTATTTGTGTAGGGATAATTATAGGCGCTTGGTTGGCAAATGATACACAACTATTATCTTTTGGAGGGGCTTTTTTAATTGCCTGTGTTATAAATAGTTTTTTGTTATTTGGTCTTGCTGAAGTAATGAATGTGGTATTCAAGATCTACGAAAATATGGGCGGTTCGACACTCAAAAAACTTGAAATATCTGGCTCACTAGAAAGTGTACAAGCGAATAGTAAAACAAAACGAATCGGTATAAGCGATAGGAAGACGATTGAAATGTTTTATGTTGATTCACATAGTCAAACAGCAATTGAGATAGTAGGCACCCCATTTGAGGATTTCTTTTTGGTGAGAAACAGTGACGGAGGAATAGATATAGTAGAATTAGGTGGTTTTAAGCCGCAAATACTAAGCGTAGAAAGTATAATAAATCATCCTCAATTAAAAGATTGGTATGAGTCATTATAGATAAAAAAACAGTTATCGAATACAAGTAATCTCTCCGATTCTTCAAATATCGTCATATAAAATCTAGATAAGAGAAAAGAAAGTACAACGGGCTTCAACTATAGCATAGGTACGAAATAGTTACATATTTTTGTTTCTAGTAAACTTGTACTCAGGAACTACTTAATTAGCTTATAGATTTTTAATCGTGGGTGTTCTAAAATATTTGGAAATCAATATATTTAATCAATAGGCACATTGCGTAATCTTGATTACAATTTTATTAATCATGGAAAATAACTTCAAAAATTATTAAGTAAAAAGATGCTGCGAACGAAAAAAGCCTAGTATAAAATCAAAAATCTGTGCGAAAACAGGTAGCAAATAAAAATTGTTATGTATTCACTTGAAATGCCTTAAGATAATGTCTAAATCCTTTAATAATACCTCATCATGGAGGATCTCGTAATTGGTTAGTCAGTTATACAAGAACCATTTTACAGTTTATAGCTATTATCCTGTCATGAGACCAAAAAAGGAGTGAAAGCATTGTTAACGAAGGAGGAACAATTTATACTTGACGAATTAAAAGTTATTTTTAAAAATGAAGGCAAAGCAGCAGTTGAATTCAATAGACGAGAATTAGTAGAGCATTTTTCAGACATCAATGTTCCAGTTGTTATAAAATCTCTAGTGATCAATGGCTACTTAAGTATTGAACATCTGCCAAAAGGAAAACTCTTACTAACCATCTTGTAGATTAATAATAAAAGTGAAAGCCTTAAGGAGATATTGTCTGTTTACAGGATGCCAAAGAACACAAAGAAATCAAAGAGTAACGGATACATAAATAACTATTGTTGTATATGTATCCTTTACTTAACGCTAATACTCGTAGTTAGCAAACAATCTTCATTAGATTAGAACAAGTACATACCTCCATTACGTTATCGTTATTCATAATTAACGATGTAATATTTGTTTGTATTATTAACTGTGTATGGGTGAACCTTGTTTCCAAAACTAAGTGACGAGCCACTTGAAAAATTATAGGATTCGTAGATGAGTCCTATAATAATTAAGTACGTTGGCTGGTCTTTTTGTTGTGCATGAATAATATTGATTTCTAGATAGTAGCTTGATTATAGGTTGCTAAAACTAATTCGGAGATGGTTTTCTTTTGGTTACATATACAAGAGCCTTTACATGTGTAAGATCCATTTATATTTTCTTTCTTAGGTATTTGTATTACACCTTCCCTACTGTTGTTGAGACTTAACAACTATTTTATTTGAATCCAAAATCTCCATAAAAACTTTAAAATTTCATTCTATAATAACTCTGTTGAACTAACTAAAAGGCTTGCCACAAGGATAACCTTTTATTAATTATTGGGGTGTGAAAATTGAAAAAGGTGGTTCAGTGTAAACTATATAAAATGGGTGAGTTCAGTGTTGAGTAATATGCGTAAAAAAGAAAATAAAATAATATTTATTACTAAAGGGTATGCTGTGACAATACCAAAAAAACTTAGGGATTTTTGTAATATGGAACCTGGGCAAGTAGTGGATGTTTACTATAGTGATATGTGGATAGAAATAACGAGCAATAGAAGAAATGAAAGTTTAGAAAATCAAGTAGTGGTTGGTTCCAGAGGTTCCATATATATACCAAAAGAAATACGGAAATTTACGAATATTAATGAAAGCACTAAATTTAAAATTTGTATTAATGAAAATTTAAAATCAATCAAACTAATACCATTTGTTTAGGGCAATAAACTTGGACTATAGTGTACATAGGTTTGTTACATCATTCATCAAATTAATTTTTTTAAAAAATACACTATTTCTTCAAAAAAAATCCTTTAAATCTGCATATTCCCTCGATATTTTTAGAGTGTAAAAAAATATCTTCATAGAGGAGTTAGGGATGTTAAAGAAAGTATCAGCATTTAGCCTACTCGTAGTGTTACTAAGCATAGGGATAGTCGTATATGCAGATGGAGGGGATGCGGGAAATTATGAAGACATTTCATCAGTTATTAACGGTTTTAGAGGAGAAAATACTTTAATAGAACAAAAAAATCAACTCTTTGAACAATCCGATGGTCATGCTCACGGTGAAGAGATTGTAATTGTAGATTCTCCAAATTATGTGGTTTTAGGAATATTTGGGACAATTATCTTCTTGTTTTTAGTGTTGGGTCTCATTTTAAAATTACATAAGAGAAAAATTGAAGAAACATATATTCAAAGAATACATATGAAGAACTTGTTGTCGCATCCCATTATAAGCAGTTTTCTTAAAAGTAAATGGTATCCTGGGATTTTTCAATGGACAGCCATTGTTGTGTTTTCAATCATTGTATTTCAGTTAGTTGCGGGTACAACAAATGGTCATAAGAATTTTGGAACGACGATGACATGGGTTCTTTGGTGGCCTATTATACCGCTTTTATTTATCTTATTTGGAAGGTTTTGGTGTGCAGTTTGTCCATTCGGCAAAATAAGTGACATTGTTCGAAAATACTTTGGTAGTGAACTCCCCGTACCAAAATTTCTAAAACAGTATGGTATTTGGTTAATTGACTTATTTTTTATTTTAATTACATGGAGTGATCACGTTTTTGGTATTGTCGATTCACCTAGAGGATCTGGGTATTTATTATTAATCTTGTTGACAATGGTCATCATCACATCTGTTTTTTACGAAAGAAGAACTTTTTGTAAGACACTATGCTTTCTAGGTGGTCTTGCAGGTAATTATTCTAGAGCTGGTATTGTTGAATTAAAAGGGACAGAGGAAATTTGTAAAAGCTGCAAAACTCAATCATGTTATCGGGGTAACAGCAAAGTTGAAGGTTGTCCTATGTTTCAATTTCCAAGAACAATGGATTCAAGTGCGGATTGTAACTTATGTGCGAATTGTATTAAAGCTTGTCCTAATGATTCGATTCAAGTTTCAATTCGTAAACCTACTAGTGAGTTATGGGGCATAAAAAAGCCAAGGTTAGAGCATACCGCATTAGCAGCTATCATTATGGGAATCGTATTTGTTCAAAATATTACGATGTTGTCTGTATGGGAAGATATTCTACAATACATAAGTCAATTAACGAGAACAACGAGCTATGCAATTAATTTTACAGTTGCATTTATAGTATCAATGGTTATTCCATTATTCCTTTTGTGGTTTGCTTCTTTTATAGCATCTAATAAAAAGGACATGCAAACAATTAAAGAGTATTTTGTAATTTTTGGTTATGCCATTATTCCGCTGGATTTGGCAGGGCATATGGCACATAATTTATTTCATATTTTGACCGAGGGGAAAGCAATTTGGTACAATACGCTCCAGTTGTTTGGTATTAAAGCGAGTGGTGATTTAGCTATTAGTTCAGGTTTAACAGTACAAATATTACAGTATGCGATTATAGTTTTAGGATTGCTTGGCTCGATTTATACCGTACATCGTATAGGGAACAATAATGGTATTCAGAGGAAGCTACCTTTTTATGTGTTAATGATAGTATTTACAGTAGTCAATATTTATCTGTTTGCACTGCCAATGGATCACCGAGTTCATTAAATTTCTTTCTAGAAGGAGACTATTATATATGAAAATGTTAAAGACAATTGCTCCTATTTTATTAGTAGGAGTAGTACTTGTTGGCTGTAATTCCAATGAACAAACTACAGAACCTACAAAAATAGAAGGTGGCAAAAAAATTGAACATATGCACGGGTTATCATATCAGGATGATACGATCTTTGTTGCTACACATGAAGGAATGATTTCCACTAGTGATAAAGGAGAATCATGGTATACTGTTAGCTCTCATGATAATGATTTTATGGGTTATCATGCACTATCGAATGGTGAAATGATTACAAGTGGTCATCCAGGGAAGTCATCAAACCTTCCAGATCCTCTTGGACTTTTAAAAAGTACTGATAATGGAATTACATGGGAAGAAGTATCGTTACAAGGCAAGATTGATTTTCACATTTTAGATGCAAATTATTCAAATACTGATATTATATATGGTTTGAATCAAATGGGTAGTGGCAAATATGGGGCAGGTATATTTAAATCAATTGATGGTGGCGAAAATTGGGATAAAATTGAGCCAGTTGGCTTACCAGATGACCTTCATAAAATTTACACATTAATCTCACTGCCGAATAATGATAGTGAACTATTGGCTGGAACACAGAATGGTGTCATGAGTTCTGAAGATAGTGGAGAGACATGGGAGTTATTAGATGGAAACCGCTTAATTACTGCAATTACAGTTATGCCAAATGAAAGCAAGGACTTAGTGAGCTACTCAATTACACAAGATGAAGCAGGTATTATGAAAAGTAGCGACAATGGGCAGACTTGGGATTACATTGGTCTAGACTTGGGAGAGGACGCAGTCAATAATATATCTATAAATGCAGATAATAATAACTTAATGTCAGTAACAACATTTAACAACTCTGTGTATGTGACTGAAGATGGTGGGGGAAATTGGAAGCAAACGATAGATGCTGGAACTATTAAATAACAGCTATAGAAGAGACTCGACATATTAGTTGGGTCTTTTCTATATTTAAGAAATGATGGGTATTACATATTTGAAATTAATAAAATGCTTTAAGGATCTGCAAAATTTCTCAATTAATTTCGAAGATAATAACGATAAATAACATAAGCTTGTTGCATAAACTTTGTTGCTACTATTTTTTCACTATTAGCAACATAAACGTATTGAACATATGCAATTGAAAGTTATGAATGAAGTTCAATAAATCTGCAAAAATTCTTGCTAGTATAAGAGCAAACGAATGGAGTGAACTGATTATGATGGGATGGCTCGATAGCTGCTCTGGTTTTCAAGGAGGAAGTATGATGATGCTAGGGATGTTTATCTTTTGGGGAGGCTTACTTTTCTTGGGGTTTTATCTTCTGAAAAAATATCTGAATGGCAATAACCATTCATACCAACATTCGATAAATATTTTAAATGAAAGGTTTGCAAAGGGTGAAATTTCTGAAAAAGAATATGACCATTTAAAAGCAAAAATAAGAAATAAATAACAAAAACTGCTTCTATCTTTTATAAGTAGTTGGGCTAAACAAGTATAATTTGACAACTGAGTATTGTGGAAAATCAATGGAAGATTAGTAGAATGAACTTAACCAAAGGGGTGAAGGGTTTGGGGAAGTTTCGGTTATTGACACTTATAATTGGAGGAATATCTTTCATATTAGTTGGGTGTCAACAAGCAACTTCAAGTGAAGATTCAACATCTATAAATATATTAGATATACCAAAGGAAACTCCAAATGAAGAGGAGATTGTTACTTTTGATATTATTGCTCAAACAACTGTTTGGGAAATAAAAAATAAACGATTTGAAGCTTGGACTTATAATAACGAAATTCCTGGAGAGGAGATACGTGTAACCGAGGGAGATTTCGTACGTGTAAATTTAAAGAACAACCTTGATGAGCCAGTTACGATTCATTGGCACGGCATGGTTCTCCCTAACATGATGGACGGTGTAGCTGGTGTGACACAAAATGCAGTGCAACCTGGTGAGGAATATACCTATGAATTTGAGGCAATAGAAGCAGGGACGTATTGGTATCATTCCCACCAAGATAGTGGTAATCAAGTAGATAGAGGTTTATATGGCGCACTAATCGTTGAACCTATGGAGAAATCTTATGACCAAGATTTTGTACTGATGCTAGATGAATGGTCTATTGGTGAAAGTGGTGGAATGATGGGCCATATGTCCGGTGGCACTCCTGGAGAGATGGACTCACAGATGACCTATGGAACCTTTACTGTGAATGGTAAAAGTGCGCCAAATATCGACCCTGTTGTTGCTAATTTTGGAGAAAGAGTAAGATTGCGTCTAGTGAATGCTGGATATCAGAAACACTATTTATATTTACAAGGGAACTCTTACAATTTAGTTGCAAATGACGGTAAAGAAGTGATTGGGGCACCACTAATCCCTGATGTAATTGAGATAGCTCCTGGGGAGCGGCTAGATATTGAGTTTATCGCTAACCAGAGTAATAATTGGTATATTTCTAGCGTGAATAATGTTGAAGGTGCCAACGATATAAGAATTCCTATTATCGTAAATCACGTTGAAAAGCAAGTGGAAGATATAGATCCTGTTGTAGAAGGAAAAAAGGAGTTATCACTTATTGATTTTACAAACATTGGTGAAATGGAGTCGATTATTAGCACAGAAGCCGAGCCAGACCTGATATACGAAATGGATTTGAACGTTGGAATGGGTATGATGGCAGGTGGTATGACCTACAAGATTAATGGAAAAACATTTCCTAATACTGATCCTATTAAAGTTCAGAAAGGTGACGTAGTAAAAGTAACGATTACAAATAATAGTATGTTAGACCATCCGATGCATTTACACGGTCACTATTTTCAAGTGATAACGAGAAATGGAGAGAGGTTAAAAAATCCGTTAGTAAAAGACTTAATTAATGTTAAACCACATGAACAATATGAGATCTTATTTACTGCTGATAACCCAGGAGAATGGGTCTTTCATTGCCATGACCTTGTCCATGCTGGAAATGGGATGGTAACAGTTGTTAAATACAATGGATATTATTCACCATTTGAATTAGAAGGAGAGTACTTCAATAAACCCGAATAAGTTTATGTTATATAACGAGTTTCTTATTTTTCTATACTTTCTTTATAATTATGGCTCTTTTAATAAACTTTACTCAACAGTCATCGTTTTATAGAAGAATTGTTACCCAAAGCCTATTTGTATACGTGTTTGTTATTTCGTACGAAAAATAACATTCTATACGAAAACAGTCAAAATTATTGTATTTAGTGAGCATTAAAGTTTTAACTTGAAAATTAAAGGTGGTTTTGTTGTGTATGCTTTATTTAGTCAGATAAGTAACTTTTTTAGTCAGCCTTTTATGAATATTGCGTATAGCGTTGAAGGTATTCCGCTGGCATCTGCATTTGTTTTGGGCATTGTTGGTGCAATGGCACCTTGTCAATTTACAGGGAATATTGGTGCAATTACTCTTTACGGAAATCGTTCCATGCAAGAAAAACTTGCATGGAAAGAAGTGATCTTTTTCATTATCGGGAAAATAACTGCATTTTCTTTACTAGGGTTATTAGTATGGTTGCTAGGACGTGAGTTTCAGCAAAGTCTAACCTTATATTTTCCTTGGTTTAGGAAAGTAATTGGGCCAATTTTAATATTAATGGGTATTTATTTAATGGGGTTTTTCAAAATGACTTGGAATCTGCAGCTAATTAACATACCAGACAGTTATTTTAAAAAAAGTAAATTTGGCTCATTTCTAATGGGATTAAGCTTTTCCTTAGCATTCTGTCCAACGATGTTCATCTTATTTTTTGTTACATTAATGCCAATCGTTCTATCTACTTCTTATGGAGTTATTTTACCAACAATTTTTGCTTTAGGTACGTCTATCCCTGTTCTAATAGCGTTGTTTTTAATATGGTATTTTGGCTTAGGAGGTTCATTAATGAAAAAAGGTAGAAAACTAGGGAAACGAATTCAAATGATTGCTGGTATTATCATTATTATAATAGGTATCTTTGATACAATAACTTATTGGGCTTAAACTATAGTCATAGCAGCAACAGACTGCTATGACTATTTTATTTGGGATATTTTTTAGTGGAAGTTATGTCATATGGTCAAAATAAAAGATAATTACAATATTTAAGTTGACAATTACCATAGGGGGGTATAGTATAAAAGTAAGAAAACAAAATAAGGTTATTAATTAAGAGTAAGCGGTAAAGGCTATTCAAATTTTACTTTAAGAGAAATTCCAATTATGGAAAGGGCGGGTTATTGATGATGAAAGGTAAAAAGACTCATCAAAATGTGGGTAATCCTGAAAGACATACACATCAAGAACATGATGACCATAAACAACATGGACATGTAGGACATAATCACCTGGAACATAATAGTCATAATCATAACGAACACGATGGTCATAAGCACCGAGAACATAATAGTCATAATCATAACGAGCACGATGGTCGTAAGCACCGAGAACATAATAGTCATAATCATAACGAACACGATGGTCATAAGCACCGAGAACATAATAGTCATAATCATAACGAGCACGATGGTCGTAAGCACCGAGAACATAATAGTCATAATCATAACGAACACGATGGTCATAAGCACCGAGAACATAATAGTCATAATCATAACGAGCACGATGGTCATAAACACCGAGAACATAATAGTCATAATCATAACGAGCACGGTGGTCGTAATCATCAAGAACATAATAATCATAATCATAACGAACACGGGGGGCATAATCACCAAGGCCATGGAGGGCATAATCATGGGCATATGATTGCTGACTTTAAGAGGAGATTCTATATTTCTTTAATAGTAACAATACCAATATTAATTTTTTCTCCTATGATCCAATCGATTTTAGGGTATGAATTAAGTTTTTATGGAGTAAATTATGCTCTGTTTATTTTAGCGACATTCATTTTTTTCTATGGGGGAAAGCCTTTTTTAACAGGTTCTTATGATGAGCTGAAACAAAAGAGTCCAGGAATGATGACCTTAATAGCACTTGCGATTGTAGTGGCGTATATATATAGCACTTTGACTGTTTTTGGTTTATCAGGAAATAATTTCTTCTGGGAATTAGCCACCCTGATTGACATTATGTTATTAGGGCACTGGATAGAAATGCGATCAGTAATGGGAGCTTCTAATGCTCTTGAAGAATTAGCGAAAATGATTCCTTCAGAGGCGCATCTGATCGATGAAAATGGAGATATAACAGATGTTAACATTAGTCATTTAACCCAAGGAAATAAAGTTCTAGTAAAACCTGGTGAAAAGGTCCCGGTTGACGGAACTATTATTAAGGGGAACTCTTCCATCAACGAATCTATGCTGACAGGTGAATCGGTACCAGTTGAAAAAACAATAGACGATGGGGTGATTGCAGGATCCATAAATGGAGAAGGATCTTTAACCATACAAGTAGAAAAAACGGGAGAAGATAGCTATCTTTCCCAAGTAGTAAAGATGGTTAAAGAAGCCCAAGAATCAAGATCCAAAACACAGGATTTAGCTAATCGTGCTGCTAAATGGTTATTTTATCTAGCACTAATTGCAGGGTTTGTCACATTGGTAACATGGTTATTGCTGGGGTACCCTTTTGTTTATGCGTTAGAACGTATGGTAACTGTAATGGTAATTGCTTGTCCCCATGCTTTAGGTTTAGCAGCTCCATTAGTTGTAGCTAGATCTACAGCATTAGCTGCAAAGCAAGGGTTATTAATCAGAAACCGTGCTAACTTTGAAGAAGCAAGAAATATTCAATCCATTGTCTTTGATAAAACGGGTACTTTAACCGAGGGTGAATTTGGTGTAACTGATATCATGACTGAAAATGACTATGAAAAGAAGGATGTTTTACAACTTGCAGCTTCTCTAGAAGTATTGTCTGAACACCCGATTGCTAAAGGGATAGTTGGAGAAGCAAAAGCTCAAAAATTAACTTTTTATCAGCCAGATGAGTTTGAATCGATGACAGGTAAAGGGCTAAAGGGAATTGTAAAAGGTAAAGAGATTTTACTAGTCAGCCCTGGTTTTGTTAAAGCAAATAATATAAGATTTCAACAAGAAACGTTTGAGAGATTATCTGAGCAAGGAAAAACTGTAATCTTTGTATTAATCAATAGTGAAGTAGCTGGAATGATTGCACTTGCTGATAAAGTTAGAGAAAGTGCTGAACGTGCAATCGCACGTTTGAAGAATATCAATGTCCAATCGTTGATGTTAACTGGAGATAATTACAAAGTAGCTCAATGGGTTGGAAAGCAATTGAATTTAGATGATGTAGTTGCAGAGGTATTACCACATGAAAAAGCAGACAAGATAAAAGAACTAAAAGCAAACGGTTCAAAAATAGCAATGACAGGAGATGGGGTTAATGATGCCCCTGCTTTGGCAAACGCTGATCTGGGAATAGCTGTAGGAGCAGGTACTGATGTTGCAATGGAGACTGCAGATGTTATTTTAGTAAAAAGTAATCCTGAAGATGTTGTGTCTATCCTTGAGCTTTCAAAATCAACGTATAGAAAAATGATTCAGAATCTTTGGTGGGCAACAGGGTATAATATTGTCGCAATACCACTTGCAGCTGGAATTCTATCACCAATAGGAATCGTATTAAGTCCAGCAGTAGGAGCTGTATTAATGTCACTAAGTACTGTAATTGTTGCGATAAACGCACGATTGTTCAAAGGTTAAGGTTGGAAAAAATAATTGATATAAAATATTAATAAGTTAAGAAACGCCACTAAAGACTAAATAGTTTTGAGGTGGTGTTTTTATTTTTGGAAGGTAAAAAATTACCCCAACACTTTACTTTAGAAAAATCTTATGGTAAATTCCAATCTTCATAAAAAATCTATAATTTTCTATTATAATAGCACTGTATTCGAAGGAGGAGACATTTTTTAGGCTGTTTTCGCATTGATTGTTGTTTACGTGCTAAGAAATACGGTATAACTCTAGTGAGTGGTACCTTTCTGCTATAAAACCAGAAAAAACCGGTTAGCAAAAATAACATTAAAGATTTGGAAACGGACCTTTATTTAAGCTAGTATGACTGGATTTGATGAGTAGAAAATAATTTAATGAAGAGAGGAAGTTTTGATGAAACCCTTATTTAGTATAGGTCCGCTTTCAATATATTTTTTTGGTTTAATGATAGCTATTGGTGTAATGGCAGGTTTGGCAATATTAAATAAAGAAGCAAAGCGTAGGGGATTTAATCATAAATTATTGATGGATGGTGCAATCTACTCTTTCATTGGTGGAGTTATAGGAGCTCGTATTATATATGTGTTCATGTACGATCCTATCTATTTTATTAATAATCCATTAGAAATTATATTCATTCATAACGGCGGACTCTCAATACATGGTGGTATTTTAGGTGGTCTTGCTGTTGGGTATATATTTTTGAAGCGTCACAAGATGCCGATTTGGGAAACATTAGATATTGTCGCGCCAGCATTAATATTAGCTCAAGGGATTAGTAGAATTGGTTGTGATGTATTTGGTGGTCCAATTTCACAGGCATTACCTTGGGGAATGGAAGTAAATGGAGAGTATCTTCATCCATCACAAGCATACGAATTTTTATTAGATTATTTGTTATTTGGGTACCTATGGTTACGCTTGAAAAAATCATCTTACCATGGGCAAATCTTTATTCATTATTTAATTGGTTATATGATCATACGAGCAATTGTGGAATTCTCAAGAATTAATCCAATGATATTAGGTACGATATCTGTTAGTCATTTAATGAGTATTGTAGGTATAACCATCGGAATATTCTTAATGAAATATTTGAAACCAAGAAGCACTATTAATAATGATAATGTAATAACAGCAAAAGATTATTATAAAACAATATTTGCAGTAATTGTATTGATGCTTTTATCGGTCATTATTTATTTTGGGGTACAGGGGTGAAGATCAGCTTAATAGTTGAAAAAAACCTTTCACACAGTTGAGAACATATATGCATTTTATCTGCAGAAAAAACAATTAGCATATAAAGATATTATAAGAGGTTATGGTATTGAGATGGGAGTGATGGTTCAGAAATTCATAATTAATAGCATATTGTTAGATCGGCCCTTTTCTAAAATTTTGTTTAAGTTATTAAATTGAACAGCATGGTGAAGCTATATGAACTTTCATCCTTAAAATAGTAGAAAAGAAGCCACTAACACCAGTTAGTATATACATTTAGTTTTAAGTACAAAAAAATAACACCGTTCAAAATTTACAGTCATTTGACATATGACTTCTTTATTAAAATTGATCTATGGGAGGTATTAATGATGGAATGGATTTTACTTTTACTGCTTCTTTTATGTCCATTATCAATGGTCTTTATGATGAAAGGTCATAATCATGGAAAACATCAACATGGTCATCGTCATGGGAAACATCAATTTGGTCATAATGCTACTGTACAAAGTGATTTATCGAGTGAAGAAGAACAGTCTTCTAGATTAGACAGCTATAAAGTTAAGCAATTAGAAGGTGAACTTACTATGTTAAGAGAACAACATGAATTGCTTAAAGAAAAATTTGATGACTCTATCGAAAGTAATGCAAAGAATAAGTAAAGCTGAAGAAGGAGTCAACAGGCTGAAGAGTCTAATGATGTAGTTAATAAATCGAACTACAAAGGAGAGCATTGATAGAACCCTGTATACAAAGAAGCTCATGAAATCTCATTTGGGGACAGTATTGTAGAAAAGCATGAAGGAATTAATTATACATTTAATTATGATAACTTAGCCGAACACATACAATGTTGATGTAATTAATGTGGAAGCTACTCATGTTGTAAATAATTTACAATTAAATGATTGCAGGTTGATGTTGATTTAACTACTCCTTCAGCTGATTTGACCGAATTAAAGCTATTTTTTGAGTAGATGATTAGCACAAAGTATGTGTTAGAAATTTTGTTATCCTAAGGTCGCTGCCAAAGGTCAATTCAAGATTTTATCTTCAAATAAATAACTTTTATATTAATACCGTAGTTTTGGATTACACGTCTAGGTGATTTAAAGTCGAATCATCTGATGTTTGTAGGGATATCTGTACTAGTTGCAATAGTAATTGCATATATTGATGTACATGCTATTAAACTAGGATGTGATAAATATGATTATGTCAAAAGCGTTATTAATGACAATTATAACACCACTTTTATTAACCTTTTATATTTCCTTATGCTTGGTAAAACAAAGAAAAAACATAGCAAGTATGACTAGTATGACGATTACAATGACAGTCGGTATGATGAATGGTTTGTTAAGTGGAGTGATCTTTGGGGTTTTTTTAAATGGAAATCTCTTTTTATCTACTGTCTTAGGAATGGGTGTTGGGTTTATATGTGGAAGTATTGTTGGGCTACTGAATGGAATCATACCAGTATTAAATGGAATGTTGTCAGGTTTAATGGGAGGAATGATGGGAGCAATGTTAGGTGAGATGGTAATGGTTCAATATCAGGAATCAACCATCAAAATTTTTTTTACATTAGTGATTGTTTCTCTCATTCTAGCTTTAAATTTGTTGAATGATGAAACGCAAAAACCTTTCACTCAGCCCTTCAATAAAATGCTTGAACATCCAATAGCTTCAGCTATTATCCTTATTGGATTTTTCTATATATACAATAATATGGGACTAATAGTTAACACTGAGTCGTTACAAGTTGATTTAGATATAGAACATAATCACATAATTGATAATAGTGGAAATGTAGATTGAAAACGGAAGGAGAGCAGCTTAGTCATGCTGGTCTCTTTTCAATATAGGATTATTCTTATCTGCCTATTGATCTTAAACCTTTTGAAAAACGGGAGATACTAATTTATATTTTAGGGAAAAATGCTGAATAGGGTGATCAAATGAAAAAACAAATTCTAGTTGTTGATGATGAAATTAATATGAGAAATCTTATTAAGATTCACTTGAGTAAGGATTATGAAGTGTACGAAGCAGATAATGGTCTTGAAGGTTTATCGGTGGTAAAAAGAAAATACCAAATGCTTGACTTGCTCATTTTGGATATTATGATGCCGCAATTAGATGGATGGGAAGTTTGTAAAGAAATTAGACAAAATCTAAATATATCAATCCCAGTTTTAATGTTAACTGCAAGAGATGAAGTAGCTGACCGTGTAAAAGGCTTAGAAATAGGAGCAGATGATTATTTAAGTAAACCTTTCGCTCCAGAAGAACTTCAAGCAAGAGTTAATGCATTGATACGTCGCTCTAGTGCATCCCGACATGAAAATAATTACGATGGCTTCCTAATTTTTGGGGATGGTATCTTGACAATTGACTCAACTAGCAGAGAAGTTCGGATTAATGATGTTTTAATTGATTTAACTCCGAAAGAATTTGAGCTTATTCATCTATTGGCATTACATCCAAATAAAGTGTATACACGAGATATTCTGTTAGATACTGTTTGGGGGTATAATGAACCAACTGAACTAAGAACGGTTGATACACATATTAAAAATATAAGGGTGAAGATGAAGAAACTACAGATTAGTTTTAATCCGATTAAAACAGTTTGGGGCGTAGGGTACCGGTTGAATAACCCTGACGAGAGTGTATGAAGAATTTTAACAGCATTACTTGGAAGCTTGGCTCTGTAATTATTGTATTATTTATTATTATAGCAATTCCCCTCATCTACGTAATCGATCGTTTATTTACTGACTTTTATTATAAACAAGTACATGACAATATTCACGAGCTTTCTAAACGTTACTCGTCTTCTCTTAATAACATTCAGGATGAGACAATCATTGAATTACTTCAACAATTATCATTTCTAACAAATACAGAGATCATTGTTGTTGATGAAAATGGACAAGTTATTCTTAGTTCTATTGAAACAGTAGAACTAATTGGGGGAGGGTATCTTTCAGACGATGATTTATCAACTCTTCGTGATGGTTATGATACAGATATAGAATATCGGAATAACAATACTCATTTTTTGGCATCTGGTAGTCCAGTTTTTTCAGATAATTCATTTTTGGGAGGTGTTTTTGTGTTATCTTCTGTTGATGATATACATAAATCCATTTCTCAAGTCCGTTCACTATTGTTTATCGCTCTTTTCGGAGCAATATTAATAGGAATAGGAATTACTTATTTTGTCACTCGGAAATTATCCAATCCGCTTCTATTAATGGAAAAAGCTACGAGAGAAATAGCCAAAGGGAAGCTAAAGACACGAGTCAATGTACATTCATCTGATGAAATTGGTAAATTATCATCAGCCATTAATGACCTTGCAACTGAACTGGATTCATTTAGAACAAATAGAAGAGAATTCTTTGCAAATATAGCTCATGAACTTCGGACACCTCTATCTTATTTACATGGGTATTCCCAAGCATTAAAAAATAATCTTTACATGGATGAACACGAAAGAAATGAATATTTATCAATAATAGAAGTGGAGACAACTAGGTTAACAAGACTTGTTGAGGATTTATTTGACCTTTCAAAAATGGAATTAGGAAAAGTAGACGTATACACTGAATGGGTTGATATAGAGGAAATAGTTGAGTCTGCAGTTTATAAAACAAACATTCATGCAAAGAAAAAAGATTTATTAGTTAAAACACTTTTCAGCGAGCATACGGCTCTTATATATTCAGATGGAGGCAAGCTAGAACAGCTGTTTATTAATCTTCTAGACAACGCCATCCGCTACACTAATCAAGGTGAGATTGAAGTAATTGTTAAAACTGAACGTGATAAATGTTTTGTTGATGTTAAGGATACAGGTATTGGTATCCCAGAAGAGGATATTCCATTTATCTTTGATAGATTTTATAGAGTGGATAAATCGCGTTCACGTACTATGGGTGGAACAGGTCTTGGGTTAGCGATCGTAAAAAATATAATTGAATTGTTGAACGGAGAGGTTAAGGTAACAAGCGAAATAAACAAGGGCACAACTATTAGTATTTCGTTGCCGATAGAGGTTGAAAGGGATAGCGCTTCATGAAGAAGAACGTAATTATACCTGGAGTATTAATTTTATTAGGAATTATTTGTTTATCCATTGTAGTAACAACTTTAATTAAGCCGACAAGTATTCTTGATTATTTTAAGACACTATTTGAAATTTGTTTAATTGTGTTATGTCCTCTCATGATTTTTACCGTATTTATAGTAATAAAATCAAAGTAAAAGTATTTCCTTATAATGTGGATTGTATGGGGGATCGAAATTGTAGAGACTCTTACTGTTGTAAAGGACCTTTCACATGCTCAAAGTCACATGGGAGGAAAATGATCAATGACAAAAGCCAATTTATTTAATAGGAGTAACGAATGAGAAAGAAGCATTAGGAATGACTATAAATAATCTTAAAAAAAGTAACCTAAAAGCGCTGATAAATACAGCGTTTTTTTTCTTATATTCATAAAATCTTTAAATTTTATTGGTACATTACAATAACGAGCAAGGTAATAAACAGGAGGTTGTTTATGGTAGGAAAGTTATGTGAATGTGGGGAGCAAAATCAGGTAGGAACAGAGCTTTGTAGTCGATGTGGGAATCCATTAAATGAGAGCGCAACAAATTTGATTAATATGCGATACGAAGGAACGGCAAGAAGGTCACAAGTCTATAATAAAACACCAATAGACAAAGCATGGCAGTTTTTTTCTTCCGTGAAAGTCGGGGTTTGGTTAATCATACTTTTGCTTCTCGCATCAATAATAGGAACCATTTTCCCTCAAGAAATATACATACCACCTAATATACCACCTTCAGATTTTTACAAACAAGAGTATGGGGTTTTAGGAGACGTATATTACCAGTTGGGCTTTAATAATCTATACAATTCATGGTGGTACTTACTATTAATTGGTTTGTTAAGTATCTCTCTTACTGTAGCAAGTATAGATAGAGTAATCCCATTATATAAACAATTAAAAAATCAAAGAGTGACAAAGCATGTGAAGTTTTTAGAAAAGCAAAGGTTATTGGGCATTACTTATATAGTAGAAAAGGATGTTGATTATACGCATGTTCTAGAACGTTTACAATCATCACGTTATACAGTTAGAAAAGATGGGGATAATTTTCTTGCAGAAAAAGGTAGGTTTTCTCGTTGGGGTCCGTATGTTAATCATATAGGATTAATCATCGTATTATTTGGGGGGATGCTTCGTTATGTCCCTGGCTTTTATTTAGATGAAGTAGTTTGGCTACGTGATGGCGAAACAAAAGAAGTGCCTGGAACAAATGGAGAGTATTATATCAAAAATGAGAAATTTATTCTTGAATTTTATGATGAGAATGATCCGAAATATAAAGAAGCGATAAACAATGCAGGAGGAGTAGTTCCAAAAAACTATCAAACGAATGCTATTTTGTTCATGAATACTGGTTCAAGCATACCAGGTGTGGAACCCGATTTAGAGGAAATTAAGCGTGAACAAATTCGAGTTAATTATCCTCTTGAAATAGATAATTATGCACTATACCAAGTAAGCTATAAGCAAAATGAGTTTGAAAGCTTTGACTTTGCCGTAACTGATAAAGCATCTGGAGAATCCTTTGGAAAATTTACTGTTGACTTAGTAAACCCAATAACTAAGTATCAGATTAATGAAACAATGGCTGTAGAGCTTATGAGTTATTTACCTGATTATGAGCTTGGTGAAAATGGCCCAATTACAAAATCAAAGGTCCCGAATAATCCTGCTTTTGCTTTTAATGTTATTGGTCCAAATTCATCCGAAGATGAGGTAAGTTTCCTATCCATTGGTCAAAACCTTGAACCGTTAGGTGAAAATAATTATAAAATTGAACTTGCGGGGGTTAAGACCAGGAATGTTACCGCACTTACAATCCGTAAAGATTTAACATTAGGTATTATTGGCTTAGGTGGATTTATTTTTATGGTTGGACTTGTTCAAGGTAGTTATTGGCAGCATCGAAGAATATGGCTTCAGCGATTCGGTGATGAATTATGGGTTGCTGGTCATACGAATAAAGGGTGGTTTAGCTTTCAGAAAGAGCTACAAAAAACATTTCATAATACAGGTATTTCAGTTCCAATAGATCAGCTAGAAAAAAGGACAAGAGGGAAGAACGGGGAGGAAGAGAATGTTTCAGCTAAGTAGTCAATTATTAGGAATCTCGTTTTTTATATTCTTTATCGCAACTATTTTATTTTCTGCATCTTTTAAAACGCATAAAAATAAGGATACAAAATTATCAAAAATAGAAAAAATGGCATTTATATTGACTATTGTTGGTTTCTTATTACAGGTTGCATATTTTGTCTTGAGGTGGATTGCTTCTGGGTATGCCCCAGTTAGCAACATGTTTGAGTATATGACGTTTTTTGGGATAACGATAGTTTTAGCATTCATTATTATATATCTAGTATATAAAACAAGTATATTAGGCGTTTTTGCTTTACCTATTGCTATGATCATCATCGCTTATGCCAGTGTTTTTCCTGATAACATGCAGCCGCTTGTACCAGCCTTGCAAAGCTACTGGTTAAAAATACATGTGACAACTGCTGCGTTAGGTGAAGGTGTTTTAGCGATTAGTTTCGTGGCAGGTGTGATTTTTCTAATAAAAGCAGTTAATCAACATAAGACGACAAAAGAAACAGTATTCTTAGAGCTAGTCTTGTATGCTTTACTAAGTACAGTTGGTTTCGCTGGTGTTACTTTAATATTTAATACAATGAACTATGAAACTAACTATAGTTGGGTCAGCGAAACAGATGTAGAAACAACGATTACATACACGATGCCAGCGATCGTAGGTCCTCCAAACGGAACCCTTGAAGAATCTAACAATTCATATGGTGCTTTAGTTGATGCTCCTTCTTGGATGAATGGGGTGAATGCACCAAGAAAGTTGAATTCCTTATTGTGGGCGTTATTAAGTGGATTGAGTCTATATATTATAACAAGATTAGTATTAAGGAAAAGAATAGGTGCCTTCATTCAACCAAAGCTAAAGCATGTCCGTGATGACCTTCTGGATGAAATAGGATACCGTTCTGTATTAATAGGATTTCCGATCTTTACGCTAGGTGCCTTAATATTTGCGATGATTTGGGCACAAGAAGCATGGACTAGATTCTGGGGATGGGATCCAAAGGAAGTATGGGCCTTAATTACATGGTTATTCTATGCAGCATACTTGCACTTAAGATTATCAAAAGGGTGGCAAGGGAAGAAATCGGCTTGGTTAGCAGTCATAGGTTTTATCATTATCATGCTGAATCTAGTTGTAGTAAATCTAGTCATTGCAGGTTTACATTCATATGCATAAATCGATGAGGAGGTAACTGCGATGAACAAGCGTATAAGGACTATTTTACGAGGGTTAATTTTGTTAGGGTTTGTGTTAGCTATCGGGTATGTGTTGTACTCCAATTTTTCTAGTGAAAAAGGAGAGATTGCTATTATAGGTAAGAGAGCACCAGATTTTAAATTGGTCACATTGGAAGGAGACTTTGTCCAGCTTAGCGAGTTAGCAGGTAAAGGAGTATTTCTAAACTTCTGGGCTACATATTGTCCACCATGCAAAAAAGAAATGCCTTTTATTGAAAATTCTTATCAATATTATAGGGACACCGGTGTAGAGGTGCTAGCAGTGGATGTAGGAGAGCCGAAATTAACAGTTCAATCTTTTGTTGATCAATACAATTTAACATTTCCAATTTTATTAGATAAAGATGAACAGGTGCTTAATGCCTACAATATTGGGCCTATTCCAGTAACTTTTTTAATAGACAAAGATGGGATTGTAATAGATAAAATAGTTGGTGAAATGACTCAACAGGATGTTGACAATTACATGAAAAGAATCCAACCTTAAAAAGGAGTGATAGTATGAACCAAAAGGGAATCAGAGTGATCCTAATAGTGCTGTTTGTTTTAGTTATTTTAGGCACTGTTGGGGAATTTTTATTTAATTCTAAAAATGAAAACATTGAGGTAAATAATACAAGCGAACTTTCCTGGAATTCATTATCACAAGACCAGGTAGTTAATGCTATGGAAAAAGACGATGTTATTCTAGTTGACCTGCGTGAAGTAGAGCTTTATCAAAACAATCATATACCAGGATCCATCAATATACCTTTTAACGACATTAGGAATCGTTACACAGAACTAGATGCAAACAAAGAGATTATTTTTATTTGTCACTCTGGACGCATGGGAGCAGACAGCAGTCAGTTTTTGATAGATAAAGGTTATAAACAGGTAGGGAATTTAAATGGTGGTATGAACCAATGGTCTGGTCCTTTGGAAAGTGGACTACAATAGTTATTGGAAGTTTTAACAGATCAGTTTACCAATTGTTTTAGCATGATTGATCAGTTATAGTTATAAAAAAGGCTTTTTGCTTTCTTAATACGTACGTTTTATATTTTTAGTTGTTAGTCTTAAGTAGGAAGAAAAGAGGACACAAATTAAATGCTTATTTATTAGTACGAAAAACAACAATATGCGAAAACAGCCTAAAAAGGGGAAGGAAAGTTGAAGAGCTACTCAAGGTTTAAAATTTCTTTTATAGCTATTACAAGCTCCCTAATCGTAATTTATGAACTAATCCGTCATAAATTTATCATACATCGATTATCCTATTATGCAGATATAGTCATTTCTTCATCTATCTTTATAATGGGAATTGTTTTTATATCCATATATTTTTTTAATAACCTATCCAAACTTGAGAAAAAGAAATATGAAAAAGAAAAAGAAGCAAAAGCTCTTTATGATAGTAGTATAGATGGTATTTTCCTGTTCAATGAACAAATGCGGTTGGAACATATGAATCAAGGTGCAATAACTATGAGTGGAAGGGATACCATCGAACCTTTACATCTAAACGATTTGATTTGGATTGAAGAAGATTTAATTGATAATTTCAATAAATTGTATTATGGAAAGCTAATAAAAAGGAATGGCGATGAAATCCCCATAAGTATTTCAGCATCTAAAATATATAGCGATCATTCATTAAGGAATAAAATTGCTTTAACAGTTAGAGACTTATCTTCTCAAAAAGAATTAGAGGCAACAATAATAGCTTTATATACAGAAACAGCTAAAAAACAATACCAATCTGAGAACTTATTTAAGTTATCGAAGATAATTATATCTTTAGGACGTTTAACATCGAATAAACATGTTGTATTTCAAAATGCATTAACGATTGTTAATAATTTATTGGGTTGTAATAGTAGCAGTTTACTTATTCTCAATTACAATGATCTATCAAACCCAACTGTAGTATCCACAGGAAAAGTTGATAAAAATTCTATCCTATCTTTGTACCGAGAAAAAGTAGAAGTTACAAAAAATAGTGATTCTTCTTTAATGTTTTTAAAGCTGCAAACTAAAGATAAATCAGAAGTCATTGGATACCTCATATTACAGAATTCCTATACTCCTAATAATGAAGTATTGACTAATGTTCTACATACTTTATCTATTTCCTTGGAGAATGTCTTTCAATATGAAAAAATAAAAGAAATTGCAATTGTTGAAGAGAGAGAACGATTATCCAGAGAGATGCATGATGGATTAGCCCAAGCAATTAGTAGTATGAAAATATTACTTGAATATATTAAAGCTAAAACGTCAGAAGATCATTTAAATAAAGATCAATTTTCCTCAAGTTTATATCAATTGGATGAACTAATTAATTCCACCTATAATGAAATTAGACAGTACTTATTTGAACTTCGCTTATCAAAAGATACCGAATTGTCCTTATTTAAACTAATAGATTTGTATAGAAGAAAATACATGGAACAATTAGGAGTAGATGTTCAGTTTGAACAAATTGGGATTTTGAAAGATGTAAAATATGTAACCCCACTTGTGAAAATGCATATCCTACGTATTTTACAAGAAGTGTTCAATAATATTAATAAACATGCTCAAGCAACAAGTGTAAAAGTGAGCTTACTTAAAATTAATGAAGAAATCCACATAAAAATCAAAGATAATGGTATAGGTTTTGAAAATCTTGGGGAAATGGATAAAAAGTACGGTTTAAAAACGATTCATGAACGTGCAAAATTAATTCATGGAAACATAAAAGTTGATTCAAAATTAAACCAAGGTACTTCTGTGGAATTAATTATACCAATAGATAGGTGATTCAATGAAAAAAATAAAAATATTAGTGTGTGATGATTATGAAGTATTAAGAAAAGGACTTGTCCAATTACTACACATACAACCTGAGTTTGAGGTAGTAGGTGAAGCAGGCGATGGGTTGGAAGTCATTTCATTGACACGAAAATTGAATCCTGATGTAATACTGATGGACATTCAAATGCCAGAAAAAAACGGCATAGAAGCCTCGAAACAAATTCGAACATTCAATAGTAACGTAAGAATTATTATGCTAACAATATCCGATGAAGAGCATGATTTGTTTAATGCTATAAAAAATGGTGCAAATGGTTATTTGTTAAAAAACCTCAACATGGAAGAATTATTTTCTTATATTAAATTGGCATACGAAGGATATCCTCCTTTTACCAAAGGGTTGGCTGATAAAATATTACAAGAGTTTTCGATTATTTCAACTAAAGTTGAAACTTCATCAGAAATTAATAATTTAAGCGACCGAGAAAAGGAAATTTTAGAACTTGTTTCGAAAGGGTATACAAATAAAGATATTGGTAATTTTCTTTATATAAGCCCCCACACCGTGAAAAAACATTTGCAAAATGTTCTTGCCAAATTACATGTTACTAATCGAGCTCAAGCAGTTGCTAAAGCAGCTCAAGCAGGAATACTAAAGGATATATAGGCTAAATGACCTAAAAAAAGGAGTAGTAATAATACTCCTTTTTTTTAGTTTGTTATCCATATGGTTAACAGACTATTAATTCAATTCAAATTATAATAATAATGTGAAAAAAATATAATTTCGATGAAAGAGGGTAGAAAATGAAGCAAAATAAAAATCTTATTCATTACATTATTTCGAGTTTCATAATTGTAGTGTTCCTAGCAGGGTGTTCAACAGTACAAGATAAAGAGGTTTCTGTTGAAAAGGACGTTGAAATTTCTAATGAAGAAGTCAGTGAAACTAGTGGTCAAGAAGAATCTAGTGAAATTGAGAATATGGAAAACACTGAGGATATAGAAGACACTGAGGTTACAGAAAACACCGATGATGCAGAAAGTGCAGATAAAACTGAAACTGCGTCATCTGATGAAGCTGTTAGTAACGACAAAGTAATAGAAATTTCAGCATTTGAGATGGGATTTAATCCTGAAAAGATTACTTTAACAAAAGGCACAGAATATGAATTTATTTTAATAAATGAAGGTAAGGTTTTCCATGATTTAAATGCTTACGATATGGACATTGAAATAACTTATATGGATGAAATGGATGCACATCCTGATGAAGTGTCTTTCATCGATAAAATATTCGGTGTTAAGGTAGTGTCAGCTGATGGTGAAAAAGAAGCAATTCATATGAATGTAGATGTTGAGCAAAGCAGTAGAATCAAATTTATACCTTTAAAAGAGGGAGAATATAAAATCTATTGTAGTGTTCCTGGGCATGAACAAGCAGGAATGGTTGGGACTATTATTGTGGAAAAATAGAAATCGGTCTCATTGAAAAGTGAGGATTGATTGTAGTCAACTCCCACTTTTCAATTTTTTAAGTATAAACCTGCTAATGGTGAAGGTTAGAGGGAATAGAACAATTAATTGAATAACTGGTATAAGTCCAATGTTTGTATTTAATACGAACGGCATATATTCTGAGTAAGACCATCTTTCAGTATATAGTGCTGAACTTTCAAAATAAAAACTTAAAGCTAACGCATATAAGAAAATGATTATATAAGTGACTTTGTTAAATTTATTAAATATCCACTTATCATTTCCGTGAATAAATGTTAGTAAAAGAAATAAAATAATGGTCATATTAACGTCCCCAAATATTGCTTGCCACATGAGTGGCTCAACAATTGACATCGAAGACATATTATAAAAAATCCCGCACTGTAGGAATTCCCAAGCCGAATGAAGGATTAACGATACAACAATAATTATAATTAATTTCTTTAGAATTTCCATAACTTCACCTACGACAATTAGTTGTTGGTTTTTAAAGGCTCTTTTCATAAATTACTGGAAATGGGAACTAAGTTGAGTTTTACTAGATTAACCAAAAACCCTTTTGAAAACTTAAGTACGTTCTGTGCTACTTAGTACTGGTATATATACTTCATTGTTTTGTATAATGGGTTGAAAGATGTCAAGAGGACGTGGAGGTGGACCACCAATATTTATACCGAATTCATCGTATTCTCCGCCGTGACAAGGACAATAAAATGTTAGTTCCTTACTACTTTCACTTTTTTCATCATCGCTAACCTCACCAGCAATACAGCCCAAATGAGTACATACAGGAGACATAATTAATAGGTTATTCGCATTCTCAGGATCAACATTTACATACACAAATCCTTCTCTTTTTTGTTCGACCCATGCATCTTTAATAGTTGTTGAATAATTTATTTTTTTAGGAAAAGGACCTTTTTTTATATCATCTAACAAGCCTAATTTTGCTAAAGAACTAGTATCTATTGTTTCCTCATTATTACATGCAGTCAGGCTTATTGGTACAACAGCAAGCGTTAACATACCAAGAGTACCTTTAGTACCGTTTTTTAAAAACGTTCTCCTATTCCATTTCTCCATCATATTTTAACCTCCTTATAAAGTTTATAATAGCGTAAATTTATGAAGATTTTATGTATTTTGATAAGGAAGAAACCTTTGGACTTGATTTATTCTTTTTCTTCATTTTATTATTTTTCTAATAAGGTAAGCAAGAAGAACATGTTTTCTTTGTATGAGATTCATTTAACGTATTGAGTTTTTGTGAAAATAAGTTATAAAAGCATTGTTCTTAATAAAGGCTATATAATTTGATTTAGTGTTATCTACAATAAGTGAAAATGTTTTTCTTACATTGATATGCTGTTTTAGTTTGTACTTATACACGAAGCAAAATCCTTCATTTTCATCTATGTAAGGTCAAATCGTCCCATAGTCCACATCATCACAACCAAATAAATACATACCTTTGTAGATATAAATAGAGCTTCAACCTGATATCAGTCATGTTTTTCATCGACGTAAGGGTAGTCATTTTTTGATAAATGGTATTATGGAACTTAAGGTTACATCTAGCCCTTATTTTCTGTAAGATCAGAGAACATATTTTCGTAACAATAGGGAGTCAACTTTTCCTAAAGGAGTCCCACACACGATCATATTAAAATAAAAAGGTTTTTATCCAAAAATTTTATATTTTTGTCACCAAATTATCATAGTAAAAAAGGATTTAATATATTGAACATAGTTTTTCAAAAGAAATGAACTCTCCAAGGGTAGTTGTGTATATATGTTACTTAATTCGAAAACCAACAATAAGAGATCGTTGAGTTGAAGTCATGAAAAGATATTGACATTTCAAATATATCAAGCTATTATATTAATTATTCACAACAATATATTGTGATTCCGTAGCTCAGCTGGGAGAGCGCTACCTTGACAGGGTAGAGGTCGCTGGTTCGAGACCAGTCGGAATCATCCTAACGCTAGGATCCTTGATAACTCAAAGGTTCTAGCGTTTTTTATTTCCATTGACTTGTGCTTTGGCTTAGTCGCAGGGTTACGCTCCCATTAACCCGCAAGGTAGCGGTGCTGTAGAGGTATTTATCCATCATATTCGTTTAGTTAATTTACTTAAAGGAGACGAATATTATGGCAACATAACGACGTAGTAAAGCTACTAAAAACGCAAGAGTAATCGGGCAAAAGAAATCTATCAACGATTTAGAAGAATTGTTTTCACGATTAAAAGTGATTAAAATAGCCGAAGGTCGTGCGGAGAAAACTCTAAAATAGTACGATCACAACTAGGGTTTTTTTTGATTATTTAGATCGCAACGGAATTGATCGAAATATAAAGTGTATTACGGAAGATACCATTAGAGACTATATTGTATTTATGCGTGAAAGACTAGTGAAATTTGAAGATCATAAATATAAAGCCAGTAAAGACAGGGAAGTCGGATTATCTCCAGTGACTATTAATACGCGTCTTAAAATGGTCGTCCTCAACGAAGATAATTTTGTCTGAGAGCGATTGGTCAATATTAGTTAAAGGAGGCGGTCAGTGCGCGAGTTAACGCTATCTCAAAGGACTGCTTGAAACAACAGTGTTAGATATACATCTTTCAGTGATAGTAAAGTTATAATTTATCACACAAATTTCTCCTGTACTTCCATTAGTACATGTTAGAGTTATTTGAGTGACGTTTCTATATGAGATGCATATAACATCTCCTTCAATACAAGGACCTAAAGGAAAATCCATCCCGTTTGAGGTTACTACTATCAGTATTTCACACGTTGTTGTAGGTTCTATGTTAATTGTACCGTTTACAGATCCTATAGTATTTCCATTAAAAAAGGAAAATGTTGGACTACCGCACTCTCGCTCAATTCTCCCTGAGCATTGGTCGGTAATTACTGGACAATCACAACAAGCAGTTTGTTCTTTGGCTGTAGATACAGTACTACCGCAACATGATGATTTTGAAACATACGCGTTCATTATTCTACCTCATTTCATAGTTTGTTTGCGGTATTGTATGGTTAATTAATTCGTTTTGATTAGACGGTTGAGTAAATATTTTGGTGTTTTACAGCTAATCGCATTCAGCGTGGTTGGCTTTTTTAGATTCCGAAAAAGGAGTCAATCTAACATGGCGCAAACACAGCGCGAAGTTGGCGAATTCACAGTGAAATTAAATGTTGAGGTGCCTGATGTTATTACTGGGTTAAGGGCTATTCAACGTGAAGCAAAGAAAGCAACGCAGGCACTTCGGGAGTTGGAGAGTATTTGCTTATCGTTAATACGGTCAGCTTTTTATATTGTGAAAGGTTAACGCAAGCAGGGTGCGAGGATTAAAGTTGGTAGTGAGCCGGAGCGATACACGTTTAATCCTAGCGTGTTTTATCATAAGAATAAGAAGCCGGACGATACATTACTCACCATGTTTTAACGTGAAGAAAAGGTATTTATTCTCAATTAGAATAACGTAAATGATAATGAGTGTGACCTTATTCCCATAACCAAAAACAGGGTTCACCATAGAGCGACAAGGGATGTAGCGATTAGGAGCGGAAATATATCTTAATCTTTGTCTACCGACTAAGATTGCGCCTCATTCGTTTCTCTCATTCGTCGCTGTCCTCTTTATCGCAGGTTATTAAATTATCGGCGAGGAAAGGTATTAATGGACAGTGATGACTTGAGCAAGGCGAAATGCGGCACAATGGTTTTGAACTTATTAAATCGGTATGTATTCGCAAAGTATTACGGAAAGGAGGGCGTTAAGTATGGTACGGAATTTAACAAAAGCACAAATAACGGCATTTACGATATTAGCAATGCCGAAAAGAAACGGAATGAAGTACGCTGAAATAGCCGAAGAGGTATGCGTTACAGAACGTACATAACAAAGGATGGCGTAAGCTCGATCACTTTAACGAAGAATTAAATCGTCAGATTATGCGCAATTCACTCGATAGATTACCGGAAGTAATGGAGTCGATATACCCGATCACATAATCAAGGATAGTAATGCTGCGATGTTTAGGACGTTGTTTCAGGTGCATAGTAGTTAACGGAGAAGGTCGAAATCGATTCGATAGATAAAGAGGAAGGCGTTAGTATGTCGGATGTGAAAGTGAAGATCGAACGGTTTAAGCAAACGGTAGACACTGACGAATAGATAGGGGAATTGTAGGATGAACTTGATGTCGGTTGAGGTCGTACGTCCAATCAGGGTAAAAATACGAGCATATTATATCGTAAATCTGTGATTATGGAGGTTGAGCGATGTCTCAGTATAAGAAAGTAAGTACGTGTTGTGGAAGTACAATCGTAAAGGATGAAAAAGCGTGCGATTGTCCTTGTCTATTGTTTACTGGTGATATTACTTCAAATTTCTCGGTAGATAGCGTCAATACAACATCGGAATTATATAATGGAAAAGCAATTGGAATTGTAGGTACGGTGCTATTAACTTTAGCAACATTAAACTTGAATGATGTAGTCGTATTTAACTTTTTTTCAAATGGTACATTAAACAAGTCTATAACTTTAAATGCCAATCAATTTAACAAATTTTTCACATGCGATAATGTAACTAGAATTGAAGTAGTGTTTGTGGCTGGTACGGACCCTGTAGAAGGGTTAATGCGTTGGGGAGCAGTGAATGAGCCTTGTAAGTAAATAAGTCTACAAGCCGAACCTGACGCGCGGTACCTCGAACACTTCCACCTTAAAACGGAAGGTTAATTGTATGCACTATTTTAGCGAATAAAGGGAGTTCGACAAGCTAGAAACGCGGTCATATCAACGATGTATAAAATCGTGTATGATTGATAAATTTACATGCGTTAGGAACGCGGTCATATCAACGCATGTGATCGTATGTTGGTTCCTATAGTTGCTATTATGTAAACTAGAAACGAATGACGTATACAGCGATATACACAAATCGGAGTGTGGTCGCAAGGGGAAAACGACTGACCCACAAGCCACCTTAGCGAATAGCCTTCATCTGACCGAAAAACAGTGCGGATTCAAAAAATCACTTTGACTTTAACTCGCATACATTGGTAAAAACGATTGTAAGGAGGTCGGTACGATATGGTACTGGCTTATGTAATGAATGCTAGTTCCTTTAACGTTTCCGTTATTGATACGAAAACACACTCCGTAATTGCTACCGTTTTGGTGGGACCGGGCCCAGATAATATCGCAATTTCACCTGACGGGAAACTAGCTTATGTTACTTTCAGTGGATTAGGGGTTAGTGGCGTGTCAGTTATTGATACGAAAACACACTCGGTTATTGCAACTATTCAAGTAGGAGTTTCGCCCGTAGGTATCGCTTTTACTCCGGATAGTAAGCTTGCTTATATAGTAAACGAAGGTGATGCAAGTGTGTCAGTGGTTAGCACGAAAACTCATACTGTCATTGATACTGTTGATATAGGAGGACAACTTGAATCTATAGCAATCAGCCCTGATGGGAAATTAGTTTACGTATGTGATCGTGAAGACGTTGGTGGTGTTTCTTCTGTAGCTGCTATAGATGTTAAGACTCATAGTATGATAGCGACAATCAATGTTAGTGAAGATCCAAGAGCCGTTTCTTTTACACCTGATGGGAAACTAGCTTATGTAGTATGCCAAGATGATGAAAATGTGTCAGTTATCGATACAAAGACACACTCAGTTATTTCAACTGTTGGAGTGGAAGAAGATCCGATTAATATTAGATTTACTCCGGACGGGAAACTCGCATATGTCGTAAATGAAGGCGATAATTCAACAAGTGGCTCTGTCACAGTAATCGACGTGAAAACGCACTCCGTTGTCGCTACACTACCGGTAGCTAATCCGGGCGACAGTCCAAGTAATATAGCGATATCACCTGACGGGAAACTTGCTTATGTAGATGCTCGTGACGGAAATACGATTACTGCCATCGATGTAAAAACACAATCGATTATAGCTACAGTTCAAATAGATGATAACCTCCGTTTCGTAGAGTTCAGTCCGGAGGGAACGTTAGCTTATGTTGGTAATGAAGGTGATGCAACGGTAGGTGTTATTGATGTAAAAACGCATTCAGTAATCGCAACCGTTGATGTTGGAACAAGTCCTGAGGCGATTGCATTTACACCGGATTAATATAATCTAACCTAACCTAAACTAAATTCACGCTCGCTCATCAACCGGCGAGCTTTTTCGCGTGAACTAACACGGAAAGGAGGACGATCTTATGGCGTGGGAAAATGGCGAATGGCTAGATTATGATGAGCGCCAGCACAAAATTGAAGAAATAAACGAAATTATCACGTTAATTGACGCTGAGTATAATTCAGCCGAAGATATGCCGGTCGAAATTATGCAAGACTACTTCGAACTAATCGAAAAGCTAGATCGTTTTAACCGAATTCACCGTGGCGAACGCGACTTGCTTTACTTTGCATACGAATATTTCCGCGAAAACTTGAACCCGGAAAACTCCGATAACTGGATTCCGAGACAGTAACAAAACGTTGAGTGTGTGGGATATTAAAGAGAAGATCAAGCGGTTTAAGGGCGGTAAAGAGGAGGATGAATAGAGTTATCGCTTATCGATAGAATAGTAGACAGGACATAAGCAAATGTAAGTGTAGTTGTTTCGTTTTTACGTCCAATCACGGTTATAAATACCGGCATAATATACCGTATTAAACTGTGATAGCGGAGGTCGAACGATGAGTCAATATAAAAAAGTGAGTACCTGTTGCGGGAGTACATTCAAGGAAGGAAAAACGAGTGATTGTCCGTGTCAATTGCTCGCGGATGTTATAAGTGCTCAAAATAACGGTTTAAATAGTACGAATAATAATATAGCAGAAGTATACAACGGTAGAGCAATTGGAATACGCGGTAAGGCAGAGTTAAAAGATGGTATAACAAATCCTAATGGGATGGGTGAAGTAGTTATTAATTTTACATCAAATGGTATTATACAGCCTATAACCTTAAAATTAAATGGTGTAGGCAGTATCTCTAGTAAAATTTTTTCATTCCTAAATGTAGCCAAAATAGAAGTGATAGTTATGAGTGGAGTGGACCTAAATGTACTTGTATCTCTCGATGGAATGACAGAGTTATGTAGTTAAGCCTGCAAGCCCAACCCTTTCGCCTTGAATCAGAAGGTTAATTGTATGCAGGATAATGTAGTAAAGCGTAGGTAGATCAAGCGGTTTAAGGGCGGTAAAGAGGAGGATGAATAGGGTTATCGCTTATCGATAGAATAGTAGACAGAACAAAAGCAAATGTAAGTGTAGTTGTTTCGTTTTTACGTCCAATCACGGTTATAAATATTGGCATAATATACTTTATTAATCTGCGATTGTGGAGGAATAACAATGGGTCAATACAAGAAAGTAAGTACATGTTGCGGGAGTGCTACTGGTAAGGAAAAAACGTGTGATTGTCCGTGTTTATTGATTGTAGATAATATAATTACTTTAAACAGGAATATGAATGATACAACTAATAATACGGCTGAAGTATACAACGGTAGGCCAGTTGGATTGCAAGGTGAGGTCGAATTAACGTCGGAATCGGGAGTACCTATGGGTGTCGGGATTGTAATAATTAATTTTACATCAAACGGTATTGTACAGCCTATAACATTAGATCTATCTTCTAGAAACACTAACAAAATATTTTCGTTGTTAAATGTAACTAAAATAGAAGTGAATGTTATGACTGGTGAGAATCTGGATGTGTGTGTAACTTGTGATGGAATGACGGAACCGTGTAAAAGGGGCAGTATAGGCTATAGTGCAGTTGAAAAAGTAACGCAATGCGATTGTCCGTGTCAGCTACTTGCCGACGATATAGGTACCACAAATACTGGCTTAAATAGTATGACTAATAATTTGGTGGAAGTATACAACGGCAGAGCAATTGGATTTCACGGTGAGGTCGTTTTAAGAGAAGATCAAACAGACCTAGACGGTGTAGCAGAGGTAATTATTAATTTTACTTCAAATGGGATTATACAGCCTATAACTTTAAATTTAAACGAGGTTGACACTACCGCTCACAAAATGTTTTCATTTTTAAATGTAACTAAAATAGACATAATGGTTTTGAGTGGGGAAAATTTAGCTGTAGATATAGATATTGATGGAATGACAGAACAGTGTAGCTAGATCTGCAAGTCGAATCCGACGCGTGGTACCTCTAACACTTTCAACTTAAAAAAGAAGGTTAATCGTATGCACTATTTTAGCGTAGTAATGGACGACCGATACGCCACAAATGTCTTCAAATCATCGATGTATAAAATCGTGTATAATTGATATATTTACGCGCGTTAGAAACACTGTCATATCAACGGTTATGAGCGCCGATTGGTTCCTATAGCTGCTATTATGTAAATTAAAAACGAATGACGTATACAGCGATATACACGAATTGGAGTGAGGCTGCAAAGGGAAAACGACTGACTCCCAAGCCCCCTGACCAAAAGCCTTTATCTGACGAAGAAACTGTGCGTATTCAAAAAATCACTTTGACTTTACGCTCGCATACACTGTTAGAAAGGACATAGGTCGGACGATGGTACGGGCTTACGTTGTTAACGAAACTTCAACCGGTAATGTTTCTGTGATTGATGTGAATACACATTGCGAGATTGCAAGGTTTACAGTTAGTGGTTTACCTACCAATATAGCGGTCACACCGGACGTAAAGCTTGCGTATATTAACGGTGGTTCCGGTACTAATTCGGTAACAGTCATCGATATTAAAACACATTCCGTTATAGCAAGAGTACTGGTCGAAAGTTGCAATTACCCCTGATGGGAAACTCGTTTATGTGTAAGTGAAAACCAAAATAATATTGGCACAGTTCGGTAATAGATGTAAAAACTCACTCAGTTATAAATACAACCCAAGTAGGTAACATAAATAATCGACCTGATAACGTAGCAATTACACCGAATGGTAAATTTGCGTATGTAGTTACTCGAAATGGAAATACCATCACGGTCATTGGTACTAAAACCCATTCAATCATAGCAGTAGTCGGAGTGGATAGCTAACAACGTTTTGTTTCTTTTACATCCGACGGAAAACCTCCTATGTCGGAAATGCTGGTAGTAATAATGTTTCAGTAATTGTCGTGAAAACTCATTCGCTAATTGCTACAGTTCCCGTATTTGCTGAACCAACTGCTATCGCATTCACACCGTGTTAATGTAATTTAACATAAAATAAATTCACGCTCGTCCATCAATCGGCGAGCTTTTTCGAGTGAACTAAAACGGAAAGGAGGACGATCTTATGGAGTGGAAAATATCAGCCCCACGGTATAGCACCCGAGGCGCAAATGGCGAAGGAATTCTTTGTCGATGAACTGAAAAAGGCATTAAGAAAAGTTAATTACCCGGCACACTCACACGTTGATAAAATTCAGCAAAGGTAACGAAAAGATCTTCGAATCGAGGTGGTGTTTCTGGATATTGGAAGCGGAGGAAAAATAATCACGTCCTGTTGCTCGAACAATTTGAACGATTTGGAACGGGTGAGGCTGACGACTTAATTGACGCAGTGGAGCAGGAGGTTTCAATATTCGAAGAAAGTGAGAGCACGGGTAATGCAAAAGCCTACATGGTTGTAGCTTATTCGTTAATATGCTGTTTTTCTAATAATCTATCAGCTTTAGCTGATATTTTATAAAGATTTTCACTTATTTCGTTAAGTAGATATATACCTCTAAATAAACAACCAAGAATAATACCAAAGGCGATAATTGCAGCAAAAACTGGGCCAGTAAAAACGATTAAAAGATAACTTAATATGGTAGTTATAATTACTGTAAATACCAAACTCACATTAACTCCCCCCCTTTCAATCTATAAATTATATCACTAAAAGAAAGGGGGCGGTGCAATGTTCGAAATAGGCAAGCAGTTTCCACTTGCGGGAGACGTTGAACGCTTAGCAAAATATAAGCGAGGTAAATCGTTCTTTGACGGCAAGTAACACGAAGTCTATCAACGTGCATCGGAACTATTAAAAGACACACCTTTTGCGTTTAAAATGGAAAAGATATATATCGCGATTAACGGTAATTATTAACTTTAATTGTAACGGTAAAGAATGTGGAGTAAGCCTTATATTATGTGGTAGTTTTCAAAATTATGAAGTTAAAGAAGAGATATTGTATTAATTTGACAATTTAACAATTGGGCCATATTGTGGAATAACGATTTCATTTTAATTAATTATTTTTTAGGTTATAAAAATTGTAGGTAGATTAATTGTTTGCTAACAATATAATGAAAAATAATTAATTCCCATCTACGTATAGAAGTTGGGTTAGATTAAATCAAAAATAAATGAACATTCTGTTACAAATTTTGAACTCCATCAATTATTCAATAATTTAGATTATTATTTTTGAGAAATAGGACATTCACACAATAGTGGATTTCGTTAGCAATATGAGTCATCCTTGTCCAAGGTAATATAATAGCGACAATGAAGGAGTTATTTTCAATTTTTGTAATCTGAGTAAGAATATGAGGTAACAATTAAATCGTTTTGAGAAGAATATAATAAGTATATGAAAAGCGTACACATGATTACACCATCTAAGCTGAACTGTTAATAAATGACAAATGCAATATAGACTGCTAAGGGCTACGTAATAGTTGGGGTGAAGCAATGAAAAACGAAATGATATTTATAATATTACTGGAGGCAGAGATAGAGATAAGAAAGCTTCAGCAAATGATTCTTCAGCATGAGGATGATATTAAAGGGTTTTTAAAACATATAAGAATAATTCAATACAATCTGAACACTGTTACAGCAAATTTGATAGAAAATCATATTAAAGAGTATATTACTGATGCTGTTAAATCTAAGAACAGTGATAATGTTGTTAAAGAAATTTTACATGTTGTGAAACACATAAAATATTCAAACTTCGAAGATAAAATCGGCAAATAAGCCTTGAGCTAAATAGGTAAAGATGCCAAAAACAAACCTTCAAGAAGGTCTATTCATTTCTGCAATACTCCAGCACAACAAAGTTTATCACAGAGTTTATAAATAATTTCACCAGTATATGGTGAAAGGTGTTCCACCGATTTTGTCAAAACAACACAATATGTATAGGAATCTGAGGTTTCGTATTCGTGTGAGATTTTTTGATAATATTATTGGTGTCGCTATCAAGTAATGGTCGAGATAAACAATGAGTCGATACCCAAGTAAACTCGTATAAATGTTAACAATTAGAAAAAATTATTTGAGTTATTGACATTTATCGTTTACAATTGTAAACTAACATTATTAACGTTTACAATTGTAAACGATAAGGATGTGAAATATATGTTAACAGAAGATAAATCAAAAATAACTGACGCAGAATGGGAAGTAATGCGGGTAGTTTGGACACTTAATCATGCGACTAGCAGAAATATTAGCGAAGTTTTAGAAGCTAAAAGAGAATGGGCACAAGCTACAACAAAAACATTAATTGGTCGCCTCGTAAAAAAAGGGATGTTAAATACAAAATCTGATGGAAAGCGATATATCTATACGGCTGCCGTTTCAGAAAATGAAAGTCTCAAAACTGTTAGGGAGAGCTTTTTTGAAAATATTTGTAGTAAACAAGTTGGTAATGAACTGGCTTCTATGATCTCAGAGGCAACCTTAAGTTTTGATGACATTGATTTATTAGAAGAAACTTTAGCAAAGAAGAAAGAGGAAGCAGTAGAGGAAGTTGAGTGTAATTGTATTCCAGGTCAATGTCAATGTAAAGGATGTGGATCAAGAGCAAAAAACGCTAATGGGAATTATTGATAGTGAATTTAATAAATCATTTTGTAGAAGAGAAACAAAATAGCTTTGTTAGTTTGGAGAATTCGGTGTTTAGGTAATTAAATGAATATTGTTTAGAAAGGGTGAAACAAATGACTGCAAGAACAATGAACATTGAAGGAATGACTTGTGCATCTTGCGCACAAAGGATTGAAAAAGTAACACAAAAGCTAGACGGTGTAAAAGAATCGAATGTAAACTTAGCTACAGAAAAATTAACAATTGATTTTGATGAGAATTCAATTTCGGTAGAAGACATACAAAACTCTGTCGAGAAGGCAGGGTATAAAGCACTAATAGAAACAGAAAATAAGATTTTTTCAATAACAGGAATGACTTGTGCATCTTGCTCTCAAAGAATCGAAAAAGCAACAAAAAAATTGAATGGTGTTTTAGTATCTAACGTAAATTTAGCAACAGAGAAAATGAGTGTTCAATATGATTCTTCAGTTGTGTCTGCTTCTGACATCATAGATGCAGTTTCTGCAGCAGGTTATGAAGCGCATGAAGAACGAGGGTCTTCTGATACTGTTGATGAAGACAAAGAAAAGAAAGAGAAGGAAATTAAAAGTCTTTGGAAGCGTTTTTGGATTTCTGCAAGTTTTGCAGCACCATTACTATACATTGCGATGGGTCATTTAGTAGGAGCACCTCTACCAAAATCCATAGACCCGGCATATAATCCAGAAGCCTTTGCAATAATTCAATTAGTTCTGACGATACCTGTTGTTATAGTAAACAGAAGTATTTATCGGGTGGGCTTCAAAACATTGATAGGAAGGCACCCTAATATGGATTCATTAATTGCCATAGGAACGAGTGCAGCAGTGGTATATGGAATTTTTGCTACAGCCATGATTTTTGCAGGAAATGAAAGTTTTGCTAAAGACTTATACTTTGAAACTGCGGCAGTTATTCTAGCATTGATAACATTGGGTAAGTACCTTGAAACATTAACAAAGGGCAAAACATCAGAGGCAATTAAAAAATTAATGGGGCTTGCGCCTAAGACAGCTATTGTCATTAGGAATGGAAAAGAAGTAGAAATATCAATAGATGAAGTAATTGTTGATGATATTGTGATCGTTAAACCAGGTGAAAAGTTACCTGTAGATGGTGTAGTCGTAGAAGGGATGACAGCCATTGATGAGTCAATGTTAACTGGTGAGAGTATACCTGTTGAAAAGAATGTTGGCGATAAAGTCATTGGTGCAAGTATTAATAAAAATGGAACAATACAATATAGAGCAACAAAAGTTGGAAAGGATACAGCACTCGCTCAGATTATTAAGTTAGTAGAAGAAGCACAAGGTTCCAAAGCACCAATTGCTAAAATGGCCGATCTTATTTCTGGATATTTCGTACCTATTGTTATAGGTCTTGCGATTTTATCTGGGCTTGCTTGGTACATCGGTGGTCAAACAGCGCTTTTCGCTTTAACAATCTTTATTTCAGTCCTTGTAATCGCATGTCCTTGTGCTCTAGGGTTAGCCACCCCAACAGCTATTATGATTGGTACAGGTAAAGGTGCAGAAAACGGAGTATTAATTAAGAGTGGAGTAGCTCTTGAATCAACGCATAAATTACAAACTATAGTATTTGACAAAACTGGAACAATCACCGAAGGGAAACCAAAAGTGACGGACATAGTTGTATCGAATGGCATAACAGAGGAAGAACTGTTAGTTTTAGCAGCATCTGCTGAAAAAGGATCGGAACATCCATTAGGTGAAGCTATTGTCAAAGGTGCAGAAGAAAAAGGATTGAGCTTAAAGAAAACAAGTTCTTTTAGTGCGATTCCAGGGCATGGTATAGAGGTTACGGTAGACAATAATAAATTATTATTAGGAAATAGAAAGCTGATGGATGATCGAAACATTGCTTTAGGTTCACTAAGTGATACTTCTGATCATTTAGCTAATGAAGGAAAAACACCTATGTATATTGCCATGAATGATGAAATTGCCGGAATCATTGCTGTAGCAGATACAGTTAAAGAAAATAGTGTAAAAGCTATTGAAAAGCTTCATGAAAAAGGTATTGAAGTAGCTATGATTACTGGTGATAATAAACGAACAGCTGAAGCAATTGCTAAACAAGTAGGCATTGATCGAGTATTAAGTGAAGTATTGCCTGAAGATAAAGCGAGTGAAGTAAAAAAACTTCAGGAAGAAGGAAAGAAAGTGGCAATGGTCGGAGATGGTATAAACGATGCACCAGCTTTAGCTCAGGCTGATGTTGGAATTGCAATAGGCTCAGGTACAGATGTAGCGATGGAATCAGCAGATATTGTTTTAATGCGAAGTGATTTAATGGATGTACCTACAGCGGTTGAATTAAGTCATTCTACCATTAGAAATATTAAGCAAAATTTATTCTGGGCTTTCGCCTATAATACAGCAGGTATTCCAGTTGCGATGGGGATTTTATTCCTATTTGGAGGGCCTTTGTTAAGCCCAATGTTTGCAGCAGCTGCAATGAGCTTTAGCTCTGTTTCTGTATTGTTGAATGCTTTACGCTTAAAGAGATTTAAGCCAGCTGTAAGTTGAATTCTTAGTTGAGGGTTAGACATTCTTTTCTTCATTCAGAACGTCCAGTGCGTCTTGAATTTTATATATAAAAAATTATCAATATACAAGGAGAGAGTTATATGAAAACTATTATTTTTAATGTTGAAGGTATGTCATGTAATCATTGTGTAAATTCAATTGAAGGTGGATTTGATGGAATAGCAGGAGTGTGTCATGCAGAAGTGAATTTATCTGGTAAAACGGTGGAAGTTAAGTATGAACCGACAACAGTGGGTGTTGAAAAATTAAAAGAAATAATTGAGGAAGCTGGTTATGAGGTCGTAGGGTAATTAAAAAAGTATATGACTAAATATGGGGAGGTTTTGCATTTTTAACTGGATGTTGCTTCTAATTCTCCTTATATGTCCGCTTATGATGCTATTTATGCATGGTAGCCATAAAGATCATAAACATGGAGATAAAAATCATGGACACCATAAGAATCATAACCATGTAAATGAACATAGTGATAACTTTAATGGAGATAATAGACTAGAAAGCTATAAAGTTAAGCAGTTAGAAGGAGAGATTCAGTATTTAAAAGATCAAAATAAATTACTACAAAAAAAGTAGAGAATTATAATAAAGAAGTTGCCGTACAGGAATAAATAGTTATACCCCCTTGTCCAAAGGGGGTAAATTTTATGGTGATAATAGTATTTTTCTATCATAGGTGTATGTTCTGTTAAATTTTCACATTATAATAAAAGAATTAACACTAGGAAGAAATATCTATTTAATATTAGGAAATGGCGGGGCTGTGGGAATCCATAAATCTGGTCCCTCAACGGGATATTGAAAATCATTTAGAAAGTCCCCAAAAGCTCCTCTTGAATATAAAGGATCTTAGTCCAAACATATAAAGGACTACAGAGTCTTTTCTCTAAAAACTATTCATCATGTCCTCGTTATAGTTTTCCATAGCCCCATCTTCTCCATGGCAGCTATCAAACATATCTTTTTGCTCTTGTGCAGACAACTCAGGGTGCATTTCTTGTATATAAGGCTTCTTTTGTCCAAAGTTAAAATTGTCATTACCTTCATCATTTGATTGAGCGAATACATAAGATACGGTTCCTCCTAAGATAATGGTGCTACCTAACAAACTAAATAAAATTTTTTTCATTTTTTCCAACTCCTTTCTTAGATATTTTCATTGTAGATACTGAATATGGAGTTTATATGTTCAAGTTGTGTGGAAGTTATGGAGATTATGTTTTTTCGTAAAGAAGATGATAATATTCATATGAGAGGTGGATTTAATGACTAAAATTCTCGTAGTTGATGATGAACAAGTAATACTAGAAGTGCTGGAAGCTTATTTTGAAAAAGAAGGATGGGATATTTCCTTTGCTTCTAATGGTATCGATGCATTAAAAAAGGTGAAGGAACAGAGTCCAGACCTTATAGTATTAGATTTGATGTTACCTGATATTTCTGGTGAAGAAGTATGTAGGTTGATAAGAAAGGATAGCCATATGCCCATTATCATGCTTACGGCTAAATCAGCTGAAGAAGATTTGATTAATGGAATCGTGATTGGTGCTGATGATTATGTAAAAAAGCCATTTAGTCCTAGAGAAGTTGTTGTAAGAGTTAAAGCGTTATTAAGAAGAACACAGCAAATGACAGATGTGAAGCAAATTAATTTTAATGATCAAAAGTTGATAATTGATCATGTGAAAAAGGAAGTAAAGCTTAATGCTGACATACTCGCTCTAACTCCAAATGAATATAAAATTCTAATTACGATGGCGAGCTATCCTGGAAGAGTGTACAGTAGGGCTGATTTATTGGAAAAAATACAAGAAGATGGTATCTATTTTGAAGGCTACGAAAGAAGTATTGATACCCATATAAAAAATTTGCGCAAAAAAATTGAAACCGATTCTCGTCACCCTGAATTTATCGTTACCGTGTTCGGAATGGGGTATAAATTTGGAGGAGAAAAGGATGAGATTAACACTTAGGTCAAGGATATTAATGTATCTTTTAGTTGTCTCTTTAAGTGGTGTTTTCATTACAAGTTTTACTATCTTTTTTGGCGTTGAAAATCAATTTGCTGATTATCTCAAAAGAAACAGAGAGGAACGGATAGAAGCGATTAAAAAGGAAGTGCTTCAACAATATGATGAGACGGGTGAGTTAACTAGCGAGCAACTAGGTAATATTATGCATGAGCATGCAATGACGGAAAATTTATACTATAAACTCTTTGGTATTAACGGTGATTTATTAATTGATACAACATCAATGCAATCAATGATGAGCATGATGAGTGGGATGAAGTCTTCAATTGATTCTAGTGATTATCGATCAGCTTCATACCAGCTAAAAAAAGATAATAAACTAATTGGTAATTTAACAGTATTCTATCCAGAAAAATTAATGGGTGAGGACTTTATCTTTTTGAAATCAATAAAAAGAAATATTATCTTAGCATTATTAGTTATTGTTGTTCTATCGATTTTATTTAGTTTATTATTTTCAAATCGTTTCACATTAGGGTTTATAAAGTTAAAAGATGCAATTATAGAGTTGCGTAATCATCAATGGCGAACGCGAGTGCCTATTCAGGAATTGACAGATGAAATGAAGCCTCTAGGAGAGTCTTTTAATCAGCTTGCAGAATCTTTAGCAAAAGAGGAATCACTAAGAAAACAATTTACAGCTAATTTTGCACATGAACTAAGAACACCACTAGCAACGTTAAGAAGTCATATCGAAGCCTTTCAAGATGGTATATGGGTACCTGACTCAAAGAGGTTGGAGCAATGTCATGAGGAACTTATGAGGTTAGTTCGTCTAGTTAATGAATTAGAAACATTAATAGCGGCAGAAAATCCACAAATTAGATTAGATAAAACAAAGATTGAGATTGAAAATCTCTTATCTTCTATAAAACATCAATTTAGTCCATTGTTTATGAAAAAAGGGGTGGATTTAAAAATTGAATACCCTGCTGAATCTTTATGGTTTTCAGGAGACCGTGATAAGATCATTCAAATTTTAACTAATATAGTGAATAATGCTCTACAATATACACCACAAGGGAAAACAGTTTCTATTCATTTAGAAGTAAATCATGATCAAATTGTTTTCATAGTTAAAGATGAAGGTGAAGGAATAAGTGAGAAAGACCTCCCTTTCTTATTTGAAAGATTCTATCGAGGTGATAAATCTCGTGACCGAAAAACTGGAGGAGTGGGAATTGGGTTATCGATCGTCAAGGCATTAGTAGAAGCACATCAAGGAGATATTAAAATAACCAGTCAATTAAACGTTGGGACAACTGTAGAAGTACAGTTCCCAATAAAGTAAGTTCAATACCGTCAAGTTTACTTATTTTGTCTTAAGTGGCCTTTAATTTTCCATCTTTTAAAATAAAAAAGTTAAACCAATATGTCCTAGGAGAGATTTGAAATGGATCAAAAATTAACCGAAAAGATTAAGAAGCGTTATAATCGGGTGTCAAGGATATTCAATTCCATGGATAGGATGATAAAGGAGAGTTGGAGGGAAGATTTACTCAAAAATGTAAAAGGAAATGTTCTAGAAGTAGGTGTCGGTACCGGTGCAAATTTTCTATTTTATCCAGACGATATTCATTTGACATGTATCGATTTTAGTCCAGGTATGCTGAAGCATGCAAGGAATAAGGTTAATACCCTTTCTCTACCTTATCAAGTAACTCTAAATGAAATGGATGCGCAACAGATGGATTTTCCTGACAATACTTTTAATTATGTTATAGCGACTTGTGTTTATTGCTCTGTACCTGATCCTGTAAAAGGGCTAAAAGAGATGGGCAGAGTCTGTAAAAAAGATGGAAAAATTATTATGTTGGAACATATGAGAAGTGAGAATGAAATAGTAGGAAAAATGATGGATATATTAAACCCTATAACAGTTAATACGTGGGGAGCAAATGTTAACCGTAAAACATTAGATAATATAAATAGTGCGGGCTTGTTGATTGAAGAGAAAGATGACTTATTTTATAGCATCATTAGAAAGTTAATAGTAGCACCTATCAAATAAAAGGTAACTTCACGATGAATATTTTTGGTGATTATTCTCTTTTTATTTATGTTTAGTGAGTTCATTAAACAGTTAATTAAATATATGTACTAATACAGAAATAGGAGATTAAGCCACTGGACTTAGTCTTTTTTTATTTGTCCTCCTTTCGTTTTTGGTATTAGTGAGTAAACCTACATAACTTCCACATAAGTTGCTCACAAGATCTTTACAAGTATTGCTTATGATAAGAGCAAGTAAAGAAAACAAATTCAAAGATCACACAAAAAAATAGGAGGCGATTAGATGTTTCACTTTACCGTTAATACCGAAAAACCAGTAAGTCAAATACTCAAAGATTTGGAGGAGAATTTATCTAAAGAACAGTTTAGTATTTTATGGAGTTTCAATATTAAAGATAAACTAAATGCTAAAGGTTTAGAATATAATCAAGATTTTTATGTGTTAGAAGTATGCAATCCTTTTGATGCAAAAGAAGTTTTATCAATTACAAATCAAGTAGGATATTTTTTACCATGCAAAATCGTGGTGTACGGTGAGCAAGAAACCAACAAAATAGGGATGGTTAAACCGACCACATTAATGAGTATCTTAGACGATGCCAATCTAGATAGTAAAGCTAATGAAATTGAACAACGTCTAGTTAAGTGTATTGATCGCAGTAAATAAAGAAATGGATTGAGATTTATTAATAAGACAACGATGAGCTCGCGACATGATTTTGTAATATTGGACTCGGAGGTGGATCATTCATGATGATATTGGGTTTTTTAATCATTGGTTATCTTATTTATTTAGTGGTTAATAATCAACATCCAGTTGCTGAAAATGGAACTCAGTTAGCAACAAACTCAAATGCAATAGAAATTGCAAAGTCTAGGCTGGCAAAAGGAGAAATTTCCTTTGAAGAATTTGAGGAAATCAAGAAAAAGATTCTTTAAGTAAAACCAAAAATAACTTTATAAAAGGAATTGATTAGAAATGAATATACTTAATAGTGTTATTACAGCAGCTATTGTATTTACAGGTGGAGCAGGACTATCTCTAATTTCTGAAAAAGATACACTAGATGAAAATTCGGTGAATCGAAAACAGGATGTAAGTTATGATCAAATGACGGATTGGATGGTCACAGGCAATTTTGAAAGTATGCAACAATTCATGGAAGAAGGAATTGTGAAATTTGAACAAATGGAACCATACATGAGTGATATGCATCCCAATCTGGACTATCAAGAACAAGAAGAATTATATAAGAGAATGCATGGGGGTGGTGGTTCATCTCAGAGCAGTAATTTGAGAGGAATGAGTATGTATTAAAAATTGCAGGCTAATTACTCAGGAACCTACAAAAGTTCAAAAAATATAAATGTTGGAGGAATGAAACTATGTTGTTAATACTTATTCTGGCTATTAGTCTTTATCTGTATAAAACTGGTGAACTACAAAAATTATTAAGGAATCTACAATCTAAAGAAACCAACAGCACAAACGATCTTAAAGATGTAATCGATTATAGATATGCATCAGGTCAAATTTCTATAGAAGAATATCAAAAATTAATAGCATTATTATAATAAAAACAAATAGGAAAGGAGAATATATATGATGAATGGAGGACATATGGGATCCTTTGGAGGTAATGGAGGATTTTACGGATATAATGGAATGCCATCAGGATTCAACAATTTTGATATGATGTTTAATGGTTCTTTTATGACAATTATTGTGATTGGCCTTATCACGGTAGGTTTAATATTAATATTTAAAAATCAAAAGATACATCGAACTAGCGCTTCATCATATAACAAGCAGGGTACAACAGTCATTGAAGCAGAAGAGGTTGCGAAGTTGCGTTATGCTCGTGGTGAGATTACACATGATGAACTTCAAGCCATTCTAAAAACTATTAAAATGTAAAGAGGTGAAATAGAGGTGGTAAATCTAGTTCTATCCATTATAATATTTTACTATCTTTTGAAAACAGGTGATTTATTCAAATTAATAAAAATAGCCAAAAATTTAACTTTTGACTTGCTAACTGTCTTTAAAACAGGGAAACAAAATAATAGAGGTGACAATAATACATTAGATATATTAAAGCTACGTTATGTTCAAGGAGAAATTGATAAAGAAGAATATAAACAGATTTTAAAGAACTTATAAGTAAGGTAAAAAAGCCGTCTGAAATAGAATATGCGGCTTTTTTTATAGCTTTTTGATGATTTTCAAAGGTATGTATTAAATAGTTATAAACCCGCTCACTACATTGATTGGTTGATCTAATGGTGAAATAATTACAAGAAATATTTTCAAGTAGATACAACTGTGTGTGTTTACGTTTAAAATTACTATTTCTAAAAAGCGGTATAATTATAATACCATTTAACTTTTGTGCATTTTAAATATACTCACTCAACAGTCCCTGATCCCACAAATGGACCTCATTGTCATTTTTTAAATTCCTACTGCAAATAAATCATCGATTTTTTCATGACCTAGTCACCAATATTTTGTAAATATCAGATCGACTATGATAAGAGATAATCGCATAATGCTCTCAAACACCTTTTCCTTTTAAGAAGCAGTCCTTCACTTAATCCCTTTACTATGAATAAACAAATAATATTCTCCTTATGTCCCGTCATAAAGAACAACACAAGCATGGGCTTAACATTATACCATTAAACTAATAGGGGTTAGTTGCCTGCTTTTTGTTGTGCTGATTTTCAACGATTTGGCGCAAGAATGTAGTTAAGGCTATCCCTACTATCTTATGAGTAATACCAATTAAAATAGGTCCGCCAGAAATGTTACTGACTGACCTCATAATACGAACAGTTTATTTGGGCTTAAATACGATAGGAAATCTAATATCCAGAAGTAAAAAAGAAAGATACGTAATGACACCTTTATCAAGTATTGCATTTATATTATGTTTAATGGTTTCTTTATCATAGGGTAGAAGATTATCACATTTATATAATGACATGCTTTGAAAAATATTATGATATTCAACAATATGGCGCTAATCTGTAACAAGGATTAGTGCTTTTCTTCATCTTAGGGACAAATTGTGGAATAACAAGTTTTTTTGATTAATTATTTAGTAAGTTATAACTTGCAAGAACTGGCTTAATTAGCTGACTCAGACTATATAAAAATATATTAAATCCCATTTCTGTTATAGGAGGGGGATTTTTAAAGTTCTATAAGTAGGATAAGCAGCTAACACGGCATATAAGAATTAGATAAGACCATGTAGATGAATTCGTGACTGATTTTTACTTATAAGACTTATTTTGTATTGTGGTTACTAAAAATTAATTAGATTGTTTATGTTAATTCTGCTACAAAAGCCAATTTTCCATCGGGCGTGAAAGCAATCCTTCCTAATTGGAGATCTATAGGGATAGTAGCAATCACACTATGAGTTTTAACATCGATGACTGATATTTTAACATCATCTTCATTAGTAACATAAGCGATTTTCCCATCAGGTGTGAAGGCGACATCAAATGGACCTTCCCCAACTTGAACAGTAGCAATGACGCTATGAGTTTTCACATCGATGACTGATACTGTGGCATTATCTACATTAGTGACATAAGCGAGTTTCCCATCTGGCGTGAAGGTGACATCAAATGGTACTTGCCCAACCATAACAGTAGTAATGACGCGATGAGTTTTCACATCGATGACTGATACTGTGGCATTAAATGCATTAGTGACATAAGCGAGTTTCCCATCTGGCGTGAAGGCGACATTGAAAGGAGCTTGCCCAACCATAACAGTAGCAATGACACTATGAGTTTTCACATCAATCACAGATACTGTATTATCTGATTGGCTAGAAGATCCATTATTAGTGACATAAGCGATTTTTCCGTCTGGTGTAAAGGCGACATCAAATGGAGCTTGCCCAACCATAACAGTAGCAATGACACTATGAGTTTTCACATCGATGACTGTAACAGTATTACCTTGTTCAGAGGCATTATTAATCACGTAAGCGATTTTGCCATCAGGTGTGAAGGCGACAACATTTGGGTTGAGGCCAACCATAATAGTAGCAATGATGCTATGAGTTTTCACATCGATGACTGTAACAGTATTACCTTGTTCAGAGGCACTATTAATCACGTAAGCGAGTTTTCCATCAGGTGTGAAGGCGACATCAGATGGACCTTGCTCAATCAGAATAGTAGCAACCACTTTAAGAGTTTTCACATCAATAACTGAAACAATATCATCATCAAGATTTGTAACATAAGCCAGCTTACCATCTGGCGTGACAGAAACACCTGAAATGCCTGCTGGTAACAAAGTAACGATAACTCTATGAGTGCTCACATCAATAACAACAGTAGCCACCAAATCACCTCTTCAAAATTATTATTATTACCATAATATGAGGAGAGTTGTTGAACAATAATTAAAATTGGAATTTAGACTGATTACCATTAAAGATAATGAAGATTTTAGGAAACTCAAGAATTAGTGAGTCGATTAGGGGGGCTAAAATGGCTAAGTCATACAGAAAGTTCCTAGCTGGTAGTGTGAGTGCTGCGTTAGTCAGTAAAGTTATCAATACTGATATGGAAAATTGCATTATGTGCAATAAAGAGATTGATACGGATAATGACAAGTGTGTGATAGATGAATCAGGGGAGTATTGGTGTCCTGAATGCGCTGAATTAATTAAGGAAACTCAAGAGTAATTGTGGCTACTAGTAAAAGAAAAAACCTTCGTATATATCGAAGGTGTACACATTTTCTTATTTTTTCTCGTCCATTTTCTCTAATACTCTTTCTATTAATTTGGTATTTAATGATTCGTTCATTCCGTTTTTAATTGCACTTTTTATCACCCAATATAGGAAGTACATGGCAAGAAATAAAATGATAATACCTAATAAAATAATGCCAAGGCCACCAATCAATATAAATCTCTCCAATCATTTATGAATGTAAAGTAATCCTGCGGTTCTACAAATTAAGTATAACAAAAAATGGTTTTGAATTTAGTAAACAAAATAAGCATTGTGGATCCTGATTCTAACAATCTAAAAAACACCTCCATCAATTAATGTAAGGTGCTGATAATAGTTACTATTTTTCATTTATTTTATCTAAAATTCTATCAATCTTTTTACTTGTATTAGATTCATCTATACCATTTCTAACAGCAGTTTTGACAGCATAATAAATTACGAAAATAGAAATAGCCCAAACAATAATTACTTCATCCAATGTAATCACTCCTGTATATAATTTTAAAAAATCATCACAAGTATTATTTTGAACCAAAAAATGTAAGTGGTGAAGTAAACAAAATAGCAATTGAAGTTACTAAGGAGGGTGAAGAGGATGGACATGTCTAAACAAATAAAAGAAGGCGACAAGATTATTATTCGTACAGAAGAAGAAGGGGATATACATGCTAAGTGTACAGGTGTTACTCATAATAATTTAGTTCATTATATGTACGAAAAAGATGGCTGTCCCGTTGCTGGATTTGTAGGTAGCTTATGGGTAGAAAAAGTGATTTAGTAACCACAATGATAGTTGTGTTTACTACAATAAAACCGAAATGAATATCGTGAAAATAAATAAAAATATACCTGAGATGTAAATTCATTATAATAATAATAGAAATATTTAATGGGGGAGTAACTTGAGTAGAGAAATTAAATATCAGTTTAGAATAACAAAATATAATCCAGCTTTTAGAAATTGTGAAGGTCATTATACTAAAACAGATGAATGGACAAGTGCGTATGATATAGGAAAATGGTTGGAAATCGCTTGCTTTAGTTCTCTTTATGACAATATTAATGTCATCTAAACCAAACTATTTTAGCGGGAATGAGAAGGTAGTTATTGATTAAGTAAAAAAATGGAGGAATCATATGGAAAGAAAATATAATGATTTAATAGGAGATATTTTAAAAGAAGCTGGGGAAAAAGATAACTATAAGGGGAAAGGTAAACCAATATCTAAAGAGTATTTAGAAATGGACACATATCAACGCTTTCAAAAAATAGCAAAGGATGCGGGATATCTACCTCCTTGGTTAAAATTACAAAAAGAAATCTCTCAATTAGTACATTCTTGTAAAACAGAACAGGATGTCATAGTCATTAACGAGAAAATTAGTAAACATAACACAATATGTCCTAGCCCCATGCAATAAAATCAAATAAACCTGGATGAATTAGAAAAAGCCAAAATAATTTGGTGATTTTCTGAATCCTTGTTTAACAATCACTCGAGAAACACACTGTTTTCCGTAAGTTATCAGCTTGCCGCTTTAGGGGTGGAAGTGCCAAAGTGTTATTTAGAAGTTAGTTACTTAGAAAGTAGTTATGAAACACAATAGAAATTGTGGTTACTGCTATTTAAGGATAAAACTGAGATGTGTGCTAGGAAAAAAAGTACCTCACCATTCCTGGTGAGGTACTCCAAATGACATTAAATGATCAATACGCACTATTATCTTTCAGGTGGACAAATTTTATTAAGAGTAATACCATCTGGAGCTGGATCACAGTTCTCACCGCCACCAGTGCTACCACCACCAGTGCCACCGCTTCCAGTGCCACCGTTACCAGTGCCACCACCATCATCAGGAGGAGGCGGTGGATAATATGCGCTAGTTGTACCTAATCCCATCCCGAAAATTAATGTAAAGGCTGCAACAAACATCATTAGTTTTTTTCTCATGGACACACCCCTTATTTTAATTATCTGAACATTTAGATTATAACAACTATTTACGATGTCGTCTATTGCTTTTGCATAATTTTCCTTTTTGTTTTATCTCATAGACATTTAAAAGTAAACTCAATGATTAATGAGTCTATTAGTGTTTTTAACTAATGTCCAACCTCAGAATTGTTATTCCACAATATGGCGCTTTTCAGAAATAATTCTGAAAAGCGTCTTTTTTTATGTATTGAGAAATCTTGTTCAAATCGGAATAACCACAATGGAAGTTGTTACAAGCAAGCTAAATAAAAAAAGGAGCTGTCGCAGCTCATAAATGTACTTTTAGAACCATATTCTTTTTTCTGCTTTACTAATAATATCTGGGGTACTTTCCACTTTTACGACAGTTTCCTGTGTATTATTTAAATAATGGTTGTTTAGCCAATATACAAGCCCTTCTGTATTTACCAGCAGACCATCCTTTATTCCATTACGATATATCCAATATTTATGGTCATTATTTTTATCATATATCCAAGCATAAAATTTAACCTTTATTTTATCAATATTTTCTCCTATGTGAACAGGAACGAGAATATAATCTTTGTGTTGAAAATAATCTACTTCTATAATCATTAAAACACTTCCTTAAATATGTTGAAAATCTTGTATGTTTACCAATGATATAATAATCTAGATTATATATTCAAGGACTATTTAAACTCAATATTTTTATAGCCACAAATAATATTGACCTTTAGAGGAGAATACTTAAAAATAGAAACAATTAGGTAGATTTGGAACCTTTCAAGTTAATGAGAATGGATAAATTAAAAAGAGTTAAGTATTGCATTGGTTTTTATAGGAGCAGAACCGACAGTTAAAATAGGTGCCTAAAGTGGAAGCTGTATTGAAGTAACTGGTCCATTAAATTTAACTACATCTTGTTTCTTAACCAGGTGAGTTTTTTTGAAATAAGGCACCAAAAATCTAACAAATCATGATAAACACAAAAATTATAAAATATAATTTCAATAGTATTTTTATAATAGAGGAATTAGAAATGAGATGTGATATCTATGGATGAAAAATTTGAAAAAAAATTCCAGAGTCTTTTTGACAATGATGATATCTTGTGTGATGATTGCCTGAAACTTACGATTTGGGCTGAGATAGAGGCATCACCAGATGAGGTGATTGCCAAAATACTTGAAGATGATGAGTATTATTATATTTGTGAATATTGCAAGGGGTATAATGGAGAAGATATAGAATTTTGGAGAGATTGGGTCGATCAGCAAAGAACTGGAGAACCCTATAAGAACTTAAGTTCATTTCGGAAGAGATTCGTTGAAGAAGCTAAAAGAAGAAGAGAGATTATTATAGAGGATGAATATTGGATGGAGTTTAAGGAATGGCATAAAAAAATTAAAGAAGAGTTCAGAAAAAAAGGTGTTTAATTTCAAAAGGAAAGAATCATTTCAAATATTTTTAAAAAAAGTCAAAAACTAATCTTGCATACTCAAGATTACTCCTGTTGACAAAGTTATAGATGCCCTGACTAATGGTAGGTCACACTATTTTTGGCCTAATTATGAAGGGTACGAAGGTTTGATTACTAGTAGTTAAGGTGATAAAGTTATTCAACAATATGGCGCTTTTCTGTAATGGAACGCGTCTTTTCTTTTGGAAAGGGTGCCAAATAGTTTCCAAATCAAAAAAATCAATCACTATATTTTATAATTAA